>CAMYLB010000301.1:0-36324 GCA_947259145.1 uncultured Woeseiaceae bacterium
TGGCACAAAGGGCGTAGCGGACGATTTCTCGCGAGACAAGCAGGTCTTCGGCGTGCCCTGGGGCAAGGCCATGATGTGGATATTCCTGCTCAGCGATACCTTTATTTTCAGCTGTTTCCTGGTCAGCTATATGTCCGTGCGGATCTCCTCGACGGATCCGTGGCCGATCCCCAGCGAAGTATTTGCACTGACCCTGTTCGGCACTTCAATCCCGCTGGTGCTGATCGCGATCATGACGTTTATCCTGATCACCTCATCCGGCACCATGGCGATGGCCGTGAACATGGGCTACCGCAAGGACCGCAACAAGACCTTCTGGCTCATGGTCGCGACGGCTGTCCTCGGCGCGTCTTTCGTGGGCATGCAGGCTTTCGAGTGGACGAAGCTGATATCGGAAGGCGTTCGTCCCTGGGGTAACCCGTTCGGCGCCGCACAATTCGGTTCGAGTTTCTTCATGATCACGGGCTTTCACGGCATGCATGTATCGGCCGGCGTTATTTATCTTTTGGTCATAGCGTTCAGGGTCAAAAACGGTTTTTACGAAAAGCATGGCGGCAACTATGAGATCGTCGAAATCACGGGCCTGTATTGGCACTTCGTCGATCTCGTCTGGGTATTCATTTTCGCATTTTTCTATCTCTGGTAAGGGACCTCAGGAGTCTTTGGCTATGGCGGAAGAAGCACAGCAACACCCTCTCAGCGTCTATTTCTGGATCTGGGGACTGCTATTCGTGGTCAGTTTCTTTTCCTACATGGTGGACTACATGCAGTTTCAGGGTGCACTGCGCTGGACTTTGATTCTGATTTTCATGTTTGTGAAGGCCGGGTTTATTGTCGCGATTTTCATGCACATGAAATGGGAGCGGCTTGCGCTGAAGCTCGCCATCCTGGGACCGCCAATTGCCCTACTCGTGCTCATTTGGTTGATGTCTTACGAGGGCCTTTACATCGAAGACACGCGCGTCGAATATTACGGTGAAAGCACGATGGAGCCGCAGACGCCAGCGCATCATTAAGCCGTGATACATTGTGATGTATGGCAAGGGCAATAATCCTCGTACTTGATTCTTTCGGTATCGGCGCGACGGCTGATGCAGACAAGTTTGGCGATGTCGGATCCGACACGCTCGGCAACATCGCACGCGTGCGCGCAAAATCAGCCGACGGTCCGTTGCAGCTCCCCAATCTCTCGAAACTGGGTCTCATGCATGCCAGCAAAGAGAGCACGGGTAAATTTCCGGCAGGTGTCGAGCAAAATGTCGAAATTATTGGCGCGTACGGTCACGCGGCCGAACTCTCGAGCGGTAAGGATACGCCCAGCGGTCACTGGGAGATCGCCGGCGTCCCGGTGTTATTCGATTGGGGATACTTCACTCGCAAAACGGACACGTTTCCACCCGAGATGCTCGAAGAACTCATTGCCAGGGCGGATTTGCCGGGCGTACTCGGCAACTGCCATTCCTCCGGTACTACGATTATTGCTGAACTCGGCGACGAGCATGTTCGCACGGGCAAGCCGATCGTCTATACCTCGGCCGACAGCGTATTTCAGATTGCCTGCCATGAAGAGGCGTTTGGCTTACAAAGACTTTATGACCTGTGCGACATAGCACGCGAGCTCGTTGACAAGTACAACATTGGACGAATCATCGCGCGACCATTCGTCGGTGACGGTCCCGACAGCTACGTGCGCACGGGCAATCGACGTGACCTGACGACGCCTCCGCACGCACCGACGGTGCTCGACAAGCTCGTTGAAAGTGGCGGCGAGGTATACAGCATCGGGAAGATCGCCGATATCTACGCGCACAGTGGAATCACGAAGAAAATAAAGGCAACGGGAAACGAAGCACTGTTCGACGCAACGTTGGACGCGATGAAAGAGGCCGGCGACAGCTCCATCATATTCACGAATTTCGTCGACTTCGACATGCTGTACGGGCATCGTCGTAACGTCGAAGGCTATGCTGCTGCACTGGAGTATTTCGACCGGCGTTTGCCCGAGTTGATGCAGCAAATGCAGGATGACGACCTGCTGGTTCTGTGTGCAGACCACGGCTGCGACCCGACCTGGCCGGGCAGCGACCACACGAGGGAGAACATTCCGGTCCTCGCTTACGGTGCAGGTATCAAACCGGGGTCTCTCGGCCTGCGCGACACCTTTGCCGACATTGGGCAGACCATCGCGGCGCATCTTGGATTGTCACCGATGGATTACGGTACCAGCTTTCTGAACAATTGATTTTTCGGCCAAAGGGATCCTCAGCCGACCTTTCTCATATCAGGAGGTCGCGTAGGTCTCCGTCAGGTACCGAATAATGTCCTCAGACTCGGCCATCTCCATTCCAGTGTTCGGGTCCACGAGGTACGGAATCGAGACCCGGCCAGCGCGCTTCAACAACGCTTTGCGATTCTCTTGATCGGGATCGGACTGCATGTTCAATGAATCGCGCATAGCTGGCGGTACCCAGTCCGACACACGAGTTCGTCCGGCCGAACGCAGAACATAGGGAATCTCGAGTTCACAGAGAAGGTCCCTGACCAGGCGTGCAAACGGGCTGGATTCGAAGCTGTACAGCTGCAGAGGCTTGGCCGGGCGTTTGGAGGGCCGTGCTCGCATCCCACCCATGCCCCGAGCGATGCCGGTGATGGTTGAGCCGAATTTTTGCAACGGCCCGACGCGCCATTTCAATGGCAATGGACGCTCCCCATAGGTTTCAAAAAGATAGGCAATGATGTCCATTGACTCGTACATTTGTTCGCCGTTATTGGGATCGACGAGCAGCGGGAACTGCGCCTTGCCGCCCAACTTGATGGCCCGAGGCCGGAAGCGCTTGCCGCCCTTGGGGCAGGGATAAATCATGGCGTCCAGATCCAGTTCCGTTAGCGCTTCACGCACGATGCGGCAGTAAGGGCAGCCTTCGAACTCATAAAGTTGCAGCAACTTGGCTGGTTTTTTTGCGGCCGGATTAGCGGTAATGCCAACGCCCGTTCGGAGTGCGGTTGCCAGACTCGAACTGGCAAGGTTGACACGATATTTCAGGGAGTTTGCGTCCATGATCGGCTCTCAACGAGTTAGGCAAGGCAGTTAGCCATAACCCGTCACGGCCATTCAAGCTAATTATTTCCTCGCTACTAGTCCGACTGGTAAGCCGTTGACCAGTTACCAGGTCATCCTGACCCGGTGTTGGCTAGATTGCCTGCAATGCTGTGCGGAGCTTACGTTCCTTGCCGTGAGATTCTATCAGGCGGCGAAAATCCTTGAGCGGCAGCGGTTTGCTGTACAGGTAGCCCTGTCCCACGTGTACGCGGTAATTCTTCATGAATGCTTCCTCTGCGCGAGTCTCGATGCCCTCGGCAATGATAGTCTTTTCGAGCTCGTGGGCCATCGTGATGATGGCACGGCAAATGTTGTTCGCATTCTTGTTGTTGCCGATGGCGCGCACGAATGACTGATCGATCTTGAGATAATCGAACGGTAATTCGGTAAGGTAGCTGAGAGACGAAAATCCCGTGCCGAAATCATCCATCGCGATCGCAACGCCCCGGTCACGCAAATGTTTCAATGCATCTAAAGCAACGTCTAAGTTATTTGCGATCGCCGTCTCCGTAATTTCCAGCTTGATCATGCCGGGATTGACATCGTGCCTGGTGAGCGCGTCACTCACCATCGATATCAGTCTATAATCCTGAAGCTGGCGGCCGGACACGTTGATCGAAATGGTTTTGCAATCGATCCCTTGATCGGCGAAATGCCGAATATCCTGGCATGCCCGGTCCAGTACCCAGTTGCTGATTTCAAAAATCAGATCAGTCTGCTCGGCGATCGGAATGAATTCGGCTGGCGAAATATCGCCCAGCGTTCGACTTCGCCATCGCAACAGGGCCTCGGCCCCATGCAACTTGCCATCGGACAGGTCAAACTGCGGTTGGTAATGTAATTGCAGTTCCCCCGCTTCGATCGCGGTGTGCAGTCCGCGTTCGAGCGTCAGTCTGCGTCGGCTCACTTCGTTGAGCTGCTTGCTGAAGTATTCGAACTTGCCGCGTCCAGCGCTCTTTACACGATTGAGGGCAGCGTCCGCGTTTCGAATCAGAACTTCATTAACATCGCCATCATCCGGGAATACCGCGATCCCAATGCTGGCACCGATAAAGTGTTCATTACCGTTGGCTTCAAATTTCTGCGCCAGTCGTGACAGGAGTCTTAACGCAAAATCACCGGCGTCATCGGCAGTCTCAATTTCCGGCATAACTACGGCAAACTCATCATCTCCGAGCCTTGCGACGGTGTATTTCTCCCGCGCTTCGGCAAGGAGCCGAACTGCAACCCGCCCAAGGATCAGGTCGCCCGTCGAATGACCGAAAAGATCGTTGATCTTCTTGAAGTGATCCAGATCAAGCAATAACAACGCGCCGGTTTTATTCGAGTGCTGCGACGTGGAAATTGCCTGCCCGAGCCGGTCTTCAAGCAGCGCACGGTTAGGCAATCGGGTCAGGTTGTCATAGTGTGTTTTCTGGTAGAGGGCCTGCTCTCTTTCGGCGTTCGACACGCCTACTGCGATGCGTTGCGAGAGATTCTCGCAATGCCGGATAGCCGTGGCAATTGCTGCATCCTTGTTTCTTGTTCCGAGTACGATGACCCCACGTGAATGGGCATCGAACGAGACCGGTATGTCACGGAAATGCCGGAAGCCGGCATTTTCGTAGTGCTTGCGCAACGGCGCTGCCAGATCTTGCCGCCCATACCAGTCGTCGCCCATGTTCGGCCTGACTCTCTGCGTCAAATGCGGATCGAAAATGATCAGTTCGTTTTCGAGCTGCTGATTTTTCCAGACTAACAGTTTCGCCCGGGCCGACTCGTCTTCTGTTCGCAGGATAATTGCGCACGGCTGGCCACCGAGCTGTGTACTTAAGTGTGACAGCACGACTCCACAAATTTCGTCGACCGATGCTAGTAACATTATCAGCCGGTCGACGTCCGACATTGTGCGCAACAGGCTCAATTGCTGACTCAAACTGGTTGCCATGTCGTTGAAAGCATGCCCAAGCTGCTGGAATTCGTCGCCCGTCTGAATATTCACGCGCACGTTGAGGTCGCCACCCGCGAATTCTTCAGCCGCATTTTTCAATAGCTGTACAGGAACAAGGTTTTTGTGCACGATCCGGAAACTGAAAAAAGCGATGAGGACCGCGGCCAGCCCTACG
Source organism: uncultured Woeseiaceae bacterium (assembly GCA_947259145.1). Classification (GTDB taxonomy): domain Bacteria; phylum Pseudomonadota; class Gammaproteobacteria; order Steroidobacterales; family Woeseiaceae; genus UBA1847. The sequence continues at coordinate 5,206 of CAMYLB010000301.1, forward strand.
ACCAGAGGAAAGACGGCCCGTAACTCTCGCACAATTCCAAATATGTGTTCCCGGTTCACGGTAACGACGACGTCGACAGAATCGAACGCAATCCGTCCCAAAAACGGTAACTGCCAGAGTGCCGAGAGCATATCAACACCGTCGTTTTGCCATTCAATGAGCGCCGACTTGCTGTCGTCATCCAGATCAGCGATCCGTAATGTACCTGACTCGCCGGCACCACTGGAGCAAAAGAGCAGCTGTCCGCCGCTCTTGTAAATGCAATATTGAGATTGATGGGGCAGGTATTCTTGCGGCGCCCATACCGCTCCCGCGGACATACGAAACGCGATAATGCCCGCCGCGTCGTCGTCGCGATCGGCGAGCGTTACAAGCAGCCAGGCGGGTGCGGCAGAATCATTGCTTAGAATTAGCTGGCTTCGACTATTGGAAAGCTGAGTCCTATCGATCGCGTTGTCGTCGAAATCCACGAATGCGGTGCCGTGCAGGGGCGTTACGCGATTGTCAGGCGCGATTTTCCAGATCGCTTCGAAGTGATTCGTTGATCCACGAATTGTAGCGCGTAGATGTTCAGGGTTTTCGTTTGCGGCGCGCGCGATCAACTGCGCGGTACCCGATACATCATTCAGGTTTTCGCCGATGCGCATGCCGATAGACTTGGCATTTTCGCGCAAGCTAGCCAATGTTTCTCGCCGCAATCCCTCAGTAATTTTGGCATAGGACAGGTACGCCATTAGCAACATTGGCAACAGTCCAACCAGCAGGAACAGGCCAAAGATCCGGCGTCGTACATGGCCGCGAAAGGCGCCAACTCCCGGAATTCGCCGCATCGCTCAGGCTGTCTTCGTCTGGCTGACCGACCGCGATTGTTCTATTCGTACACAGCCGTCGTCAAGGAGCCCGTCGAGATTCGACTGTAGCGCCTGATACAGGCTATCCGATGAGCGTTGCCACGATATTCCATGAATGCCGACCCAAGCATTGCGTTCCTGCTTCGCCCGGTACATCGCAGCGTCAGCCACGCCCAGAACCTGCTCCCAGTTGAGGAGGTCGGTAGCACCGTGTATGAATGGAAAGCTTGCGAATCCGATCGAACAGGTCGTTCGAACCACCTGGCCGTTGCCGACTGAGAAAACGGTCTGCGCAATCTGCGCGCGCAGACGTTCAACAAGCCCGCTGGCATCGCTGTGAGTCGCTTCCCGGCCCACAATCAGGAATTCGTCTCCGCCCCAACGAATCACGATGTCTGACGTGCGGCAAACGGATTGAAGGACATCGCGAACTTGCAGCAGAACAAGGTCGCCGGCAAGATGTCCGCAGTTGTCATTGATCGGCTTGAACTTGTCGAGGTCGACCATGATAAAGACCATGTCGTTCTTTTCGATTGACTCTGCATACCGCGGATCGTGCTTGCGGCGCACGAGTTCGACGTCTTTAAGAACTTCCTCGAACAGGTAGCGTCGGTTGCGTAATCCAGTGAGCGCATCTGTCAGGCTCGCCTCGCGCAGTCTGTCGTTAGCATCGTGCAGTTCGGAATTACTGTCCGCGAGTTCGCTGGTTCGGTCGCGGACTTCCGACTCTAGACGTCGGCTGTAGTCCGCTTCGCGAGCAAGCTTGCGCGCGTGAATTCGATACAGCAGGTACACGGCACCTAGAGCGGCAAGAAAATAGAGGACAAAAGCCCATGGCCTGAACCACGGCGGCTGCTCGACATGGACTGCCAGTGCAAGGTCGGATTCACTCCAGACGCCGTCGCTGTTCGCGCCCTTGACATGAAATTCGTAACGACCGCCGGACAGGTCGGTGTAGGTTGCGCGCCGGTTGACGCCAGCCTCGACCCAGTCGCGGTCGAATCCTTCAAGCTTGTACGCATAACGATTTAGCGCCGGCGCCGTGTAGTCGACTGTCGCGAAAGTGAAAGTCACCATGTCGTCCGTATACTCGAGGTCGATATCGGTCAGGGTTTCGAAGGCCACACCCGAATAGGCCGGTTCGTTGAATTTGCTTATGCCTGTAAGAACAACTCTCGGTGGTTCAGACTCGAACGTGAGGCTGCCTGGATCGAAGGCGTTGAAACCATTGTGACCGCCAAAGAACAGCATGCCCTCATCGTCTGCGAAGTAAGCGCCGAAATTGAATTCTTCGCCCTGCAGGCCGTCGCTCAGGTGAAAATTGCGGATATTGCCATTCTCGGGATCGTAACGGCTGATGCCATAATTCGTACTTAGCCAGAGCTTGCCTTCTGAATCGGAGAGTATGCCGTAGATCGCTTCATTGGGGAGCCCGTCGCTCTGTGTGACGGTTTGAAAACTCCCGCCACCGACCTGTCCGTCGTCGTGCGGCACAAAAAGGTTCAGCCCGGAACGTGTGCCCACCCAAAGTCTGCCGGCCCGGTCGACATGCAGTGAGTAAGCGGCGTTGCCGCTCAAACTGGTGTCGTCTGTCGGATCGTTAAGGTAGTGCACCCAGTCGCCGTCTGAAGTCAGCCGGTTAAGACCGCCTCCGCTGGTCGCGACCCAGAGCACGCTGTCGGCATCCTCGATGATTGCAGTCGCATTGGGGTTCGATAACGATGTTGGCACATCCGGTTTATGCTGGTAATTGACGAAGTCGTTTGTGTCGCGGTCGTAGCGGCTGACACCGCCGCCAAACGTCCCAATCCAGATCGTGCCGTCTTTTGCAGCGTAAAGTGACATGATGCCGTTTGCAGGGAGGCTCCGCGGATTACCGGGGTCATGCCTGTAAACCGAAATTTCGCCCGTCGTCGGGTCGATTCGATTCAGACCGCCGTGCATCGTTCCGGCCCAGATATGTCCGTCGGTGTCGGTCAGCATCGTCATGACAACGTCGTCGCTGAGCCCGCCCTGGCCGTCTGTGCGTTTTCGAATCTGTGTTTTCTGTTCGAGTTCCGGGTCGAGTACAAGGATGCCGCTGCCGAAACTGCCGACCCAGAGTTGTCGCTGTTGATCGCGAGTGAATGAAGTAATTTTTGGTGTGTGATTGTCTTCGTTGCTGTTCGACTTTGGGCGTACGTGACCGAACAACCAAGACCGTGAATTCCACTTGTTGATGCCGCCTGTTTTCGTACCAAACCACAGCACACCGCCGGCATCTTCGAATATCGAAATTACATAGCTGTCGCTTAGGCTGGTCGGGTCGGTTGGGTCGTTTCGATAGCGCGTGAACGAGCTGCGCTCGTCGTTCATCAGGTTGAGGCCATTGTTGGTGCCAATCCATAGGCGCTCGGCCGAGTCCTCGTAAATGACCTCCACTCGGTCACTGGCGAGCGCGCGAGAATCATCCTCATCATGACGGTATACGTCGAGTTTGCCGTCCGCCTCATTAAATCGCGCGAGGCCGTGCTGCGCCGATCCTATCCACAGGGCGCCGCGGCTGTCGCGCCGGATAGCCAGGATGCGATCACCGCCGGCAAATTTATTGTCAGAAGTTCCAAGCTGATAGCGGCGTATGTCGCCCGTTTCAGGGTCGAGGCGATCGAGCCCTGCGCCCGTACCAATCCAGAGGATACCGTCGGCGTCGAGCCACAGCGCATAAACGCGGTCATCACTCAGCGAAGCCGCATCGCTGTCATCGTGGCGGTAAACGACGATCTCACCGCTGGCCGGATCCAATCGACTCAGGCCATGCCGCATTGTGCCCACCCAGATCCAGCCGCGCGGATCGGCCAGTACCCGGCGCAAGTTGTCGTCGATTAATGAATCGGGATTCGCTGGATCATTACGATAAATGTCTCGATCGACCGGATTGTCGTCGTGGTGAACGAGGCCGCCGCCGTCGGTCGAAATCCAGAGATCGCCGGTCTCATCCACCGAGATGTCGGTGATGAAATCATTTGACATCGTGTCGAGCTTGCCGCGTCCTCGGCGGTAGACCGTAAAGTCGTAACCGTCGAAGCGGTTCAGGCCGCTCTCGGTCGCGAACCACATGAATCCTGACGTATCCTGGACGATTCGGTTGACAGCACTTTGTGACAGTCCGTCGTCGCGATCGTACTGCACGAAGTGCATCGGATGCGATTGCCGGGAAAGTGTCGATGCTTGGGCGGTGGAATGTGTGCCGAGAAGAATGGCCGTCAGGAGCAGCAGGATCGAGAATGCCGTGGCCTTTGCGGCAGCAGCACACGTGACCATACCAATGCCGTCAGCGCGAAATATTGATGTATTCGCTACCGGGAGGAGTTGTGGCGTGCTCATGAAGCGTCGCATTCATACTTCGCCGGACCATAAGTAAATGAAATTAAAAAGGATTAGGCGGTCAAAGGGCGTGATTCAGTTCTCACATCCGAGCCAAATACGCCAGAATCCGTGGCCCGGACGCCTGCCGCGCGGCGAAACTGCTCTTTGACGCCAGGTATTGCAACGCTGAGCATCTCTGACGCTGCGACTGGCGGCGAGAAGAAATTACCCTGAAATTCGTCGCAGCCCCAGTTGCGCAGCCGCTGGATCTGGGCACTTGATTCCACGCCGACGGCCGTGACGGATAAGTCGAGCCTCCTGGCAATAGCGACTATTCCAGCCCCGATCGCATCGGAGCGCCGGTCCCGGCGCGATCCACTGACACGTCGGCGTTCGATTTTTACGGCATCCAGAGGCAACTCCTCCAGCAGAGCGATAGAGAATGCACCGGTGCCAAACTGGTCGATGACAATTCGCACACCGAGACCCTTGAGCTGATGGATTACGTCGAATACTCCCTCGCTCCTGTTCAGCAGATCGCTCTCGCAGACCTCGACCTGTAGTTGTTCTGCAGCGACGGCGTGTTTTGCGAGAGATTCCTGGATCAGTTCAACCAGGTTTCCGGAAATAAGCTGTGCGTGCGACACGTTAACAGCAATTCGACTCGGTGCGTCGGAGGTTTCGGCCCACTCTGCAGCCTGACGAACGACCTCTGCGATCACGAATTCGTTAATATCGGCAACCAGGTCGGACCGCTCGGCAATTCGCATGAATTCATCTGGCGAGATCTCACCGGCCTCTGGATGATTCCATCGCAACAGCGCTTCGGCCGCAACAACGCTGCGACCGTGCCAGTCCATGATGGGCTGGTAAACAAGCGTAAGCTGCCCCCGCTGCAGTGCGGCATGAAACGTATCCTCGAGCATGAGCGAACGTGCGTGCAGGTTGGTAGAGGCGGCGTCAAAAAACTTGAGGGGAATGTTCTCGGTGCGCGCCTCCCCGAGCGCCTGCTCGGCGAGACCCAGGAGATTACACGCTGGCGCGCGGTCGTCGATCATGCGTGCCGCTCCCATCGTGATCGACAGGTAGATACTCTGACCGTCAATCTCGAACGGGTGCTCAAAGTTACTGCCAATCGCACTTGCAATGCGCTGTATTTCGTTGGCGTTGGTAAGCGAAAGCAACAAGCCAAAGCGGACGCCCGCAACGCGGCCTGCGGTTGCGGTCAATGTTGTCGTTTCAGACTCGCTCAGAAGGTCGTTCTTCTCCAGCAGCGCGTGCAAACGCTCTGCGAACTCGCGCAACACCTGGTTGCCGATTGCGTGGCCTGCGGCGTCGTTGATCAGGTCGAAACGGTCGATGCCGATTACGAGGACGGCCGGGTTGCTGTCTTCTTCGGAGTCGCCTTTCAGACGTGAAATGTGGCTGACGAATCGTTCTCGTCCGGGTAGGCCGGTTAATGAGTCTATGCCGCGCATCAGGAGTACATGACGTTGTGCGCTGGTGGCGTCGAGCTTGGCCTCGGTCAGTGCTTTGTGAGCGTGCTCGAGTTCCTGTTGCATATTGTGCGTTGCTGCCGCGCGCATGATCCGTTGCGAAAAAAGTTGCCAATTGAATGGCTTGCGCAGGATTTCCGCTTGCTCGTGCCTGGCGACCTCATTCATATCGCGTGCCGAATTGCAGAGTACGAAGACTTTCGCATTGTCGCGGCGCTTTTCGAGGACTAGTTCGTACAGGCGACGGCCCGTAACATCGCGTATGCGGGCGTCAACAATGACGACTGAGGGACGCAGGTCGGCAATATGTCTCAAGGTATCGTCGACGTTCGCGGCGCTCTTGACGTCAAATCCTGCTCGGGAAAGCCAGCGCTTGCCCCAGGATAGCTGTCTCGAGTTCTTGGTTACGAGCAGCGCTGTGCCGAGGCTGGCGCTATACAGGTCTGGAGAGACCGCAACATCCTTGTCACGTTCCACGAGCATCGTCTTACTCCTGGTCAACCCAGGTGTTGATCGACATCGTCTCGGTCAGCCCGTTGGTCCACAGGTAACCATTGGTCCAGAGGTAGCCGTTGGTCCACAGGTAGCCATTCGACCAGAGGTAGCCGTCCGACCAGAGGTAGCCGTTCGCATCAACTCTGCCGTCCGTCCACAGGTAGCCGTCGGCCCAGAGATAGCCGTTGCTCCAGAGATAGCCATTCGACCAAAGATAGCCATTGCTGTCGACGCCACTGTTGCTCCAGAGGTAGCCGTCGAGGCCCATCAGGTAGTAGTTGCCGTTTGCGTCCTGGTTGGCGCGACCACCGAAGTGTTTCGTGCCGGCGATATCGGCTTCGATATCGAGACCGTTATTGGCGCAGTCGTGGGTCCAGTCAAACACGGCGTCGTGAGCATTGACCATGCCCGCGCCCTGCTGAAAAATACTATAAGCAAGATTGCCATTTTCATCCAGAGCGGGGCGCGCACCTTTCATGATCTTGCATTTGACGGCGTCGGGAGAAATTCCGGGCTCCATCTGCAGTATCAGTGCCGCGATGCCGCTGACGACAGCGGTTGCCTGCGAGGTACCCGACATCTGGAAGAAATTCGCGCCCAGGTAGAAGTCCGGGTAATCCGTCGCAATCTTGTCAGTGCCTTCCATCGAGGCCATGATGTGGCCGCCCGGCGCGACGATTTCGGGCTTGACGAAGCCTTCATAGGTCGGTCCGGCGGCGGAAAATGTGGCCAGGCGATCGTCGCTGCCGACGGCCGGCGTGTAGCTGTCGGTCATGGCGCCGACCGTAATTACGTACGGCACGTTCCCGGGCACTCCGATCGACTGCGCGTCGGGACCCGAGTTGCCCGCCGATACCACGACCACGATGCCGTCGTTCCACGCCGCCATAACCGCCTGGTTCAGCGGGTCGTCCCAGTAATGAGACTGCGGCGGTGCGCTCAGCGACATGTTGAGCACTTCAATCTGCAGGGACTGGCGGTTTTCGACGACCCAATCGACGCCGCGAATTACGTCGGCATAAGTGCCGCGACCTTCAGCGTCGAAAACCTTCACGGCGACGATTCTTGCCGCCGGAGCGATACCGTTGTACTTGCCGACGTTGGACAGTTTGCCGCTCGTTGCCACTCCGGCGACGTGCGAGCCGTGACCGCTCTCATCAATATCGATTTCGGCAAAATCTATTTTGCTCTTACCCTTGCCGCCTTCGACATACTCATAGTCTATCGTTGCATCGTATACGGCCTTCAAGCGGTCGAAACCATAGCGGTCTTGCGAAATGCCCGGACCCGAATAGATACCGCTGTCGACGATAGCTATCGTCACGCCCCAGCCGTCGATGCCCTGGTCGTGCAGCAGGTCTGCATCAACGAGGCTCGGAAATTCCGAGTAGCCATCACCCGGCATTTCTTCTTCCGAGGGTTCTTCCTCTGGTGGAGGCGATTTCTTGCCACCGCCTTTGCCGGCAGCTGCCACAGCGTTATTGCCGTACAAGCGGCGAACCGCCGGATGATTGCGGAGCCGATCGGCCTCGGGCTCAGTCAGATTGACAGCAACAGCGCGAATAATCCCAAGCTCGTGAGTGACCTCGACATCGAACTCACCGACTGCGGCCAGTACTGCATCGAAGCTCGCACCCTGCACGATGTAGCTCGTGCGGGTCTCGGGTTCAGCCGTGGGGATCGATGCGGCGACGCAAAGAGTTATTGCGAGCGTTGCGGCGATTACCATTTTCTTCAGCGACGTGAGCGTTGTCATTTGTCTGTTCCTGTTTGTGTCATCCCGGGCCGACATGTTCTTTGGTAAAGTGTGACGTGCGTCACATAATGGGGGTGTCAAATCGCCCTGTAGAGGTGGAAACGGGTGCGTATTGTGTCGAGGTCGACAACCTTGGGGTCGGATGCGGCGCCAAGGTGCGGTGCTATAAAATCCGGAACATTCTCGGGCCGCAACGGTTCGGTGATGACAAAACCCTGCAATGCGTGGCAGCCCTGATCGCGCAGGAAATCGATTTGCTCGGTGTTCTCGACGCCTTCGGCAATGACGGTAAGATTCATGCTGATCGCAAGCGCTATAATCGCCGAACAAACCGAACGTTCGTCGTCATCGAACTGACATCGGTCGACAAATGTACGGTCGATCTTGATCGCATTAACCGGCAGTCGTATCAGACGACGCAGCGAGGAATGACCTGCGCCGAAATCATCGACGACCAGGCCCACGCCAATGTTTCCCAGTTTCTCGAGAATGAGGTCGGCGTCGGCCGCGCGCATCAGCGTTCTTCAGGCGGCAGCCCGGAAGTTTGCAGGGCGTTAAGGATTACGGCATCAAGACCGTCACGAGTAAACTCGGCTTCGGAAAGATTGACTGACACGGGCGGCATGCCGGTAATGTCGCGGCGCCAACTGGCCGCTTGCAGGCATGCCGACTCGAGGATCCATTCGCCGAGCGGCCGCATCAAGCCGGTGGCCTCTGCCAACGGGATAACCTCGTCCAGCGCAACCATGCCACGCAGTGGATGTTCCCAGCGCAGCAGTGCCTCGAGGCCGCCCACGTGACCGGTCTTGAGATCGACTCTCGGCAAGTAATGCAGGCCAAGCTGATCGTTCTCGAGGGCCCAGGCGAGCTCAGTCTTGCCGTCGAGGCGCTGCAGGGCGCGAAACTTCATCGTCGTGGAATAAAACTCGTAGCCCTGGTCGCTGCGAATTGCGGCCTCGTCGAGTGCAACGCGCGCGCGCTTTAGCAAGTCGTCGGAGCTGTCGCCGTCGCTCGGGTACAGTGCGATGCCTATCGCAGGCTCAATCGTGAATTTGTGCCCTTTATAAGCCAGCGGATTCGCGAACGCTTTGCGAATTCGGTCTGCGACCTGGCCGGCCGCGTCACGACGATCAACGCCGTTCAGCACGACGAGAAATTCTTCGCTGCCGAGCCGGGCCAAATCCGCAAAATTATCGTCATCCGAACCGGCGCGCCCGGCTCTGTGTTGCGATCTGAGGCAGTCCTCGATACGTTGCGATGCGATCGAGAGCATCGCGCGACGAACCGGTTTCCCGATCCGCTTCGTCAGGCGCACGAGCTGCTCGAGGCCGACGACCATGACGGCGATGCCACGCTCGCGCAGTCTGGCATCGTCGACCGCAGCGTCGAGTAAGGTTGCGGCACCGGGAAGACGAGCGGATACACTGGCGTCGGCCGCTGCCGCCTTCGTGCCGACGGCAGGAAAACGACGCAGATCACGCAATACCCCCATGACTTTCTTGCGGCCGACGACGATCAAACGCAGTTCGTAATACTGGGAGTCTGGTTTGCCATCGATTTCGAATGTGAATGCGACGTCGGCACGGTTACGCAGCGCTTTGCCGATATTCATTTTTATGAGTTGGGCAATCGCGTCAGGCAGGTCGGCTGTGATATCCGCGTCGGCCTGTCGGTCGGGGCAGAAATTCGCTGCAGCCGCGGCGCCGGTCACGGTTTCGAGGAGCATGCCTTTGTCGGAGGCTAAAAACGTCCAGTCCGGCAAGTCGTCGTGCGATGCCAGTTGAGAATCTCTTTTTGTTCCGTCATCCCTCAATGCGATCTGCCTCACACCCGAATTGCCGTGCAGAGAATCAGGTTAACGACGTTTGCCGGCGGGTTGAGTGATCCAGTTCGCCTTTTACCGTGCTGTACGGGTCAGTTCGCGTTCTTCCAGGAATCAGGAACGCGAATCGCGATGACCTCACCTTCCGCCGTCTGGATTCCGTCCGAATACACCCGGGATTTTACGCGCGTCTTTCGCTCGCCGACTTCCTCGATGGTCGACCTGACTTCGATTTCCTTATCGATGGGTGTCGGTGCCAGGTAGTCGACCGTCAGGCGTCCCGTGACGCACCAGATCTCCGGCGCTGCACCAATATCGCGCCCTTCCAGTTTGTAATAATTTGAGAGTGCGGTACCGACGCTGTGACAATCGATCAGGCTTGCGATCGTGCCGCCGTAAACGTACTCCCGGCACATTGCTCAGGCCGCGGCATGTAATGGCAGACGCATTCGTCGCCGTGCCAGTGACTCTTGATTTGCAGGCCTTTTTCGTTGTCGGCGCCACAGCCATAACAATGATTGTGGGGCAGCTGATCCTGAACGGCCGTCATTCAGCCTCGCTAGCTGTGCTGGCGCCAAACGTCATGCCGAGCCATGCCGCAACGACGATGCCAACCAAACCGAGAATCGAGAACCAGAGCGGGTGCGGGATCGTCACAAGATTGAATAGGGTAGCGATCAGCATGAGTCCGCCGACGACGACGGCAAAAATCATCGGTTTGGCATCACCGATCCTGCAAGCGGCGAACGTGCCGCCCAATGTGCCGATAAACCAGGCGGCAGCGACGAACAGCAGAGCGCCGAGTGGCAGCATATCGATATAGGCGCGCATCGCATCAGGATCAGCGAAGTTCAGGTCCGTCGGTGGTGGGTAAACAGCGTGCCCCAACATCTCGACCAGCCAGACGAGCAGTCCGGCGATGACGACACCGGCGATGCCGGCAGCAATATTCTTCCCCATGATTGTCTCCTCAGCTTTCTTGTTGTTGCTATGGTGACTGATTTCTTTGTTTCAGCGCCGCCTGAATGCGAGCAGCGAGGGCCGTTGCTTCAGCAGCAACGCGGTCCGTCTCGATAGTGAGCATCTCATTGTCTTCCATCAGGACCTGTCCATCGACGACTACCGTCGCCACGTCCTGTTCGTCGGTGACCCACACGAGGTGCGATACGATGTCATACGTCGGCACGTGATGGACGTCATCAAACACAACCTGGATGAGATCGGCTTTCTTGCCAACTTCAAGGGAACCGATGCTGTCGCCCAGGCCGATAGCGGTTGCACCGCCGCGGGTTGCCATCGTCAGGACCGTCGTCGCTGACAGCGCTTCGGGATCCATGCGATCGACCTTCTGCAACAAGGATGCCAGGCGCATCTCTTCCCAAAGATCGAGGTCATTGTTGCTTGCGGCGCCGTCGGTGCCGATGCCGACACGAACTCCCGCCGCGAGCATCTCAGTGATTGGCGCGATCCCGGAGGCGATCTTCATGTTCGACGTCGGGTTATGGATAACGCCGACTTTGCGTTCCACAAGGATCGGAATTTCTTCCTGCATCGGCCAGACGACATGCGCTGCGATTGTAGGCCCGTCGAAGAAGCCGATCGAGTCAAGCATATTGATACTCGTTGTACCGTAGGTGTCTTTCGAATATTGCACTTCGAACGGCGACTCCGATAAGTGGATGCTGATCGGCACACCGAACTTCATGGCGGCAGCGCGAGTCGCCGCGAGTTTGTCTTTATTGAGAGTGTAGTTGGCGTGTGGGCCAAAGATTGGAGTGATGCGATCGTTCTTGCCCTGCCAGCGCTCAATGAAGCCGATGCCCTTCTGAATGGAGTCGTCTGCATTCTCGGCATCCGGGCTGCGTTGATCGATGACGGTGGCGGATATCAATGCGCGCATGCCACAGCTGTCGACGACCTCGGCAATGGTGTCCGGGTAGTAATACATGTCGACAAACGTCGTGGTACCGCCACGAATCATTTCCCAACAGGCAAGTTCGGTACCGACGCGCACAAACTCGGGATCGACAAACTCGACCTCGGCCGGAAAAATATAATTGTTGAGCCAGTCCATGAGCGCCAGGTCGTCGGCAACACCGCGAAGCAGTGTCATGGCCGCATGCGAATGGCCGTTAACGAGCCCGGGCATGACAATGCGATGCTCGCCATCGAGCGTTTTTGCGGTGGAATACTCGGCATGAATGTCTGCGGCGGAGCCGATCGCCAGGATCAGGCCGTCGTCGATGGCGACGGCACCGTTCTCATAGACAGTACCATCGACATCCATTGTGACGATGTAACTGCCCTCTATGATCAGGTCGATACCAGGATGATCCGGCTCAGCAACACCTGGTTCATTTGCCGGCGAACAGGCCGTCAGCGCAAACGCCAACACCCCGGCCAGCAATTCCGCCAGGTGCATCTTTCGATAGTCCATTTTCATCCTTCGATCTTCGAGCTCTGTTGTGTTTACATTGTAACGCGATGGAAGGCGCCGTAAACCTATCGGCATCAAACATGACTGAAAATAACTTTATGAATTATAAGGAAATACCCAAGGCAGAGCTGCATTGCCACCTGGAAGATCGGCAATACGCTGGGAATGGACGTTCCACAGGATCCTGCGGTATTTCATGAAGAATGGCTATTGTCCAGGCCGCTGGAAAATCTCGAGGTCGCGCTCAAGCGCTTTGTCGATATCCAGAAAGTCTGGTGTTCGGAGGAGGTCATCGAGCGGCTGGCTTTTGAGGCTGGCGAAGATGCAGTGGAGCAGGGCATTCGCATCATGGAATTTCGCTATGCGCCCGATTTTATCGCCTTCGACAAGCCACACTTGTCGTTTGAGCGGATACACGCGGCCATTGTTCGTGGTCTCGATCGGGCAGCTCATGCCGACCTTGCTGTCGGGCTGATCGGAATCGTGCAAAAGACTCTCTCACTTAAAGACGCTGCAAGAACGATCGACTTCATCGTCGAGAATGCCGATACCTTTGTGGCGCTCGACTTCGCTGACAAAGACACCCATGACCTCCGCAGTTATGCCCCGCTCGTAGACAAAGTGCGACGTGCGGGGTTGCACTTGACGACGCACGCCGGCGAAGACCCGGGCCCCCGGTCACCAAACGAGGTCCGTGAAGCAATCGAAGTGCTGCAGGCTGAACGGATCGGCCATGGCATTCATATTATTCACGACGACGATGTCATGGCGCTTGTACGAGCAAACGATGTTGCGCTCGAGGTCTGTCCGACCAGCAACTGGTTGACGAGTGCCGTCCCGACAACGGCCGACCATCCGATTCGCCGCTTGATGGAGGAGGAAATCGCGGTGACGATCAATTCGGACGATCCGGGGCTTTTTGGTATCGATCTGTGCCACGAGTACGAAATCCTGCATCGCGAACATGCCTATACGGCCGAGGAGTTCGATCACTGCAATGACATCGCCGCTGCGCACAGTTTTTTGCCTTTGAAAGAACGGCAACGAGTCTGGCCAAGAACGATCGGTGGGGTCTGAGCAAAAAAAAGAGCCGGTCGAAAGACCGGCTCTCAAGGCAAAGTGGTTCCGTTCGTCGCTAGAAATCCTTGACGAAGCGCAGCCCGAATTCACTCGCGTCATTGCTTAAAATATCGAGTATGTAGTCGCCAAGGTTGATAAGTGCCTGTGTGTAGCGCTCGTCAGTCGCATTCCGACCGTAGATTCCAGCCGTCCAGCTTTCATCGGCCGACGTGTACGAGAAATCAAAATTGATGATGTCCCGACTGGGGATTTGCGTCATCCGACCAGGATCGTCGCTGGGCTCGCCCCACATTTCGTCACGATACGAGTAGTCCGCGCGGAGTACCACTTCGCCGCCACTCGCCATCGGGATATGCAATTCCGGGCTTATCGTCCAGGTTAGTTCCGGCGTCAGCGGCGCTACGGGTTTTGTGGTGCCCTGCTGGTCGACGTCAACATCGATGTAGCCGAGTGTCGCCTGGAAAAGGAATGTGTCTGTCAAGTACGCCGTACTTTCCCATTCAAAGCCAGTCGAAGTCTGGTCCACGATCAGGCTAACGGTCGAGAAGCCACCACCACTCGTCGAGCTGACCTGGTAGGGCAGGTCCGAGTACTCAGTGTAGAACACTGCGGCACTCATTTGCAGACGTTCCAAAGGTTGACCCTTGATGCCGACCTCGTAGTTGACTGCCGTAATATTGTCCGCGGGAGCGGAGAAGCAGTCAGGCCAGGTACCAAAACAGAACGGGCGCGGATTGAACTGTCCGGACTGGTAGCCGCTCTGGACGCTGCCATAGACATTCAGTCCATTGTTCAGCGAATAGCTTGCTGACAAGTCCCAGCTGATATCGTCGTAGTCAACGCTCTTAAGCGACCGGGGCAGGCCATCAGAGATTTGGGCGGCTGCGTCCTTGTCGTCCTCGGAGTAGCGAAGTCCGCCGGAGAGGCGCAGATTGTCCGAGATATCGTAGCCGACGTTCGCAAAGATGCCAATGCTATCCACTTCCTGATCGAGCGTGAAATCATCTGCCGGAACCCCCCCACAAAGAAAGCAGCCCTCGGCCTGCAGGTTGCCGCCGTCCTCGGTGAAATAATAAAGGCCGCTGACGAAGTCCCAATCGCCGTAGTCACCATTGATCTGCACCTCGATCGAGGTCTGGTCGGCGTCGCCAACCTCCGGGAACGTCAGAACATTGTCCGCGAAGCTGTCATCGTCGAGTCCGGTCTTGTATTCGGAGCTGCGAGTGCTTGCGATGATCTTGGTCGCGATGTTGTCGTTGATATCCCACTCGGCGGTCACCGCCAGGCCACTCGCCTTGTGTGAGACGCGGACCTGGTCAGACTGTGTCGTGGCGTTGTCGTAGGGGTCGGCCGCCGTATCTGAGTTGCGGTAGCCCAGCGAATACAGGAGTCCGTTAGGTAATTCATCGATCAGCGTCGTATAGGGCCGTAAGCCACCGTCGCCATCAGCACCATCGGCGGTGATGGTCAACGAAAAATCGTCTCTCGGCTCCCAGTAAAATGCGAGCCGCGCAAACGATTCATGCATCTCGCCAACGCGCATACCAGCGTTCCGCAGATTGATGAAATCACCGACGCCGTCGCGGTTCTTGAAACCGCCAGACAATGAAATTGCGGCGTTGTCGCTGAGTTCCGTGTCACCGTAAAAGGTGCCGTTAAGACGCTCGCGGCTACCGACTTCAATGCCAACACGCGCACCTGGATCCGATCCCGGTCTCTTGGTAATGATATTGATGGCGCCGCCGATGGAGTTTCGTCCATACAGCGTACCCTGCGGCCCACGCAGCACCTCGAGGCGCTCTATGTTTGGCAAGTTCCAGTTCTGTCCGATCTGGCGACCGAGGTACACGCCGTCGATATAAACACTGACGCCGGGATCGGTCGTAATCAGATGATCCTGCAGACCGATACCGCGGATGAACGGATTGGACGAGGATACCTGTCCGCCGGAGAACGACGTCACGTTCATATTCGGTACGAATTTGCCAATGTCGACCAAATTTGAGATGCCTTGTTGAGCGAGCTTGTCACCTTGAAATGCGCTGACAGCGACCGGCACCTCATAGATGCTCTCTGCCCGTTTCGTGGCCGTGACAGTGATCTCTTCGAACAGACTCGTGTCGTCCTGTGCAAACGCAGCCGGAGATGCGCCAAGCAACATTCCGCTCGCGGCAAGTACGATTACAGTAATCCCGTTTTTCTTCATTATGATCTTCCCCTGGAGAGGTTTCGCCGTTGTTAATGGACTCGATGATGATCGCGGCCCTTATCGGATGAATTATAGCTGATCGTATGACTTGTCTGCCCCAGTAACGTGCTCTAAGGTACTGAAGTGCGAAAAATGACATGAAAAATACAGCCGAAATACCGTCCTACGCCGCCCCGACGGGCGGGCGACTCTCGGATGACATGCTCGCCGACTTCAAAGACGCCGGCGTGCTAGCGCTGCGCGACTTTGCCAGTGTTGATGCCTGCGACGCACTGCGCGCGCGGGCGGCGAAACTGGTGGAAGCGTTTGACCCCGAGGAAGTACGCAGCGTCTTTTCAACAACGGAGCAGACACAGCTTAACGACGACTATTTCATCGAATCCGGTGACAAAATTCGTTTTTTTCTGGAAAAGGAAGCAATTGACGAAAACGGCAGGCTGCGGCAGAAAAAGGAGCACAGTCTTAACAAGATGGGGCATGCCATGCATGACCTGGATCCGGTATTTGATCGGTTTTCGCGGACTCCCGAGCTCGCAGAGGTCGTAAAACGAATCGGCTTTGTGGAGCCGGCCATCGTGCAGTCGATGTATATTTTCAAGCCACCAGGTATCGGTGGCGAAGTCGCGTGTCATCAGGACTCCACCTACATCTACACCGAACCGGAGTCCTGTGTTGGCTTCTGGTTCGCGCTTGAAGATGCAACGCTTGAGAACGGCTGCATGCAGTTCATACCCGGCGGGCACAAGTTGCCGCTTAAGAAACGCAATTACCGCGGTGCCAACGGCAAGCTCGTCACGGAGACGCTCGACGACTCACCCTGGCCCGAGGAGAAAAAACGGCCGGCTGAAGCGCCTGCCGGCACGCTGGTTATTTTCGATGGCCGTGCGCCGCACCTGAGCGCCGCGAATCGTTCGTCCAAATCACGCCATGCCTACACTCTGCACGTCATCGACCAGCAATGCCGCTACCCGGCTGAAAACTGGCTGCAACGCCGTGCCGATCTGCCGCTGCGCGGATTCAACTAGGGAAGACGATGTTATTCACCGATGTAATCCGCAAGAAGCGTGATGGTGGCGAGCTGTCTGAGAATGAAATCCAGTTCTTCGTCGACGGGCTTGCCGACAACAGCCTGCCCGCAGAGCAGGTGTCTTCGCTCGCGATGGCGATATACCTGAACTCCATGAGCTTTGAGGAGGCCGGCAAGCTGACGCTCGCAATGGCGGCTTCGGGCACGGTCCTTGACTGGTCGAAAGAAGCCCTCGATGGTCCCGTGATCGACAAGCACTCGACGGGCGGCGTCGGCGATAAAGTCAGCTTCATGCTGGCACCAATCGCGGCCGCTTGCGGTTGCTATGTGCCGATGATATCCGGGCGTGGCCTCGGGCATACCGGCGGCACCACGGACAAGGCCGAGTGCATACCGGGGTACAACGCGACGCCCGACTTCGACACGTTTCGCAGAGTAGTCAAAGAGGTTGGCTGTGCAATTATCGGCCAGACGGCTGATCTTGCGCCGGCTGACAGGCGCTTCTATTCCATCCGTGATGTGACGGGTACGGTTGAATCCGTGCCGCTGATCACGGCGTCGATACTGTCGAAGAAGATCGCCGCTGGTCTGCAGGGGCTGGTCATGGACGTGAAGGTCGGCAATGGCGCGTTCATGGAGACGCCGGAACGAGCGCGGGAACTCGCGAAGAGCGTCATCAAGACTGCCGCGAAAGCGGGTCTGACAACACATGCATTGATTACCGACATGAACGAGGTGCTGGGCACTACGGCTGGCAACGCACTCGAAATCGAGGAATCGGTCTTGTATTTGCGCAACGAGCGACGCGACGCTCGACTCGACGACGTGACCTTGTCTCTGTGCGCCGAGATGCTGGTTGTCGGCGGCATCGAAACGGATCGCGACAAGGCGCGCGATCTGTGTGCCGAGTCGGTAACGAGTGGCCGCGCGGCCGAGACATTCGGCCGGATGGTGGCCGCACTCGGCGGGCCATCCGACTTTGTTGATCACTACGACAAATACCTCGCGAAGGCGCCGATCATACGGCCGGTGCATGCCTCCGGTATTGTGACGGCGATCGATACACGTGGTATCGGCAACGCGATTATCGAGCTCGGCGGTGGCCGGCGCAGTGTCGGTGAGAATCTGGATCTCTCTGTCGGTTTCGAGCACATTGCCGCTATCGACACCAAAGTGGATGAGGCAACTCCGCTGGCCGTCATTCACGCCGCCAGCGAGGCCGATGCGGTGGTAGCGGAACGCAATCTGCGTGCGGCGGTAACGCTGGATGACGCGATGCACGCCGAGCGGCCCGTGGTACTGGAGATTCTGGCCGGCTGAAGCGCCGCTTTGCGGTATGCTTGTGTTGGCTGAACAATAACAAACTGCCTTGGGGGAGATCTATGCCGGCCAACCTGATCGGACTCGTCGGAATTGTCGTGATTCTGGCTATCGCAGTCGCCTTCTCAAGTAACCGAAAAGCAATCAACCTGCGTATTGTTGGTGCGGCGTTTGGCCTGCAGGTCGCGATCGCCACGTTTGTTCTTTATTTCGACACAGGGCGGGCCGTCATCGATACCCTGAGCACCGGCGTTCTCAAGGTTATTGGCTATTCGAAGGCCGGCATCGACATGGTATTTGGGCCACTCGCCGATACCAACGTTATTGGTTTCAGTTTTGCGATCAACGTGCTGCCGATCATTATCTTCTTCGCTGCCCTGATGTCGGTCATGTACCACCTTCGAATCATGGAGTGGGTCGTGAAGCTCGTCGGCGGATTTCTGCACAAGGTTATTGGTACCGGCGCCGTCGAATCGATGAACGCCGCGGCGAATGTCTTCATTGGCCAGACGGAGGCACCGCTGGTCGTAAGGCCTTATCTTAAAAACCTCACGGAGCCGCAGATGTTCGCGGTGATGGTCTCGGGCCTGGCCTCGATTGCCGGCACGGTCCTGGCAGGTTACGTACTCATGGGTGCGGAACTCAAATACCTGCTGGCCGCAGCCTTCATGGCTGCGCCAGGCGGTCTGCTGATGGCGAAAATCATCATGCCCGACGAACAAGTGGTCAAGGCCGGCGAACATGAGAAGCTCGTCATGGAGCCCAGCCAGCATCGCAACGTCATCCTGGCGGCCGCGTCCGGCACGACCGACGGTCTGCGCCTCGCCGCCAATATCGGCGCGATGCTCATCGCGTTCGTTGCCCTCATCGCCCTGTTCAACGGCATTGTCGGTGGCATTTCCGGGTTGTTTGGTTACGAGCTGACCCTGGAGAAGATCCTCGGCTGGATCTTCAGGCCGCTGATGTTCCTGCTGAGCGTTCCCTGGTCCGAGGCGCAGGCGGCGGGCGCACTGTTTGGCGAGAAGCTTATTCTCAATGAGTTCGTTGCATTCAGTCATCTCACCGAGCGCCTCGCCGGCATGAGCGATCGGACGCACGCGGTCGTGACGTTTTCACTGTGCGGTTTCGCGAATTTGTCATCCATCGCGATCCTGCTCGGCGGCCTCGGTGTACTCGTCCCGGAAAAACGGGACCTGATCGGTGTGCTTGGTATCAAGGCTGTCCTGGCGGCGTCGCTGTCGAACCTCATGAGTGCGGCATTGGCAGGGCTGCTGCTGACGTTCTGACCAGGGCCTGTTAACGCTTGCCAGATCGCTCCGACGGGCACCCATTTTGTTCAATACAAGGAACGATGAACGCGATGTACTCCATGTACATTAGTGAAGAGAGACGCCGTAGTGGGCAAAATGGGACCCGTCCCTTCGGGTTGTTGTCGCAAATGGCCCCATGCTGCGTTGCTCGTCACTCATTTGGATTCACCAAACCACGCTTCTCGCGCCTTGCTTGGGGCCATTTGCGCCAGCAACGGAGCGATCTGGCAAGCGTTAGCAGGCCCTAGTGCCTCCACGCCCAATCATTATCGACTGCGATCCGGGTCAGGACGACGCCGTGGCGTTGTTTCTTGCCATGTCATCACCCGATGAACTCGAGGTTCTTGGCGTCACGACAGTAGCCGGCAACGTACCGCTTGCGCTCACGCAACGTAACGCACGCATGATGTGCGATATTGCCGGGCGCGCGGATATCCCTGTTTTCGCAGGCTGTGAGAAGCCCATGGTTCGGGAGGCGATCACTGCCGAATACATTCACGGCAATACGGGTATCGACGGAGTGGCTGTTTTTGAGCCCGATACGCCGCTACAGGAACAGCATGCCGTCGAGTTCATCGTGCAAACACTTCTCGATGCAGACAAACACTCGGTTACGCTCGTACCAACAGGGCCATTGTCGAACCTTGGCACAGCTTTCCGGAAGGAACCAAGAATACTGCAGCACGTGAAAGAGATCGTGGTCATGGGCGGCGCCATGCGTGAAGGCGGTAATCGCTCGCCTTCGGCTGAGTTCAATATTCTCGCGGATCCACAGGCGGCGGACATCGTGTTTTCGTGTGGCAGACCTATTACGGCCATGGGGCTCGATGTGACTCACCAGGTGCGGAAGCGACCGCGGGAATGCTCAGTTTTTTTCATCGCTACGACACCAAGAAATACGGAACAGAAGGCTCACCATTGCATGATCCATGTACGATCGCCTGGCTGCTGAAACCGGAACTTTTTCAGATAAGAATGTGCAATCTTTCAGTCGAAACTGAATCCGAATTGACGATGGGGCATACGGCGATCGATTTCTGGCATGTCACAGACCGGCCCAACAACGTGCACTGGACGCACGCCGTCGATGCAGACGGTTTCTTCGAACTGTTGACAGACCGGCTCGCCCGGTTTGAGCGGTAACAGATAATGTCATCTATCGTTGTAGTTGGTTCCGTAAACGATGATATTGTCGCCAGCGTTTCGCGTTTGCCTGCGCCGGGTGAAACGGTGACTGGTGCAGAGCTGGGTCGGTTCCCGGGCGGGAAGGGCGCCAACCAGGCGCTTGCAGCACAGCGGCTTGGTGCAGACGTCAGCTTGATTGCTTGCGTTGGCGATGACGCTGCGGCAGACGAGGCTCTCGCGCTTTTACGGCGAGGCGGCGTCGACCTCTCGAAATGCCGGCGTATCGAAGGTGCGACCACAGGCACCGCTTTGATCGCAGTCGCGCCTTCCGGCGAAAACCATATCATTGTTGCGCCCGGCGCAAATCGAATGCTCACGCCCGATGACGTTGAGGCCATCCACGCTGATGCGCTGATCTGCCAGCTCGAGGTGCCGGTACCGGTTGTCGTCGAGGCGGCCAGGGCATTCCGAGGCTTTTTTTGCGTCAACCTTGCGCCCGCCGCGGAGATCGACGTCGAGGTTCTGCAGCGCGCCGACCTGGTTGTTGTCAACGAAACGGAGTCGAACTGGTACGGCGGCTCGCTTAAGGCCTGTACCGGGCTCGTCGCGACCACGCACGGTGCCGGCATTGCAACGCTTGCGCGAGACGGACAGCTTATTGCGGAGGCAAAGCCGCCAAGCGTACAGGCGGTAGATACAACGGGCGCGGGCGACACCTTTACCGCAGCGCTCGCGGTTTCGCTCGTGGAAGGGCAGGAGCCGGAACAGGCATTGCGCTATGCCTGTGCGGCTGGCGCCGTTGCGACTATGAAAATGGGCGCACAGCCGTCGCTGCCGGATCGCGATTCCGTATTGAAGTGGTTGTAAGGGTTACGCCAGTCCGGACTAATTGGTCTCGGCATCCGAGTCGCTGTTCGTCAGGTACGGCATGCGAACCAATTCAAGGTGGCGCCCACTGCTGTGGTGCGGAAAAGCACGGAAGTGTAAGCCCACCAGGCCTTCGTCATTGACGCCGAGAAACAGTCGTGCTTCTCCCAGCTCAGCGAGGGTCAGGAAAGAAAAGCTGCGGAGCTTGCTGGCGCGTCCCAGGATACCGGAGTCCTGAAAATCGAAATTACTCATCGGTCGCGACGAGTCATCGGCATAGGTCATCGTTTCGATCGGTTGGGTCAGTCGCCAGCGCGGCGCATGCGCGGGTTGCACCTGCAGCGATTCAAGCGAGAGGGCCAGAACCGGCGCTGGTTCGCCGTCGCCGCGGAAGACAGTCGCATCATCGGCAGGAGCGGCTGCCGGAAGCAGCGTGCCGACAATCAAAAGCACCATCCAGTTAATTCTTAGCATGACCTAACTCCCTTGAGTCATGACGTCATATGTCACACCGTTCGGCTTAGCCAATCGGTATTGATATACGTTGTTACAATCTGACAGAAACCACCGCGAAATTCGTTTGTCCGCATCACGAAATAGGACTTTAACTGCGTCGGGGGTTATGTAAGGTAGCGGCCGTACGTAGAATACTGATGTTGGAAACTGGGATACCTGCTTGATGATTGACACATTTCGTGACTTCCTGAAACTCGAAACCGCCAGCGGCATTCTCCTTGTTGCGGCCGCCGTGCTGGCGATGCTAGTCGCCAACTCGCCGCTGGCGCCGCTCTATGGCTCGTTGATTGATTTGCCCGTCGGCATTCGGGTCGGCGCGTTGGAAATCGAGAAACCGCTCCTGCTGTGGATCAATGACGGGCTGATGGCCATTTTCTTTTTCCTGGTCGGCCTGGAGCTCAAGCGGGAAGTCCTTGAGGGCCAGCTGTCCGATCCCAGGGAAATCGTCTTGCCGGCGCTCGGCGCGTTCGGTGGAATGGTATTTCCCGCGGCCATCTATATCTGGATCAACCAGGGCGACAGCACGGCGATTCAGGGCTGGGCGATTCCAGCCGCGACCGATATTGCGTTCGCACTGGCTATTCTCGCGTTGCTTGGAAGCCGTGTGCCTGGTGCGATTGCCATTATTGCGTTGTTCTATACCAGCGATCTTTCGGTCGCGGCTTTGGTCACGGCAGGAGCATGCTTGCCCGTGCTCGCGCTTCTGAACCGGCGGGGCGTCCTCGAAAGGACGCCGTATATTCTCATCGGGCTTGTCATGTGGATCGCCGTGCTCAAATCGGGTGTCCACGCTACGCTTGCCGGTGTAATTCTGGCCGTGTTCATTCCGCTGCGGGACCGGGCGAAAGAGCGTTCTCCGCTCCACGAAATCGAGCATGACCTTCATACCGCCGTAGCCTTCGGCATTCTGCCTATATTCGCTTTTGCAAACGCAGGAATTGCGTTGGGCGGCCTGTCGTTCGAATCGTTTCTTCACCCTGTTCCACTTGGAATAATGGCCGGTCTTTTCGTTGGCAAGCAGGTCGGTGTCGGTGTCTTTGTGTTCTGTGGTCTTGGCGTCATGTTGGGCATTGCTCGCCTGCCTGACGACCTGCGCTGGGCGCACATCTACGGTACGGCACTTCTTTGCGGCGTCGGTTTTACCATGAGCCTGTTCATCGGGTCGCTGGCGTTCGAAGCAACCGGCGTAAACCTGCTCTTCGACGAGCGGCTCGGAATTATCGCGGGGTCGCTGCTTTCCGGAGCCTGTGGATACCTGGTCTTGAGAATGACGTTGCCTGAAAGGATTCGAAGCGAATCCTAGGGTAGCGCTTCGAGCATTCTCATCGCGGATTGCCGAATCGATTCGTCGCTGCCGTTCTCTGCTGCGGTTGTGAGCGCCTTGCGCGCTTGCTCGACGTTGCCGACCTGGCTGTTGACGTAACCGAGTGTCAGCCAGATTCTCTGATTGTCGGCGTTTACCGCAATACCGTCGTTGAGTCGGCGCAAGGCCTCATCGGAACGACCCAGGTAATGCAGCGTCAAACCCAGATTGTTGTAAATTTCCGCGTTGCTCGGGTCGAATGTGAGGAGTCGTTCGTACGCGTTCGCCGCCTGCTGGTATTGCCCGTTCGTAAAGAACCGGTCTGCCTGGCGGGATATTTCAGCCGGATCCTGTGCGGGCGATTCGCCGAATACTCCTGGCGCAAGACGGGCGATGTCGGATTCCGTGATGCCCTGCGGCCACACGCTGCCCGAAGAAGTGATCGTCGTTGGGTGCGCGCTGGCCTTTGCCGGCTGCTGCGTGTAGAAATCGCGCGTTATCGCGAAAACGGCGAGCCCGAAGAGGACCTGGAATACGGCCATCGAAAGCCAGAACTTGGTATTGCGGATCATGTGTCGTCGAACCTTTATGATAATTGTCAGTCGGATAACCGACAATGTCGGGAAGATCAGCTGACAATAACCAGCCAGTCGGAGGAGATCAATGACTCCGGCATCAGCGACCCTGGGCACAGCAACTACGGTATCATCCCACCGACTTCGGCCGACCGTAAACACAGGAGCTGACGCATGCGCGTAATCACCGTCGTATCATCACTTGCCTTAATCACAGCGATTTACGGCTGCGGGGAATCAAAGGAATCAGCTATGCAGACAGCCAGAACGGAAACCGCAACGATGACCGTTCTCGCCGACATCGGCAAGACGGCGGATGCGCTGTTCGCAGCGATCCCGGCCGCGGATGCCGAAAATGACGAAGGCAACGTGCTGCTGTCCGGGTACTCCGGTCCCTATGGCGGGGTACCACATTTCGACACCATGAACGTTACTGGCGTCAAATCCGCACTCGAGGCCGGCATGGCGCGTACGCTCGCCGAAGTCGATGCGATTGCGAACAACCCGGAGCCGGCCGATTTTGCCAATACGATCGTCGCGCTCGAACGTACCAGCGAGGACCTGGGCCGCGTCTTCGCCTATTGGGGTATCTGGAGGTCCAATATGTCGACGCCGGAGTTTCGCGACATCCAGCAGGAAATGGCGCCCGTACTTTCGGAATTCGGTTCGAAGATCAAACAGAACGATGCCCTCTTCCAGCGCGTCAAGAGCGTTTACGAAAGCGATGCAAGCAGGTCGCTGCCGCCGCATGAACAGCGGCTCATCTGGCTTACCTATGACGGTTTCGCCAGCGACGGGGCGACGCTGCAGGGTGAAGCAAAACAACGTTATGCGGCGATCGATCAGCGGCTCGCCGAGCTTCACACCCGCTTCGCAAACAATGTTCTCGCCGACGAGGAAGGCTATGTAACCTACATCACGTCGAAACAGCTCGGCGGCTTGCCTGAATCGTTTGTCGCCGCTGCCAAAGCCGCGGCCGGGGAGCGCGGACAGGCGGGTAAATACGCGATCACGAATACGCGGTCGTCAATGGCTCCGTTCCTGACTTTCTCGGACGAACGTAAGCTTCGCGAGAAGGTTTGGCGCACCTATTACAGTCGCGGCGACAATGGCGATGAGCACGACAACAACGCGATCATTGCCGAAATCGTGAAACTGCGTGACGAACGCGTTGCGCTGCTCGGCTACGACAATTACGCGGCGTGGCGCTTGCAGAACCGGATGGCAAAAGAGCCGGAGCAGGCGTTGGCGCTGATGGAAGCTGTCTGGCCCGCCGCCGTCGGCCGCGTGCGCGAGGAAGTCGCCGATATGCAGAAAATCGCCGACGCGGAAGGCGCTGACATCGCCATCGAGCCGTGGGATTACCGCTACTACATGGAGAAGCTGCGCAAGGACCGTTATGCGCTCGATTCGGACGAAGTAAAGCAGTATCTCCAGCTGGATAAACTGCGTGAGGCAATGTTTTTTGTCGCGGGCGAACTCTTCAATTTCACATTCACTCCGGTCGCAGCAGGCTCGGTGCCCGTATGGCATCCGGATGTAAAGGTCTGGGAAGTCACTGATACGACCTCGGGCGAGCATGTCGGCCTCTGGTATCTTGATCCGTTCGCACGGCAGGGCAAGCGATCGGGCGCCTGGGCAACCGGTTATCGAAGCTACGAAACCTATAACGGCAAGCAGACACCGCTTGTTTCCAATAACTCCTTCGTGGGACGACGCGACGACGCTCTTCCATGAATTCGGACACGCACTGCATGGCCTGTCGTCAAATGTCGCTTATCCGACGCTCAACGGTGGTGTGCGGGACTACACTGAACTCCAGTCGCACCTACTTGAGCGTTGGTTGATGACCGACGAAGTCATCGACAACTACCTGGTGCATCACAAGACGGGTGAGCCGATGCCGGCGGCGCTTGTGCAAAAAATCAAGGATGCCTCGACCTTCATGCAGGGCTTCGGCACGACGGAGTATCTTGCGTCAGCTCTCGTTGACATGCGCTACCACATGATCGACCCCGAGGGTCTCGATCCGGATGCTTTCGAAAAAGCGACGCTTGCGGACCTTGGCATGCCGAAAGAAATCGTCATGCGCCACCGCAGTCCCCACTTCAGCCACATTTTCTCGGGCGAGGGCTATTCGGCCGGATACTACAGCTACATGTGGGCCGATGTGCTGACGGCAGACGCCGCGGAAGCCTTCAAAGAGGCGCCGGGTGGTTTCTACGACAAGGGTTTGGCCAGGCTACTCGTCAATAATCTCTTTTCCGTTCGCAATGCCGTCGATCCGGCGGACGCGTATCGGGCCTTCAGGGGTCGCGACGCTGAAATCGGTGCCCTGATGCGCGATCGTGGGTTTCCCGAGCCAGCGAAAAAATAGAGAACAGCAATGACTCTGGCATCGGCAACCGTACTACTGTTCCTGGTCATCGATCCGTTTGGCAATGTACCGTTTTTCGTTGCCGCCCTGAAACAGGTAGATCCGGCGCGGCGCAGACGTGTGATTGTTCGCGAGCTCTTGATCGCGTACGCCGTGATGGTTGTCTTCCTGTTCTTCGGGCAGCCGCTCTTGAAGGTCCTTGGAATTTCCGGACCGGCATTGACGATCGCCGGCGGCGTCATACTCTTTCTGATCGCACTGCGAATGGTCTTTCCCATGCGCGGACGGACCTCCCAGGAAGAAATTGAAGGCGAGCCCTTCATCGTACCGCTCGCCATTCCCTACGTGGCCGGACCGTCCGTGCTGGCAGTGGAGATGCTGCTGATGAGCGATGAACCGACGCGATGGCCTGTCTGGCTGGTCGCAATTTCGATCGCATGGGCGGCCACATCGGTGATCGTCCTGTTCGGCAGCCAGGTGGCCGAGCGCCTGGGTTCGCGGGGCCTCATCGCGATCGAGCGCCTCATGGGCATGATACTCGTCGCCATCGCCATCCAGATGTTCCTGACGGGCGCGGACACGTATTTTGGCCGAGGCTAAGAAAACCGGGGTCGAAGCGAGGTTTTAGAGCCGGGGGTTTTCAAGAACCTCGGTTCGACCCCGGTTAATCGAGGTGGAAAGATTCGGGCAGCAGCTCGGCCGCTGAGTATTCCTGCCATTCCTTGCTGTCGTCGATGACGATGACAACCGTGTTCTTGTCGGCAAATTCATTGATACGCTGGCGGCATCCGCCGCAGGGTGTGCAGGATCCGATCTCGGAATGACCGCCTGCGACTGCGATGCGAACGATGCGTTTGCCGCCTTCCTGAACCATCGCGGCAATCGCGGCCGCTTCCGCGCAGTTGCCAAGATTGTAAGCGGCATTCTCGACGTTGCAGCCGATGTGCAGGCGACCCTGATCGTCGACAATAGCTGCCCCGACGCTGTAGTTTGAATAGCGACTGTAGGCGTTCTTGCGAGCCTCTTTGGCCGCATTGATGAGATCGTCGTTCCGTATGGCCATCTTATTTCGTCTTCCGCATCGGGTTATTCGGGTGTGTCGTCCAGTTGGCTTTTTGCAGCGAGATCGGCTCTCCTGTTCGCGGGTCACTGCCCTCCGTCAGCTGATGCATGGAAATACAGCTCTCTACGGGACAAACACTGACACACAGGTTGCAGCCAACGCATTCGGAATCGATTACTTCAAATCGCCGTTCGCCGTTGACCGTATGCGTGATGGCCTGGTGCGAAGTGTCCTCGCAGACGACGTGGCAGCGACCACACTGGATGCACAGGTCCTGATCGATGACGGCCTTTTCTACGTAGTTCAGGTTCAGGTACTGCCAGTCGGTGACGCTGGGCACGGCTTTGCCGATCAGTTCGTCGAGAGTCAGCTGTTTGTCGTCGAGGAAACGGCTCAGGCCGTCAACCAGGTCGTCGATAATCTTGAAACCATAGACCATCGCAGCCGTGCACACCTGCACATTGCTGGCGCCCAGCGCCAGGAAATCGACAGCGTCGCGCCAGTCTGTGATGCCGCCAATACCAGAGATAGGAAGCGACCGGGTTTCTTTCGTGCGCGCAATTTCAGCCACCATGTTTAACGCGATCGGTTTCACGGCTTCGCCGCAGTAGCCACCGTGCGTGCCCATGCCATCCGTCGTCGGGTACATCGTCAGTGAGTCGTAGTCCACGCGCATGATGGAGTTAATCGTGTTGATTAACGACACGGCATCGGCGCCGCCGTCGAGCGCTGCTCTGGCCGGCGGCAGGATGTTCGTGACGTTCGGTGTGAGCTTCACAATAACCGGCACTGACGCGGCTTTCTTCGCCCACTCAGCGGCCATCTGAATGTATTCTGGCACCTGGCCGACGGCCGCACCCATGCCACGTTCGGACATGCCGTGCGGACAACCGAAATTGAGTTCGAACGCATCGATGCCGGTTTCCTCGACCATGGGCAGGTACTTCGCCCAGGTCGGTTCGTTCATCGGCAGCATGACGGATGCGACCAAAGCGCGATCCGGCCAGTCTTTCTTGATCTGCCGCATCTCGTCGAGGTTGGTCTGCAGCGGCCGGTCGGTAATCAGCTCGATGTTGTTGAAACCGATGACCCGCCGCTCGTTGCTGTGGAGCGCGCTGTAGCGTGGGCCGTTGACATTGACGATGTGTGGATCTTCCCCCAGCGTTTTCCAGACAGCGCCACCCCAGCCGGCTTCAAACGCACGATTAACGTTGTAGGCTTTGTCGGTCGGTGGCGCCGATGCGAGCCAGAACGGGTTTGGTGACGAGATGCCGAGGAATGTCGTCTTCAGGTCCGCCATGTCTATTCTCCCCTCAGCCGACGGTCGATATCGATGGCCGCGACTTTGCCCTGCTGCACGGCCGTAACGGTGAGGTCGTCGCCACCGGCAACGCAGTCGCCGCCTGCCCAGACATCCGGAAGCGTGGTTCTGCCGGCCTCGTTGACGACGATACGGTCGTGTCGAATCTCGAGGCCTGCAGTATTGCCAAGCACGCCCACGTCGAGTATTTGTCCGATCGCCTTGAACACAGTATCCGCGGCGAGTTCGAAGCGATCACCTTTTGACGTCAACCGGCCATTGCTGTCGAGTGCCGTTCGCTCAAAGCGGATAGTCGTGACGTAGTCGTTGCCGAGCAGCTCGACCGGCTTCGCCCAATGATGAATCGTCACACCGTTGATCTGAGCCAGGTTCTGCTCATACCGGCTTGCGCCCATCTGCTCGGGCCCGCGGCGGTAGACGAGGTCGACAACCTCGGCGCCCAGGCGTTTGCTTTGCACGGCAATGTCGATGGCCGTCATGCCGCCGCCGATAACCACAACACGCCGCCCGACCGGCAGCTTGCCGAGGTCATCTGCCTGGCGAATTTCCGCGATGTATTCGATGGCACTGCCGACGCCCGGCAGTGACTCGTGGTCGAGGCCAATCTTATTGGTCGATCCCAGACCGACACCGATGAACACCGCGTCATAGGAATCACGAAGATCCTGCAGCGTGAAATCCTTGCCGAGTGCTTCGCCATTGCGAAGTTCGATACCGCCGATCGACAAGATGTACTCGACTTCCTTCTGTGCAAAATCGTTTATCGTCTTGTACGCAGCGATGCCGTACTCATTCAGGCCGCCGGGTTTGTCGTCACGATTGAGAACTACGACGTCGTGGCCAAGCACTGCAAGCCGATGCGCGCAGGACAGGCCCGCAGGACCGCCACCAACTACTGCGACCTTCTTGCCTGTGGCAGCAGCCCGGGAAAAAAGCGGAGATTCCTGGTCGAAGATCGGATCGGTCGCGTAGCGCTGCAGCAGTCCGATTTCCACGGGCTTTTCTTCATGGGTATTCCTGACGCACGCTTCTTCGCAAAGCACTTCGGTCGGGCAGACACGCGCGCACATGCCGCCCATGATGTTTTCCCTGAGGATGGTGTGCGCCGAACCGCGAATGTTGTTGCTGCGTATCTTTTGAATGAAGCCCGGTATGTCAATGCCCGTTGGACAAGCCGTGGTGCAGGGTGCGTCATAGCAGAAATAACAGCGATCGGCTGCGATCAGCGCTTCGGAGCGAGACAACGGCGGATGCAGGTCGCCAAAATTGCCCGCTAGCTCGTCTTTGTCCAGACGGTTGCTGCGGATATCTGCTTGCTGTTCGCTTTTGCTCATCGGAGTAACGCGATCAGCGCCGAACTGCTACTGGCGCGGCCTGTTTCGCCTGGATCTTCAGCGCGTCGTAGTACGGGGCGAAAGGTGGACGGTCGACGTAGCGCCCCGCGCCGCGTTCGACATTTAGCTTACCGTCGGCATAGACGACGCGGCCACGGCTAATCGTATTCGACGCGCAGCCCGTGACCGTCATGCCTTCAAAAATGTTGTAGTCAATCTTCTGATGATGCGTCTTCGCCGAGATCGTCTTGCTCGCCGCCGGATCCCACACGACGATATCAGCGTCGGCGCCGACTGAAACGCTGCCTTTTCTTGGGTAGATATTGAATATTTGTGCGGCGTTGGTCGAGGTGACTTTGACGAACTCGTTCATGGTGAGTCGACCGGTGCCGACACCGTGGTGCCACAGCACTTCCATGCGGTTTTCGATGCCAGCGGTTCCGTTCGGTATGATGCGGAAATCGTCCTTGCCGGCCGCTTTCTGATCGGCACAGAAACAGCAGTGATCAGTGGCGGTCGTCTGCAGATTGCCCGACTGCAGCCCATGCCAGAGTGCTTCCTGGTTTTCCTTTGAGCGGAACGGCGGGCTCATGACGTGAGCCGCGGCTACTTCAAAGTCCGGGTCACGGTAGACCGAATCATCGATCAGGAGGTGCCCGGCCAGTACTTCACCGAAGACCCGCTGGCCTTCATTGCGAGCACGCGTAATGGCTTCGAGTGACTGCCGGCAGGAGTTATGCACGACGTACAGCGGCACGCGCAGTACTTCCGCAATTCGTATCGCGCGATTGGCCGCCTCTCCTTCGACCTCCGGGGGCCGCGACAGCGGGTGAGCTTCCGGGCCCGTAATGCCTTTCTCGAACAGCTCTTTTTGCAGGCGAAAAACCAGTTCACCGTTTTCGGCGTGCACCGTCGGAATCGCGCCGAGTTCCAGTGCGCGAGAAAAACTGTTCACGAGAATTTCGTCGTCGGCCATGATGGCGCCCTTGTACGCCATGAAATGCTTGAAGCTGTTCACGCCATGATCACGAACGAGCGTGCCCATGTCCTTGTGAACAGTGTCGTCCCACCAGGTGATCGCAACATGGAAGGAATAATCCGAAACGGACTTTTCAGCCCACTCACGCCACTGCATGTAGGTCTCCATGACGTTCTGCTGTGGGTTGGGTATGGCGAAGTCGATGATCATCGTCGTGCCACCGGCAAGGCCCGCCGCGGTGCCGGTATAGAAGTCTTCGCTCGTCACGGTGCCCATGAAGGGCAGCTGCATGTGCGTGTGCGGGTCTATGCCGCCCGGCATCACATACTGACCACCCGCATCGACGACGGTCGCACCTTTCGGCGCGTCGAGACCTTTGCCCACGCCGGTAATGACACCGTCCTGGCAAAGCACGTCCGCCCGAAAAGATTGTTCTGCGTTGACGACAGTGCCGCCTTTGATGAGTACCGTCATGATGAACTCCCGATTTCGCCGCGTGCGACGAAGTAAT
>CAMYLB010000301.1:36377-37890 GCA_947259145.1 uncultured Woeseiaceae bacterium
CCCGATTTCGCCGCGAGCGACGAAGTAATAAATGAGGCCGCCGAGAATAGAGCCCGTAAACCAGCCGTAGTCATAGAACCAGCCCAGCTTACCCGTCGTAACGGCCACGAGTGTCAATGCGACGGGTACCAGAAACGCGATAAAGCCCGATTTGTTCCAGGCCGGGTAGCCCGCGTTGTCCTGGTACAGCGCCAGCAGATTGTAGGCCTGTTTCTTGATAAGAAAATAGTCGACGATCATGATACCTGCAATGGGGCCGAGCAGGCTGGAGTAGCCCAGCAGCCAGTTCGAGTAGAGGCTCTCGACGCTCACGTCCGTGTCGAGCCAGCCCATTTTCTTCAACAGCTCCCAGCTCCTGAGCAGAACGCCGATAAAACCCGTGATCAGCACACCGCGTTTTTCGTCGATAATTTTAGGCGCGATGTTCTGAAACACGTTTGTGGGCGATACGATATTCGCTGCCGTGTTGGTCGAGATTGTCGCCAGGATAATCATGAGCATCGCGATCACGACCATAAAGTTATTGTCGATGCGGCCGATCAGGTTGATGGGATCGGAAATCGCCTCGCCCGTGAGCTCGACCGACGCGGCGGTGAGCACCACGCCCAGACCGGCAAACAGCAGCATTGTCAGCGGCAGACCGATGATCTGCCCCAGCACCTGGCTGCGCTGCGTTCTTGCGAAGCGGCTGAAGTCGGGGATGTTCAGCGACAGCGTGGCCCAGAAGCCGACCATTGCTGTCAGTCCGGCCATGAAATAGCCGAAAAACGGTGCGCCCTCGGGCCGCGTAGCCGGCGTGGACAGCACTTCGCTGAGGGAGATCTTGGGCAATGCCCAGAACACCAGGCCGATCGCCACAATCAGCAGCAGCGGCGCGGCGAGTGCTTCGAGATGCTTGATGGATTCCGAACCGCGGATGACGACCGCGAGGTTGGCGACCCAGAAGATAAAGAAACCGAGGACCTCGCCCACACCGCCCAGCGCCGCCCAGCCGTCGAACATCGCCGACAGCATCAGGTGAATCGCAATACCGCCGAACAAGGTCTGGATGCCGAACCAGCCGCAGGCGACGATTGCGCGGATCAACGAAGGTACGTTCGAGCCGATGATGCCGAACGAGGCGCGCATGACGACCGGGCAGGGAATGCCGTAGCGGGTTCCGGGATACGCATTGAGCGTCAGCGGGATCAGGACGATGATATTCGCGATCAGGATGGTCCACAGAGCTTCCGCCACGGACAGGCCGAAGTAGGCCGTGAGGACGCCGCCCAGCGTGTAAGTCGGTACGCAGATGGCCATGCCCACCCACAGCGACGCAACGTTCCAGCGCGTCCAGGTTCGTTGTGAGGCCCGTGTCGGGGCGATGTCGTCGTTGTAGCGCGGACTGTTGGCAATATCATCGCCAACATCGAGTTCGATGTGTTCGCCAACTGTACGCAGCTTGCTGACCGCTAAGCGCTCGGACATCGGTTTCCTCTCTTTAAGGCACTATCAGCTGACGGTCTGCTAGGTG
>CAMYLB010000302.1 GCA_947259145.1 uncultured Woeseiaceae bacterium
CAAGCCTCACCCACCTGCAGCGCTTTAACCTCTTCGATATTTCCGTTGGTCGCGCCGAAGTAAAATCCATAGTTCGCCGTGCATCGATCTTTGGCGACACGATACTTGTCCTTGAGCGCTGCCCGGGTTGTGGTCTGTGGATTAACGTTCGGCATGTCCATGAAACTGGTGATTCCGCCGGCCACCGCCGCCGCCGATTCCGTCGCAAGATCGCCCTTGTGTGTCATCCCGGGTTCGCGAAAATGCACCTGGTCATCGATCATCCCGGGCAACAGGAATTTTCCCGCCGCATCGACAACTTCAGCGCCGTCCGGCACCGCGATGCTGGCATCGATCCTGGCGATTCTCTCATCCTCGATCAGTACGTCCACTTCGCGAACCTCACCCTCATTGACAAGGCGCGCATTCGAAATAAGCAAATGTGTCAAGTCGGAATCCTCTAATTAGTGGAACAGACCGCTCGCACGACGGCTGGCCTGCATTATGAAAGGGTCAGGCAATGATTACCATGGCAACAATTCGCCACGAACGGCCTCTGCGACGTCCGTCTTCGCGAAGTGGTCTTTGCGGACGGCCGCCCGGTATGCGATAACCGCAGAAGTAGCCACCATACCGCGATCAAATGAACCCGACTGACTACCTCGATCTAATTCGCAATGCGAAAGTCTACGACGTTGCGATCCGGTCAGCGCTCGAGCCGGCTATCAATCTTTCAGGCCGTCTCAACAATCGCATCCTCATGAAACGCGAGGACCTGCAGCCCGTGTTCTCGTTCAAGCTGCGTGGGTCTTACAACAAAATTGCCGGACTCGAGCCCGATGAGCTGGCACGCGGCGTCATCTGCAGTTCGGCGGGCAATCATGCTCAGGGCGTCGCGCTGGCTGCAAAACGACGCGGCGTCCGAGCCTGTATCGTAATGCCGGTTACTACGCCGAAGATCAAGATCGATGCCGTCCGGGTCCTGGACGGGGACGTCATTCTGCACGGCGACGCCTACGACGATGCCTATGCGCATGCGCGCGCGCTCTCGGCCAGCGAAGGGCTGATCTTCATCCACCCTTTCGACGACCCTGAGGTCATAGCTGGCCAGGGTACGATCGGCGCCGAGATCCTGGAGCAGGCCGAAGAGGACGTTGACGCGATCTTCGTGCCCATCGGCGGCGGCGGCCTGATCGCGGGCATCGCCACCTACGTGAAACAGCTGCAGCCCGACATTCGCATCATCGGGGTCGAACCGGAGGACTCTGCGGGGATGAAAGCATCCCTCGCGGCAGGCGAGCCCGTAACGCTCGACCATGTCGGCATTTTCGCCGACGGCGTCGCGGTACGCCGCGTTGGCGACGAGACGTTTCGCCTTTGCCGTTTGTTCGTCGACGAAATAATCACGGTGGATACCGACCAGATCTGTGCGGCCATCCGTGACATCTTCGAAGACACACGCTCGATCGTGGAGCCCGCGGGCGGACTGGCCGTTGCCGGGGCCAAAAAGTATGTCGCCGAAAAGGGTATCTCGGGCCAGACACTGGTAACGATAAACTGTGGCGCCAACGTCAATTTCGATCGTCTGCGCCATATTGCCGAACGCGCGGCCGTTGGTGAACAAACCGAGATGCTGCTCGCGGCGGAAATTCCCGAAAAACCCGGCAGTTTTCGCCGTTTTTGCGAAGCGCTGGGGCGACGTGGCATCACGGAATTCAACTATCGGTACGCCGATCAACACAAAGCGCATATTTTCGTTGGCGTCCAGCTCAGCAACGGCATGAAAGAGCGTCTTCAGTTAATCAAGCAATTGCGAGCCGCCGGTTTTCCTGTCGAAGACCTTAGTGATAACGAAATGGCCAAACTGCATGTAAGGCATATGGTGGGCGGACGCTCGCCGGCTGTCGGCAACGAACGCATGTTCCGCTTCGAGTTTCCGGAACGGCCCGGCGCATTGCTCGAGTTCCTGAACGCCATTGGCACGGACTGGAATATCAGCCTGTTTCACTATCGCAATCACGGCTCCGACTATGGCCGCATTCTTGCGGGAATCGACGTGCCACAAGAGGAGACCGAGGAACTGGAGGCTCATCTCGCCGAACTGGGCTACGCGCACTGGGAAGAAAGCGACAACCCCGCCTATACCATGTTCCTGTCGTGACTCAGGCCGTTTTTTCAGCGCTCTGCGACCCTGCAAACCAGATCTCGCTTACCGCTGTTTGTTTCGTACCGACTGGCGGAGGCTCTCGCCACCGCTTTTTTTCACCACATTTCTCGCATGCGCGCATTTACGTCGATGCGCCTGTCCGATCGCGAACCGAGCCGGCCAGCCTGTGATTCCGGCCGTCCCTGAAATTTCTTGTCCATCGTTTCGAGCAGCTCGTCCGACATAAAACGACTGCGCGCCCCGTACACATGCTTGTCGCCATCGCGACGCTGCTGCGTCACGTGATAGCGGAGTGGCACAAGCAGCGACAAAGACTGTTTCGCCCTCGTCATCGCAACGTAAAGAAGGCGTCGCTCTTCTTCGATCATCTCGGGCTTTCCGGTTGCGAATTCAGACGGGAAATTTCCATCCGCCACGTTCAGGACGAAAACCGATTCCCACTCCTGCCCTTTTGCCGAATGTACGGTCGATAAGATCAGGTAGTCCTCATCCAGCAGCGGGTCGCCAGCAAGATCGCCCGCTGCGCTCGGCGGATTCAGCGTCAGTTCGGTCAAAAAACGTTCCCGCGTCGGGTAACGACCAGAAATCTGCTCGAGCTGCTCGAGATCGGCCTCTCGCGTGTCCAGCCCGTCATAAATGCGCTCAAGATGCGGCTGGTACCAGCGCCGCACCTGGGCAAGCTGAGTCTGCCAGCCTCGATCCTCGAACACCGCGCCGGAGAGATCCTCCAGCATCCTGCAAAAGTTGTCCCATTCGTTCGTCGCAGCGGCCGGCGGCCGGAACTCGCGTAACGAAGAAAACAGGTGATCCCCGACAGCCAGGTGCTCGAAACAGCGGGTAGCTTTCGAGGGGCCCATGCCAGGCAGCAGCTTCAGTACTCGAAATGCGGCAACCTCGTTCTTCGGGTTCTCCGCCCATTTGAGGACCGACAGCAGGTCTTTAACATGCGCCGCCTCGAGGAACTTCAGGCCTCCGTATTTCACGTAGGGGATGTTGCGACGTACAAGTTCGAGCTCCAGTTGATCGCTGTGGTGTGAACCGCGAAACAGCACGGCCTGCTCCTTGAGGGCCATACCCAGTTCACGGTTCTTCAGGATTTCCGTGACGACGAATTCGGCCTCTGCGTCACCATCCTCGACCGTGACGTAGCGCGGCTTGCCGCCATCCGCGCGATCGGAGAAGAGGTTCTTGCGATACTGCCGCTCGCTTTCCGCAATCAGGCAGTTCGCACTGTCGAGAATGGGCTGCGTCGACCGATAGTTTTGTTCCAGCGTAATAACCTGTGCGGCAGGCATATACTGATCAGGAAAGCCCAGGATATTCTCCACTTCCGCAGCGCGAAAAGAATATATCGACTGCGCGTCGTCGCCGACAACCGTCACTCCGTTCCCGTCAGGTTTAAGTGCATTAAGAATTTGCGCCTGCACAAGATTCGTGTCCTGGTATTCG
>CAMYLB010000303.1 GCA_947259145.1 uncultured Woeseiaceae bacterium
GTTGCGGTCGATTGGTGACGGTGTCATCACAACGGATGCAAACAACGTCGTTGAATACGTAAACCCGGTGGCTGAAGAACTGACCGGCTGGAAGGTCGACGATGCAAGCGGCCGCCAGATTGACGAAATATTTCGCGGATTTCATGAAGAGACCTGTGAGCCTCTCGAAAATCCGTTGGCGGTGTCTATTCGTCGTGATCGTGCCATCAAGTCTGTGCGCCCGACCTTGTTGATCCGCCGAGACGGCAACGAGCTCTACATCGAAAGCACGGCGTCACCTATTCGTGATGGCAGCGGCAGCGTTACGGGTGGTGTGCTGGTGTTTCACGACGTCAGTGAGTCGCGCGACCTCCATCGCCGCCTCAGCTATCATGCCAGTCATGACATACTGACGGGCCTCGTTAACCGGCGTGAATTCGAGAATCGCGTCGAGCGTGCACTGAAGAGTGCGAAAGCGCGCGAGACATCGTATGCGCTGCTGTACCTCGATCTCGATCAGTTCAAAATCGTCAACGACTCCTGTGGGCACAGTGCAGGCGACGCATTGCTCGGCCAGCTGGGTGCATTGTTGAAATCGAAGATTCGATGGCGCGACACGCTGGCGCGGCTCGGAGGCGATGAGTTTGGTGTGTTGCTCGAGAGCTGCAGCCTCGAGGAGGCCATGAATACGGCCGAAACGCTGCGCATGGCGATCGGCGAGTACAAATTCGTTTGGGAGGAGCGCAACTTCCGGCTCGGCGTCAGCATCGGCGTGGTGCCGCAGCTTCCAGGAAAACGATATCGATCTGATGAGGCGACGTCGCGAGATGCAGTGGGCGGCCCGTATCAACAATGCGCTCGAAGAAGACCGCTTTGAATTGTTCCGCCAGACGATTCAGCCGCTGCAGACCGAGGAAGTTGGGGCGCATTATGAAATTCTCCTGCGCATGCGCGACGAGAACGGCGGCATCATCTCGCCAGGCTTGTTTATTGAAGCGGCCGAACGCTACGGCATTACGCCTGATATCGATCGTTGGGTCATTCGCAGTGCATTCCGATGGCTGGTTTCCGAAGCGGATGAGCGCGAACGGTTGGCACTGTGCTCGATTAACCTGTCGGGACAGAGCCTCGGCGATGAGAAGTTCCTGCCTTTCGTCGTCGATCAGTTCCAGATGAGCGGAATCGACGCAACGAAGATCTGCTTTGAAATTACGGAGACCGCCGCAATAGCCAGCTATTCGCAGGCGAATCGCTTCATCAATGCGCTGAAGGAACTCGGCTGCATGTTCGCCCTCGACGACTTTGGCACCGGCTTGTCGTCATTTGGGTATCTCAAGCATTTCCCGGTCGATTTCCTCAAGATCGATGGCAGCTTCGTCAAAGAGATTCTGCATGACCCGATCGACCGCGAAATGGTGCGTTCAATCAATGAGATCGGTCACCTGACCGGTAAACGGACGATTGCTGAGTTTGCCGAAAACGAAGAGATCATCACGATGCTGCGCGGCATGGGTGTCGACTATGCACAGGGATATGGCGTTTCTGAGCCTAAGCGGGTCACGCGAGCGGTCGCGTAGCGACGAGAGAAGCCAAGTCGTCTTCATTCCGCGCCGATGCGGTTGTAATTTTCCCTCATCAGCAGACTGAACCCTTCGAACCGGAATTCGACGTTCCCGTCGGAGACCGGCACGGGCACGACCTGTCCGGCCAGAACGCGATCGAGGTTTTCGCGCAATCGTGTAAGCACGGCAGGGTCTGCTTTAGGCGTATTGTGAGCAGGAAATACGGCTTTCAGGCTTGGCGCCAGCGATGCCAGTCTCGCCACAGATTTTTGATAGGCGACCAGGTCCGTTTCCGGAAAGAACAGCCAGATAGGACCCTCGTAGAAGCTATCCCCTGCCCACAAAAAACCGGCGTCCCTATCGAGCAGTGCAATTGCGTCGTTGGTATGTCCGGGTACCTGCAGCACCTCGAGATTTCGCCCGCCAATATCAACCACATCTCCGTCCGCAATTTTCTGGCTGATCGAAAAAGGTCTTGTCTGGTGGTTTTCCTCTGTCACGCCCGCAGGCAGGCTCTTGCACAGAGCCTCCGGCGATACTTCCAGTGACAGGTCGTCGCTTTTGAGGCCGTTAGTCCGGCTTACAGAGAATTCTGTTGCGACAGAGAGGATCGCATCAAACTGGTAGTTGCCGCCGATATGGTCGAAATGGCTATGAGAATTAAGCACACGAACCGGTCTATCAGTGAGTTGGTCGACAATCGACTTTATATTGCCAATCCCATTGCCGGTATCGAAAAGCACGGCGTACTCCGAGCCGACGATCAGATATGAGATAACCTCCTGCCACTGAAACGGCTCATAGATGGCCCAGATATCGGGTTCGATTTCATACACCTCGAACCAGTCATTGCTGCTTTCGTGCTTCTGATAATCGGCGTAAGCAGAACGTGGGAGGCGGTCACAGAAGCTCTCGAGATCCGCGGCACTCGCATAGGATGCCGGCGCCTCGACCGACTTGTCCTCCGAGTTCATGCAGCCCCCGAGAATTCCGCAGCACAGCCCCCCCAGCAAAATCTTCTTCATTGTGTTTCCCACTCGACCATCACAGCCGGTCGATGCTGAATAACATCGAAAAGTCGATCGCGGTGACATTTTTTGTCAGCGCGCCTGTCGATATGTAGTCGACACCGGTCTCTGCGATCGCTCGAATCGACTCAAGTGTGATATTGCCGGATGCCTCGAGTTCTGCGGCGACATAGCCGTAGCTCTGATTCGTTTCGACTGCACGTCTTAGTTCTTCAATCGCAAAATTGTCCAGGAGAACGCGGGTCGCGCCGGCAGTCAGGGCCTCGAGCAATTCGCCATGAGTTTCGACTTCGACTTCGATCAGGACCTCGG
This sequence comes from uncultured Woeseiaceae bacterium, assembly GCA_947259145.1. Classification (GTDB taxonomy): domain Bacteria; phylum Pseudomonadota; class Gammaproteobacteria; order Steroidobacterales; family Woeseiaceae; genus UBA1847. The sequence continues at coordinate 2,882 of CAMYLB010000303.1, forward strand.
CGTCGAGGTCTCTTGCGCGCTGCAAGGCAGCGGCAATACTGCCCGCGCTCTTGATGTGGTTTTCCTTGATCAGGATAGCGTCGAACAGACCGATTCGATGATTCATGCCGCCGCCGCAGGCGACCGCGTATTTTTGTGCGAGGCGCAAGCCGGGCAGCGTCTTGCGCGTATCGAGGATTCTGGCGCCGGTGCCTTCGACGGCCTTGACGTAACTGGCCGTGATGGTCGCGGTTGACGACAGCGTCTGCAAGAAATTCAGTGCCGTACGTTCGCCTGTTAACAATGCACGAGCCGGTCCGACCAGCTTGCAGATAACGTCGTCGGCTTCCGCCGTCTGCCCGTCACCGATGTACCAGTCGACGACGACCTTATTGTCGAGTTGCGCAAATACTTCGTCGACCCACGGCTGGCCGGCAAGAATCAGTGACTCCCTGGCGATGATGGTCGCCCCAACGACAGTGTCGGTATCGACAAGCCGTGCCGTCAGGTCGCCATCGCCAACGTCCTCCGCGAGTGCTGTCGCGACGGTTGCGCCGATGGAAACCTTAAGTTCGTCTGAGAGTTGCATGCGGTTGCGAAAACGAAAGAAGCCCGACACGAATGTCGGGCTTCGGATCGTACAGTTTCACTCGGTTCTACATGGGCCAACCGTGACCGGCGCCTACCATGCTCATTACCATGGGAATCGACATCAGTGTATTAGAGCGCGACGCCTGGAACGCGATATTTTTTGCTTTGGCGACCTGGTCTGAGCTGGCTTCGACCATACCCAGGACTTTCTTCTGATTGGGCCAGATCAACACCCATACGTTAAACAGCATTATGGTGCCGAGCCATGCGCCTACGCCTATAGTCATGGCGTACTGGTTCACCGGGTCGGTGTTCAGGCCGAGCATGAATGCGTTGTGCAGCTGGCCTTTGTGAAGCAGGAATAGTGCACCGGTGAGCCAGGTTGCCAATGCCCCCCAACGAAACCACGCCAATGCACGCGGTGCAACGTACTTGGCAATACCTGCTCCACCCGGGCCACCTTCGTCACTGGCCGCCTCGCCGAGTGCCGGAACCTGAACGAAGTTGAAGTAGTAGAGCAGGCCGATCCAGGTGATGCCGGACAAGACATGCAGCCATATGATCAAAGACTGTGTAGCCATGCCTGCCACCATGTGATTGCCTTTGGTGACGAGTACAATAATGACTGCAAGGACAACGCCACCGATTATTGTGCCGCCAATGCTCTTCAGGGGATTGATATATAACCTATTGATTGTATTGTTAATGATTGACGAAAGTAATAACGCCTGTCCAGGGAGAGACGAAAGACCGCTGTCACCCTGTATTCTGATTTGCACGCTGGACGAGGACAAGATTTGCCTCGGCTGTGGTCGAAGCTTGCAGCAGATCTCGCGCTGGGCGCTAATGAACAAAGACGAGCAATGGGCGATTGTTGATCAATTGACTGCTCGCGAGACGGTTGATTGACGGTACAATCCGGGCCGGTAGGTGGAGAGTTGCAATGCGAGTAATGATCGTCCTTTTGTCGGCACTGATGTTGGGTGGCTGCGCGGCCCTGATGGTCGGCGGTGCCGCCGTGGGTGGATATCAGCTGGGCAAGGATGAGCGACCCGCGGGCGTCGTCGCGTCCGATTCAGCGATTACGACCAAGATTAAGGGCAAATATGTTGCGGATTCCATCGTTAGCGTGTTTAACATTGGCGTTCGCACCTGGGAGGGCACAGTGACCTTGTCGGGAACAGTTGGCAGCTATGTTGCTCGGGAGCAGGCAGAATCGATAGCGAAAGACACCAGTGGCGTAAAAGCCGTAAACAATCATATCGTGGTTGAGGATCGTAGCGGTGATAATTAAAGGCCCTACCATTGAAAACTGCGGCAGCGACCCAAGCATGAGTGGCTGCCGTTACACATAAAGGTACGAGACGTGGATGTAAAAACGAAAATCGAAGATCAGCTCGGATCAAACGACGTGCTGCTTTACATGAAGGGCACGCCCGATTTTCCGCAGTGCGGGTTTTCCGGCCAGACGGTTGCAGCGCTGAACGCAATCGGTAAGCCGTATTCCTACGTGAATATTTTTGAAGACCCCGAGATACGGGAAGGGCTTAAGGAATACTCAAACTGGCCGACCTTTCCGCAGCTGTATGTCAAAGGTGAGTTGATCGGCGGCTGCGATATCGTCATCGACATGTACCAGTCGGGCGAGCTGCAAAAGCTGCTTGAAGAAAGCGCGACCTAGGGGCCGCTGGTCCTATGGCTGCGGCGGAGCGTTTCTAAGCGCTGCCTCGTAAATATCGCGGTAACGATTGACTGTTTCGCAGAACAGGTCCGCGGTCACTTCTGCATCGTACGATGCAGAATGTGCCTGCGTTTCATCCCATCCCAGTCCTGCAGCGATTGCCGCGCGGGCGAGAACCGTCTGACCGAACGCCATTCCGCACAAAGTCACGGTATCGAAGCAACTGAAAGGATGAAACGGATTGCGTTTTATCGAAGAGCGCTCGACCGCTTGATTCAGGAAACCCAGATCGAAATGTGCGTTATGGCCGACCAGCACGGCGCGACTGCATCGGCTTTCACGCACGGCGCGGCGGACCTCTCGAAAGGTGCGCTGCAGCGCGTCGCGTTCGTCGATTGCGGGTCGCAGCGGGTGGAACGGGTCGATGCCGTTGACCGCGAGGGACGCGGCTTCGAGGTTGGCACCTTCAAACGGTTTCACGTGGTAGCGAATCGTCTCTACCCGCCTTAGCAGACCGTTCGAGTCGAGATTAAGCAAGACGGCGGCGATTTCGAGCAGGGCGTCGGTCTTCGAGTTGAACCCCCCCGTTTCCACGTCGACGACAACGGGCAGAAAACCGCGGAAGCGGTTCGACATTCTGATTTCGTCACTCACCTACAGGTTTGCCTTGAAGAGTTCTTCGTCCAGGATGATGCTCATTGTGTAGCGTACGCCGAATCCCGTGAATTTCGATGCGATATGGCCAAGGCCACCGTCGTGATCTCCCGCGCTCAGGTCCATGTGCACCCAGGGAACGTCGTTCTCGATGAACTGCTCAAGAAAACTTGCCGCGAGGATATGGTCGCCGCCGCCTTTCGGTGAGCACTGCATGAAATCAGCTGTGTCGCTCTTGAGCTCATCAAGAAATTCCTTACCGATTGGGAATGGCCAGACGCGCTCGCCCGAACGCTGGCCGGTTCGCTTCAGGCGGGGATGCCATTCTGCCCTGTTCGTGAACACACCGGAATATCGGCTTGTAATCGCACTCACGCAGGTGCCGGTGAGCGTCGCATAGTCGAAAATTATTCCGGGTTGCTCGCGACTTGCGAGTACCAGCGCATCCGCGAGTGCGAGACGTCCTTCGGCATCGGTGTGAATAATTTGTATGGTCTTGCCATTTGCGGCCGTGACGACGTCCTGCGATTTGTAGGCATTCGGGCCGGTACGGTTTTCCGTCAGCGCCAGCCAACAGTCGACCGCAATAGGCAATTTTAGTTCGGAAATCGCAAGGAATGTGCCGAGTGCAACGGCGCTGCCCTGCATATCGCCATGCATGTCGAGCATCGATGCGAATGGCTTCAGATTGGTGCCACCCGTGTCGAATATGATGCCCTTGCCAACCAGGCTCAGATCGGCTTTCGATTTTTTCGGGCCGGGTCGATAGCGAAGGCGAACGATGCCGGCGCTGTCATCGTCGTTGCCCTGTGCAACGGCCAGGAACGCACCGGCGCCGAGTAATTCCAGGTCCTTGGTCACGAGGCGCTTGTACTGCCAGCCGTGCTCTTTTGCCAGGCGTTTGACGATTTCCGCGTAGCGAACAGCATCGAGCATGTTGGGCGGTAGTGACGTAAGCCAACGCGCGAGATTGTTGCCCTTTGCCTCGGCCTCGGTCCGGCTGGTGTCCAGCGGTTCTTCGAGACCCAACAGCCAGATGCTCTTGATCCTGGCGGGCGCCGCCTTGCTTTTGAAAGTGGGCAGCTTGAGACCTGCCGCCAGCGCCGCGGCGAGTACGTTGTTAATCACTGTTGCCTGCGCATCGGGTTCGAAACCGACAGCACAAATGCCGAGACTGCCGGCTTTTTCACTGGTGGCTGCCGCAACGAGTTGGCGGCCCAGGCTTAGCTGCTCGAAAGCGCTGGCATCAGCACTGACCGTGCCGGCGACGACCAGGGTCTGCTTCTTGTTGCCGAGGTGCGTCGTGAACGCCGGTATCGAGCCGGCTACGCGTTTTCGATAAACAGCCTGCAGTTTGCGGCCCTGCGGGACCATTCGAAAAACCGCAGCGGTCGGCCTGGCAGGTAGTATCAAAAGTAACTGATCAACCGGGTCCAGGACCTTCGTGGAAACGCGGCCAGGCTTTTGAAAGATTCGAATATCATGAATGTCAGGGACGACAGTTGTCATACGGTCTTAATTCTCCGCCGCGCGCTTGACCCTTACGGCACAAACCCCGAAGATGGCGGCCGCACTGGGGAATCGCACGGTCCGGTGCAATGAAGCGGTGATCCTAGCAGGACGCTTCAGGTAATTCACGCGACATGCCGGGAGGTGACCCGGCAAACGCCCGGTGGACAGAAATATGAGCAGCTTCAATCCTTTCGATGACATAGATCCGATCGAAACTACCGAATGGCTGGAGTCGATCAACTCGGTCCTCGCACAGCACGGCCCGGAACGGGCGCACTTTCTGCTGAACCAGATGATTGATTTTGCGCGGCGCTCCGGCGCCTACCTGCCGTATACGCCGAACACGGCATACCTGAATACGATCTCGACCGCCCGTCAGCCCGAGTATCCGGGTGATCGCTCCCTCGAGCGCCGCATCGAGGCTTACATACGCTGGAATGCGATGGCGATGGTCGTCCAGGCGAATCGTAAAAATACAGAGTACGGCGGCCACATTTCGAGCTATGCCTCCTCCGCAACGTTGTACGAGGTGGGATTCAATCACTTCTGGCGCGCAGCCAGCGAAAAACACGGTGGTGACCTGGTGTTCATGCAGGGGCATTCGGCGCCGGGTATGTATTCACGCGCCTACCTCGAAGGACGTCTCAACGAAGATCAACTGAACCGCTTTCGTCAGGAAGTCGGTGGCGGTGGTTTGTCGTCCTATCCACATCCGTGGCTGATGCCGGAATTCTGGCAGTTCCCGACGGTCTCGATGGGCCTCGGCCCGATGATGGCCATCTACCAGGCACGGTTCATGCGCTACATGGAAAACCGCGGCCTGATTCCGCCCAGTGATCGCAAAGTCTGGTGTTTCCTTGGCGATGGTGAGATGGACGAGCCCGAGTCGATGGGCGCAATAACAATGCCGGTCCGCGAAGGTCTGGACAACCTCGTGTTCGTCGTCAACTGCAACCTGCAGCGACTCGATGGTCCGGTCCGCGGCAACGGCAAGATCATCCAGGAACTTGAAGCGGCATTTGGCGGAGCGGGCTGGAATGTCGTCAAGGTCGTCTGGGGATCGAAGTGGGACCCGCTGTTAGCGAATGATCAGTCGGGCAAGCTGCGCCAGATCATGGAAGAAACCGTCGACGGCGAGTACCAGAAGATCAAGTCGATGGACGGCAAATACGTTCGCGATACCTTTTTCGGCAAGCATCCCGAAACCGCCGAGATGGTTGCGAACATGTCCGACGATGAAATCTGGCGTCTGAACCGTGGCGGTCATGACCCACTCAAGGTATATGCGGCCTACGACGCGGCGCGGCAGCACAAAGGTACTCCGACGATCATTCTCGCAAAAACCGTCAAGGGCTTCGGCATGGGATCGGCCGGCGAAGGCCAGAATATTGCTCACCAGCAAAAGAAACTGGGCCTCGAGCAGCTCAAGAATTTCCGCGACCGGTTCAATATCCCGGTTTCAGACAAAGACATCGACGACGTGCCGTACTGCAAACCCGCAGCCGACAGCGCTGAACTCGAGTACATGCTGGAACGGCGCCATGCGATGGGCGGCTCGTTACCCAAGCGACGCGCGAAGTCCAAAGCGCTACCGGTCCCAGGGATTGAAGCATTCCGCACACAGATTGAGGGTACGGGTGAACGCGAAGCATCGACGACGATGGCTTTCGTGCGGATACTGACCGCGCTGCTGCGCGACAAGCAGGTGGGCAAGCACATCGTTCCGATCGTGCCCGACGAAGCACGCACGTTTGGCATGGAAGGTCTGTTTCGGCAGGTCGGCATCTACGCATCCAAAGGGCAGCTCTATGAGCCGCAGGACTCCGGCGAACTGATGTACTACCGGGAGGACAAGAAAGGCCAGATTCTCGAAGAAGGCATCAACGAGGCGGGCGCATTCTGCTCGTGGCTCGCGGCCGGAACATCGTATTCGAACCATGACGTACCGATGGTGCCGTTCTATATCTACTACTCGATGTTCGGCTTTCAACGCATTGGCGATTTCATCTGGGCAGGCGGCGATTTGCAGTCCCGCGGTTTCCTTATAGGCGGTACCGCGGGGCGCACGACGCTGGCCGGTGAGGGCCTGCAGCACCAGGATGGTCATAGCCTGGTTAACGCATCGACGGTACCGAACTGTGTCGCCTACGATCCCACTTACGCGTATGAACTGGCGGTCATCGTCCAGGACGGACTTCGCCGCATGATGGGCGAGCAGGAGAACGTTTTCTATTACATCACCTGCATGAATGAGAACTACGTTCATCCGCCAATGCCGGCCGGTGTCGAGGACGGCATTCTGCGCGGCATGTACCTGCTGCAGGTGGGTGGTCAGGGCAGGATTCGTGCGCAGCTCATGGGCTCCGGGACTATCCTGCGAGAAGTGATCGCAGCGGCCGACTTATTAATGCAGGATTTCGGAATTCCAACAGACGTCTGGTCGGTTACCAGCTTTAACGAGCTACGCCGCGACGCGCTGGAGGTCGAGCGCTGGAATAATTTGCATCCGGCAGAAGAGCCGCGCAAGTGTTACATCGAGCAATGTCTTGCTGACAGGCCGGGACCGTACATCGCGGCAACCGACTACATGAAAATTATCGCCGACCAGGTCCAGCGTTGGATTCCGGGACTTTTCATCTCTCTTGGCACCGATGGCTACGGTCGCAGTGATGCCCGCAAAGAACTTCGCGAACACTTCGAGGTTGATCGACGATTCATCGCAGTCACCGCGCTCAAGGCACTTGCCGATGACGGTGTGCTCGATCAAAAAACCGTCGTGCAGGCTATTGAGAAATACGGCATCGATCCGGATCGCCCCGATCCGGTGACGTTGTAGAGTAGCCGGGAGTACGAGTATGGCGAATGCGATCGACATAGTTGTACCCGATCTTGGCGATTTTGAAAACGTCGAGATCATCGAAGTACTCGTGGCTCCCGGCGATAACGTCGCCCGGGAAGATGGTCTCATTACGCTTGAGACCGACAAAGCCTCATTCGATGTGCCGGCGCCCGAAGGCGGGGTAGTCGATAGTCTGACGGTCGGAATCGGTGACACGGTTTCGACCGGCGATGTCATCGGCACGATGACAGTGCAGGTCAGCGACACGGTTGTCATTACGCCCGCGATGGCGGCCGAACCCACCGGCGAAACCACGCTGATGGTCGCGCCTGTCGGCGAGCCACGGAAATCGGGCGGCAAACAAACACTGGTCGTACCGGACCTGGGTGACTTCGATGAGGTCGAAGTGATCGAGGTTCATATTGCGCCCGGTGACACGGTCGCGGTCGAGGATCCCCTGGTCACGCTCGAGACGGACAAAGCTGCCATGGACGTGCCAGCTGTCGTCGCGGGAACCATCGAATCGGTCCTGATCAAGGTAGGCGAAAAGATCTCTGCGGGTGCGTCACTGGCGATTATCGACGCCGTGCCCGATGACGAGCCGGACCCTGCGCCCGCAGCGGCGAAGCCTCCGGAAACACAGCAGGCTCAGACGCCGAAAACGATACCCGAGAGATCTGCGTCTGCCGCGGCGGCAACGACGCTACCGAGAATCGAAGAAGCCGGCTTCTCGAAAGCTCACGCCAGCCCGTCGGTTAGAAAGCTGGCGCGCGAGCTCGGTGTCAATCTCGTGCAGGTAAAAGGCGCGGGCACCAAAGGCCGCATACTGCACGATGACGTTAAAGCATTCGTCAAGGCCATCCTGACAGGACAGGCGGCGGCACCGGCGGGTGGAGGCCTTCCCAAAACGCCGAGCGTCGACTTCGCGAAATTCGGCGAGATCGACGTCCAGCCGCTGACGCGCGTCCAGAAGATTTCGGGTCCACGACTCCAGGCAAGCTGGATCAACGTGCCGCATGTGACGCAGCACGACCTGGCTGACATTACAGCCCTGGAAGCGAGGCGCCAGAAGCTCAAGGGACCCGCTAAAGAGCGCGGCATCGGCTTGACGCCGCTGGCATTCGTTATGAAAGCCTGCGTTGCGGCTCTCGAGGAATTCCCTAAGGTTAATGCATCCCTCTCGGACGATGGCACAAGCCTGGTCTTCAAGAAATACTGTCATTTGGGTTTTGCCGCCGACACGGACCAGGGACTCATGGTTCCCGTGATTCGCGATGCGGACAAGAAAGACGTTTACGAAATTGCCGGGGAGCTCGGCGAGCTCTCGGCGCTTGCGCGCGAGGGCAAGTTGAAGGTCGATCAGCTGCAGGGCGCGACGTTTACGATATCGAGCCTGGGCGGGATCGGTGGTACGGCATTTACGCCAATCGTCAACGCGCCTGAAGTGGCCATCCTCGGCGTTTCGCGCTCGTCCATGCAGCCTGTCTGGAACGGTTCGGAGTTCGAACCCCGATTGATGCTGCCGCTGTCGCTGTCGTACGACCACCGGGTCATCGATGGCGCGCAGGCAGTTCGTTTCACGACGTTCCTCGGCCAGAAGCTGGCCGACGTTGAGTCACTGTTGCAGGCGATTCCCTAGTGTCCCGTCCCGTGACAGTGCAGTTAAGGGTTCCTGACCTCGGTGACTTTGAAGATGTCGAAGTCATTGAAATCCTGGTCGCGCCAGGCGACGCCGTATTAGTTGAAGACCCGCTGCTCACGTTGGAAACCGACAAAGCCTCGATGGACATTCCGGCCAGCCAGGCTGGCACCATTGTCTCGGTCGACGTCAAGGTTGGCGACAAAGTTTCGACCGGCTCCGTTGTTGTAACGATAGAAACCGCTGGCAGTGAGTCTGATGTTCCGGTCGAGAACGTCGAAGAGACCCGCAAGATGTCGGCGCCAGAAATCGTTGCGACACGCGCGCATGAGGGCGACGCAACACATGCCGCACAACTGGTCGTAATCGGCGCAGGACCCGGCGGTTATACGGCGGCTTTCCGCGCGGCTGACCTGGGACTGAATGTCATTCTCATCGAGCGATCACCTGTGCTGGGTGGGGTCTGCCTGAATGTCGGTTGTATTCCATCGAAAGCCCTTTTGCATGCCGCCAAAGTCATTGATGACGTAGCCGCCATGGCTGAACACGGCGTTACGTTTGGCAAGCCCAGAATCGAAGCTGAAAAACTTCGCGACTGGAAGAACCAGGTCATTGGGCAGTTGACGAGCGGTCTCTCGACCATGGCGAAGCAGCGTAAAGTGCGGGTCATCCAGGGAACGGCCAGCTTTGTCTCTGCCCATCGCCTCGGAACCGTTGATGTTGCCGGGCCTGCCGGACGATCCGCGCATCGTCGACTCAACCGGCGCACTCGAACTCGTGCCGCTTCCGAAGCGCCTGCTTGTGGTCGGCGGCGGCATAATCGGCCTGGAAATGGCCTGTGTCTACAGCGCGCTCGGAACTGACGTTAGCGTTGTCGAGCTGACCGATTCGCTGATGCCGGGAACAGACCCGGATCTTCTGCGGCCTTTCCTGAAAATTGTCAAGAAACGCTACGAAGCCATCATGGTTTCGACCCGGGTGACGGGCATGCGCGCCACGGTGCCAGGCATCGAAGTCAGCTTTGAAGGTGACAAGGCGCCGTCGGTCGGTGTCTACGATCGTGTCCTCGTCGCAGTTGGACGCAAGGCGAGCGGTGGTTTGATCGACGCGGATAAAGCCGGCGTCAATGTTGATGCACACGGCATCATTGCCGCCGATAAGCAGATGCGTACCAACGTTCCTCATATATTCGCGATCGGCGACCTCGCAGGCGGACCCATGCTGGCCCACAAAGCAACGCACGAAGCGAAAGTTGCCGCCGAAGTGGCGGCAGGCGAGAAGAGCTATTTTGATGCGCGCACGATCCCGTCCGTTGCATACACGGACCCGGAAATCGCGTGGGTCGGCCTTACTGAATTGGAGGCAAAAGCGCAGGGTGTCGAGTACGAAAAAGCGCAATTTCCGTGGGCTGCAAGTGGCCGCGCCCTCGCGTTAGGGCGTTCGGAAGGCTTCACGAAGCTGTTGTTCGACAAGCAAACGAAGCGCGTACTGGGTGGCGCCATAGTAGGCCCCAATGCGGGTGACCTGGTCGCCGAGATAGGGCTGGCCATTGAAATGGGTGCCGATGCGGCTGACGTCAGCCTGACGATTCATCCCCATCCCACGTTGTCGGAAACCGTGGCGATGGCGGCAGAAGCCTTCGAAGGTACGTTGACGGACCTGTACATCCCGAAGCGGCGCTAGTCTCTGCCGGCATCGCGTATGCCGGTGCGTGTTTCGATAGCGTAAAGTACCGCGCCGATCGCGATCAGAATTGCAACGGCGATCCAGGACTCTGTTTTCGACTGCATGAGCAGCCAGATGCAGATGACAAAGCCAATCACTGGAATCGTATACCCGCCTTTGAGCCGATAGGCTTTCTCTCGCGCCTCGGCGCTCGCGCTACGGCGTATCGCGGGCAATGACGCGATACAGATCAGGTAGCCTAACAATCTCGCAACGGAACTGGCGACCGCCAGTTTCACGAACGAGCCCGTCAGTGCCAGAACAAGAGCCATGGCACCCATGAGCAGTATGCAGCGGTCCGGTGTGGCGTATTTGGTGTGCACATGAGCAAACCACTGCGGCAAAAGACGGTTCTCGGCGAGCGAGAAAATTAGGCGGGGTGCCGCGATCATCGAGCCGGCCAGGTTACCGCCTATCGAGAATACCGCCGCCAGCGTGATTGCGAGAGCGCCCGCCGTTCCGGCCAACGCTCTTCCGACGTCGACCAGTGTGGCGCTTGCGTATTGATCTTTTGGGATGATCGATACGAACACCAGCACGATGACGAAGTACAGCAGGCCGGTTCCAATAACGGTGCCGACAAGTGCTTTCGGCAAAGTACTGCGCGGCTGCGACGTTTCGCCCGCCGTCACAGCAATCGTCTCGAAACCGACGTAAGCGTAGATCAGAAGTAGCGTCGTGCCGCCGAGTTGATCGACGACAAACGGAGCGCTGGGCAGCAAGGCGGTGCCCGTTACGTGCTGAAGGCCCAGCAGAACCATAATTATCAACGGCGTCACTTTGAGGACAGTGAACACGGCCATCGTTCGCACGCCGTCGCGGACGCCCAGCACATTGGCCCAGGTGAGGCTGATCGTTACCGCACTGATGATGGTTCCCCGCGCCAGGTCGCCGGCAAAGACATCGGACAGGGACGCGAGGTAAGTCGCCATGACGTTGGCATTGGCAGCGAAGGCTGTCATTCGGGCGAGATAAATCACCCAGCCAGTGCTGAATCCGGCCAAGGGGCCGAAAGCCTCGGTCGCGTATATAACCGGGCCCCCCGTTTTTTCATAATAACTCGCAAGTTCCGCGAACGTCAGTACGACCGACAGGAACAGGACGCCGACAACCAGGAACAACCACGGGCTGAGCATGCCTGCGTTGACGGCGACTTTGCCCGGCAGCGCGAAAATTCCGGCGCCAATCATTGCATTGAGAACCAGGAACGATGCACCGAAAAAACCGATGTCCCGGCGAAGGCGGCCTGCTTGGTCGTTTACCATCAACGCATACTAGCAGGTGGCTTGCGAACGCCGGCGAGCTAAGCCTTGTTGTGTGCCCTGATCAGACGTCAGGAATATTTTTTCGCCAGCAAGTGATCGAGGCTTAGCTTGCCGGCGCCGCTGAATAGCAACGGTACCAGCATGACAAGGAACAACAGGGGGATGCGGAAGTTGCCGAAACCCTTGTCTGAGACCGAGTATCCCTTCCATAGCTCAGCGAGGCTGTTCCAGTCGTCGGGCCAGTGCACACCAGAAATCGCGACAACCGTCAGGATGATAAGACTCAGTGCCCAAAAGCGCGTGAACAACCCGAGTACGAGGCCCGCGGCACCGAGTAGTTCCGCCCAGGTTGCGATAAACCAGCTGATCTCGACCGGTATGACGTTGAACGGAAACGGGAAGTTGTCCTGCACGTTTGCGAACCAGTTAGTGCCGTTCAGTTTCATCATGCCGGCCCGGCCGAATTCGTAGGCCATGAGCAGGCGTATGGGCAGCAGCGCCAACCACTCGCCCGTTGAATCGAGCGTGTTTGTCACCTGATTTTTCAGATTAATCAGTGTTTCCATTGTCGAACTCCTTCAGCTGGTGCTTCGTGTGCCGATCAAGATTTCCAGTTGTCGCATTTCATTGAGTGCGTCGGCACCATGTCCGATCAAAGCGTCAACATCGGGGTAGTTAATTGTCTTTGCGAGTTCCCGTAGCAAGGCCTCACCGCTCTGGGCATCCGGATTATTCTCGATCGCGTCCAGAAGTCCGGCCGTTACGGCATTCAGTTCAAGGAAACGGACCTTGTCGTCATCGTCGCGGTACAAAGCCAGGTAGACCGGCTGTTCCGCAGGTTCTGTCGGCAAGAAATCGGGCGAAATACGGTGCACCGGATACTGGTAGGCATAAGCCCAGGCCAGCACGGACTTGACGGGAGTCCCGATGAGCAGATCGCCGGCCGGATCAATACCGTCTGAATTATTTTCTTCGGCTGAGATCGATAAAGCGAGCTCGGCATATTCGTAGTGCGCGAGCTCGAGCAGAAAAGCATGGTCCCCGGGACCGGGCTCGAACTCTTTTTCCAGAAAACTCAAGAATTCTTCCGGCAGCTGCAGGAAATAGGGCGTCTCGGCCTGGTGTTTCTGCATGAACTGCCGAATCATCCGGCGCCACTGGTCATCAGAGTGGATCTTACGAAGCACCGGGAACATCGTGCCGAGGAGGTTGTAAAGATTATTGAAGAACAATTTTCGATACACCGCCATGCGGCGGTCTTCGATACCTTCCGGCGCCGCAACATTCTGCGGATCGCGAATGTGCGCCGCAAATGCGTATTGCATGGCCTGGAAATCAGTTTTGTCAGGCATTGGCGGCCTGCCGTTTTTCTGTCGCAAGTTGCAGCTGCTTGATGCGGCGGACTTCATCCATTAACTCGTCCATGGGCGGGAAGTTGAAGTCACGTTCGAGCAGTGTGGGAACCGGCCCAAACAGGGCATAAGCCTCTTCAAGAAGCTGCCAGGCCTGATTGTCGACAGCAGAACCGTGGGTATCGATGCGCAGATCTTCGGCCTCGACATGATGCCCGGCAAGGTGAAAGTAGCGGATGCGCTCAGCCGGCATCGCGTTCAGGAAATCACTCGCGTCGTAGCGATGATTGATGCTGTTGACAACAATATTGTTGATGTCGAGCATCAGGTCGCAGTCAGATTCTTCGAGTACGGCGAGCAGGAACTCCTTTTCGCTCATCGATGTGTCTATCGGCGCATAAAATGAGACGTTTTCGAGCGCTATGCGTTGCTCAAGAATGTCTTGTACGCGGCGTACGCGTTGCGACACGTAGCGCACGGCTTCCTCGGTAAAAGGGATGGGCATCAGGTCGTAAAGCTGGCCGTCGTCACCGCAAAAACTCAGGTGCTCGGAGTACAAGCGAATACCGTGCTCTGCCATGAATTCCCTGATGTCTCTGACCAGCTGTTCATTCAGTGGTGACGGCGCGCCAATCGACAGCGACAGGCCGTGAATGAGAAACGGGTAGCGCTCTGTGAAAAAACGCAATTTGCGGGCCAGCGCTCCGCCGACGTGTATCCAGTTCTCGGGCGCCACTTCCATGAAGTCGACATCGACAGGCGGGTCGGCCATGAGTTTGTCGACAATAGGTCGACGCAGGCCGAGGCCCGCGCCGTGGACTGGATACTGTGACTGTACGTCGCTCATGGTTGTTCCGTTCCGGCGTTAGTCCATCAGACCTGCCACGGCCTCTAATTATTACAATCATCGACCATCGCAGCGGCTATTCTGTCAGGTGGCGCAGTCGTTCCAGGTATTTTGCCTCATCGGGAGCGCGATTCTGGTTTTGGGCTTCCCAGAGCGTCTCGGCCAGGCAGTCGATCATCTGGTGCTCGGCGGCATGCGCGTCACCCAGTTTCGCCCTCAATACTTCAAGAATATTTGCTATGCCGGGCGGGCGATTGGTTGACACCTGTTCGCGGATGCCGAGGTGCAATCCCATGTGGAGAAACGGATTTGTCTGACCGCCGTCGGGCGTGTAGTCGCGATCAAGGTCATCGCTGGTGATATCTACATGATATTCGGGGTGCAACTCGATAATTGCCGCGATTTGTGCTTCGAGCGGCGACATCGGCAGCCGTTCGCAACGCTTGCGCCAGGCTTCGGCGTACATTATGCGCAGCTGCTTACGGTCCTGCCCAAAGATCATGAGACGTCCTTCTTCGTGTACTCACACCAGTCGATAACAGGGCACTCACCGCACAGCGGTTTTCTCGCTTTGCACACATAGCGACCGTGCAGAATGAGCCAGTGGTGTGCGTCCTTTTTGAATTCATCGGGGGTTGAGCGCAGCAGCCGTTTCTCTACTTCCAGCGGCGTCTTTCCTATCGCAATACCGGTGCGATTTGCGACGCGAAAGATGTGGGTATCGACTGCAATTGTCGGTTCTCCAAACGCTGTGTTAAGAACCACATTGGCAGTCTTGCGGCCGACGCCGGGCAGGGCTTCGAGTTCCTTGCGGGAGCGTGGCACTTCGCTGTTGTGTTGCTCAATCAGAATACGGCAGGCCTTGATGATATTTTCGGCCTTGTTGTTGAACAGACCGATGGTACGAATATATCGCTTCAGCCCGTCAACCCCGAGCGCAAGAATAGACTCGGGCGTACGGGCAACCGGATACAATTTGGCCGTTGCTTTGTTAACACCGACGTCTGTTGCCTGTGCAGAAAGGATGACGGCGACCAGCAGTTCGAACGGGCCCTGGTACTCGAGTTCGGTTGTCGGGGCGGGCATGCGGTCCCGCAAAGTCCTGAAGATGGCCGTGCGTTTTTCCCTGTTCAAGACGATATCTTTATTGGCTAGCGTGTCGGCCACGCCCCGGCATTGCCTGTTGGCGTTTCTCACGCTGCCGGCGATCAATTGAATTTTTTATCGCAATAGCGAGCGCCAGGCTGAAAAACGCGCCGGGAGGGAGAATTGCAAGCAGCCAGCCGCCGTCCGTGATCACCAGGCCGCGCATTGGGTCGCCGCCCAACAGCATGTCCATTCGTGCAAACAGGGAACCCTGTCCAAGTAGCTCGCGAAACGCACCGATGGCCATCAGCAACAACGCAAAGCCCGAGCCCATGACAAAACCGTCAGCCATGCTCGATCCGATCGGGTTGCGAGAGGCGAAAACTTCGGCGCGCGCCACGATGGCGCAGTTGGTGACGATCAAAGGAATAAAGATTCCCAACGATCGGTCGAGCGCCGGAAACCAGGCTTTGAAGATCAATTCGATGCAGGTGACGAGGCTTGCGATGATGAGGACGTAGATCGGTATGCGAATCTCAGCCTGGATCCAGCGACGCGTCGCAGATACGAGGCCATTCGAGGCAATCAGCACTGCCAGCGTGGCGATACCAAGCCCCAATCCGTTGACGAAGCTCGAAGTTACGGCAAGCAGTGGACACAGACCGAGGAGCTGAACGAGCCCCGGGTTTTCGTGCCACAGGCCGGTCTTGAAGCGGTCAATGAAGCCGGGCGATGTCACTGCTCTATCTCTTCCTTATTGGTTTCGGGAATCGCTGCAGCGAAGATCTCTTCGCTGTGTGCCTCGAAGTATAGCAACGTCTCTTTTATCGCTTTGATAATAGCCCGCGGCGTAACCGATGCGCCCGTAAGCTGATCAAACTGCCCCCCGTCGCCCTTGATGGCCCAGCCTGTCGGCTCAGGGTCAAGCAGCGAACGACCGTTAAACTGTTTGACCCAGTCCGACTTGGTCGATTCGACTCGATCTCCCAGCCCGGGCGTTTCGCGGTGTTCCAGTACGTGTACGCCGGTCACGACGCCCATAGTGTCGATACCTGCGAGGACACGAATCGGCCCCGCATATCCGTCGCGGGCGCTAACGATAAACAGCGCAGCTACCGGAGCATCTTCTGCGTAGACACGGTAGATAATCGCTGTCTCCGAGCCGGGCAGTTCATGCGGTGGGGGAATAATGATCTTCGATTCTGTGACACCGCTATCGTAGAAGAGGCCGGACAGGGCGGGCTGCAGGCTGCGCTCGAGCCACGCTTGTTCATTGGCAACGATTCGCTCCGCGGTCAAGCGGTACGTCAGGGCCACCAGCGCGGTGCAGATCGCTGCGATAACTGCGAGTGTTACTCCGCTTCTGAACATGGTTGTGTTCATGACGGTTTGGTTCTCTTCCTGTCATGGCCGACAATATGTGGCCGCGTTACCAGGTCGATGGCCGGCACGGCCATATTCATGATCAGCACGGCGAAGGCGACGCCATCCGCGTAGCTACCCCAGGTTCGAATGCAAAATATTAGAATGCCGATGCCGAACCCGAAAACGAGCCTGCCTTTCGGGCTGGTCGCGGCAGAAACCGGATCGGTCGCAATGAAAAATGCGCACAAGATCGTTGCGCCACTGAAAAGATGGAATCCGGGGCTTGGATGGCTGCCTGGGTCAACGAGGTACATGATTGTCGCGGGCAACATCAATCCAACGCCAACGCCAACGGGGATGTGCCAGCGAATTATTTTCTTGATCAATAACCAGAAGCCGCCGATAGCGAGGAAGTTGCCGATCCACTCCCAGCCGCGGCCGCCGAAGTCACCCATAATCGGGTTTGCGCGAATCTCGCTTACCGTACGCATGCCGTTGAGTCCGGACTTCATGACATCCAGCGGTGTTGCACGACTCACGGCATCGAATCCGAGGACATCCGGTAGCGAACCCGTCAGCGTGTACTTGAGCGTCTGAAGTACGGTCAGGTACTGATAGTCGATGTCGCCCATACGTGGCGCGATCCAGAGATTGAGGTGCATGGGGAACGCGATCAGTATCACTACGTAGCCGGCCATGGCGGGGTTGAAGATATTGAAACCCAAGCCACCGTAAAGGTGTTTGGCAACGACGATCGCGAACAGGGCGCCGGTCGCGGTAACCCACCACGGCGTAAGCGATGGCACTGCAAACGCGAGCAGGGCGGCGGTGACCAGTGCAGTGTAGTCGGTTAGAGCGACTTCAGGCGGCCGCTTGCGCAGGACCATCATCAGCCATTCGCCGCCGACGGCGAAAATGGACGCGACGAGCAGGTTGAATATGAAGCCTGGTCCGAAAAACCAGACGTGCGCGATCGCGGCAGGGATCAGTGCCGCGAGCACCTGCAACATCAGCGATGGAACAGCAACCCTGGCGGACCAGTACGGCGATGGGCGTCGTGCAAAATCCACGTTCAGTCGTCCTCGCGTTGCTGTTGTTTACGTTTCAATATTTCAGCAATGGCGGCAGGTCCGGCCTGCTTCGCTGAGTTTTTTTGTCGTGCAAGCTCCGCCTCGCGATTCTGCTTTTCCTGCTCGAGGCGTTCGTTGCGAGCTTCGAATCGCCGCCGCGCTCGTTCCGCACGGCCTTTCTCGTCGGCAAGTTCCTGGATCCGTCCCTTGGCTATCTGGAAATTGGCCGTCAGAGGTATGTGACTGGGGCAGACCAGGTCGCAGCAGCCACACTCGATACAGTCGATCAGTCCGAATTCTCGCAACTTCACTTCGTCATCTGCGCGGGCATACCAAAACAGCTGCTGCGGCAACAGTTGTATCGGACAAACGGACGCGCAGTCGCCGCAACGAATGCAGGCCAGTTCGTTGCCCTGAAATGACGTTTTCAATACGACGAGTATCGAATTCGTCGCTTTGACCAGCGGCACGCGATCGGTACTCATTGATTTACCGGTCATTGGGCCGCCAATGATCAAATGGTCAGCCTGCTCTGCGTAGCCACCCGTGAATTTGACAACGTCCGCAATCGTTGTGCCGATCCGCGCCCGTACGTTCATCGGGTTGGCAATGCCGTCGCCCGCGACCGTCGTGACGCGGGAGATTAATGGTTCATGCTTGATGATCCAGTCGTTGACGGCCGCCGCCGTACCGACGTTCTGCACCAGGCATCCGACATCAGTGGGTAATCCGCCGCTGGGCACTTCGCGGTTCGTGACCAGCTGCACCAGCTGATCTTCGCCGCCGGACGGGTAGATGGTCGGTACCTGCTTTAGCACCAGCCGGTCATCGCCAAGTTCAGCCAAAGCATCACCAAGACTGTGCAAGGCATCGGGTTTGTCACTTTCGACGGCGATATAACAGGATTCGATTTGCATGGCATGCATCAGAATCTGTGCGCCGCCCAGTATCTCTGCGGCGCGTTCACGCATGAGCATATCGTCACAACTGATATAGGGTTCGCATTCGACACCATTCAGGAGCAGGGTCTCTATTTTGCAGGTTCTTGCCTGCATGAGTTTTTGTGCCGTAGGGAAGACTGCACCGCCCAGTCCGACAATGCCGCCGTCCAGAATTCTCAATAACAGGTCGGCGGGTTGTAGCGACAGGAAGTCTCCCCATCGACCGTCGTTTTCGACAGCCCGATCTTCACCGTCGCATTCAATAATTATGCAGGGAGCGTTATCGCCGTATCGTCGCGACACGGGCCAGGGCTCAATGGCAATGACCTTGCCGGACGATGAGGCATGAACCGGCGCGCCCAGGGTGCCGTCAGGTTCCGCAATTACCTGTCCTTTGAGGACGCGGTCTCCGGTGCCGACAACGGGCTGAGCCGGGTCACCCACGTGCTGCGTGATGGGCAGGACCAGCTGAGATGGAATCGGCACATCGCGGATCGCCGCAGTTGTGGATGCCGACTTGTGCCCAGGCAGCCGCAAACCGCCGTGCAGCTTGCCAAGATCATAAGTGGGCGCCGTCACGGTGCGGGCCTCATGCTGATGCAGTCCACGGGGCAGGGCGCCACGCAGAGTTCGCAACCTGTGCATTCACTTTCGATAACCGTATGCATGAAATGCGGAGCCCCGAGGATCGCATCGACAGGGCAGGCATTGCGGCAATGCAGGCAGCCGATGCACCGGGACTCGTCGATAACAGCGACCGACGGCTCAACCCGTTCAACCAGCGGCACGGCTTCCCTGCCCAGGAGGTCAGCAAGGCGCCGTACTGTGGCGTCGCCACCCGGCGGGCAGAGGTTGATCGCTGCCGTGCCGTCGACGACAGCGCTCGCATAGGGGCGGCAGCCGGGATATCCGCACTGTGCGCACTGCGTCTGCGGCAACAGGTCATTGACCTGCTCCACAAGATCGTTGGCATTGGCTGGCAGCCGCCTTGAGGCATAACTCAAAGCCAGGCCGGCGCCAAGGGCGATGAGTGCAATTGTCAGAACGGCGATCCACACAGGAGCCATCAGGGACGGGCCATGCCCGAAAATCCCATGAATGCGAGCGACATCATCCCGGCCGTCATCAGCGCGATGGCTGCACCACGAAACGGTGCCGGGACATCAGCGACTTCGAGGCGTTCTCGAATGGCGGCAAACATCACGAGTACCAGCGCGAAACCCATGGATGCACCGAAACCGTAGAACACCGACTGCACAAATCCCTTGGACTGCTGCACATTGAGCAAAGCGACGCCCAGTACCGCGCAATTCGTCGCGATGAGTGGGATGTAAATGCCGAGTACCTGGTCCAGAAGCGGACTCATGCGGCGCACCATGATTTCAGTGAATTGCACGCTGGCCGCAATAACGAGGATAAAACCAATCGTTCTGAGATACTCGAGATCGAGTGGCACGAGAACGTATTGGTGCAACAGGTACGCGGTTGCTGATGACAGTGTTAATACAAATGCGGTTGCGAGCGACATGCCCATCGCTGCTTCGAGGTTGCGTGATACGCCGAGAAACGGGCACAGCCCCAGGAACCGGACTAACACGAAGTTGTTGACCAGCACAGTACTGATGAGAATTACGATCAGTTCTGTCACAGGGCGATTACCCGATTTACTTGACGCGCATGCCGGGCTCTGCACCGTCGTCGGGCGACAGCAGGAAGATATCCTCGCCGCCAGGGCCCGCCGCAAGAACCATGCCCTCGGAAACGCCAAACCGCATTTTCCGCGGTGCGAGGTTGGCGACGACAACCACGTGTTTGCCAACGAGGCTTTGCGCATCGTACGCTGCCTTGATGCCCGCGAAGACCTGTCGGGTTGAGTCGCCTACATCAAGCGTCAGAGCGAGCAGCTTGTCGGCTCCGTCAACAGTTTCAGCTTTTTCTATGCGGGCGATTCGCAGGTCGACTTTCGTGAAATCGTCAATGCTGATTGTATCGTCTTTGGTTGCGGCTTCAGGCACTGGTTCGCTCTCCCGGGATTGCTCGACCATGCGCTGAACCTGTTCCGGTTCCACGCGGGTCAGCAGTGGTTTGAATTTGGGCAACGCTGCATCAAGCAACGGTGACGATGCATCCTGCCATAGCCAACGGTCTTCGTTTAGAAACGCACGTGCATCGTCGGCGACGGCAGGAATGACCGGCGATAAATAGATCATGAGGCTGCGGAACATGTTCAAGCCCTGCGTACACACAAGTTGCACATCGCCGAGCTTGTCCTCGTCCTTGATCATGAGCCACGGTTTGTTGTCATCAATATAACGGTTCGCTTTATCTGCGAGCGCCATAATCAGGCGCATCGCTTTCGAATACTCACGCTGTTCGTAGTGCGCCGCAATGGTTTCAGAAGCCGTTGCGAACTCTTTGAACAACTCAGCGTCAGGCAAGCGGTCGGCCAGCCGGCCATCGAAGCGTTTGCTGATGAATCCCGCACAGCGGCTCGCAATATTGATGAGTTTGCCGACCAGGTCAGAGTTGACGCGTGCAATGAAGTCGTCAAGGTTGAGGTCAATATCCTCGATGGTTGGTCCAAGTTTGGCCGCATAGTAGTAGCGTAGAAAGCTCGGGTTGAGATTATCCAGATAAGTCCGTGCCTTGATGAATGTGCCGCGGGACTTTGACATCTTCTGGCCGTCGACGGTGAGGAAACCATGAGCGAAGACGCTCGTTGGCGTACGGAAGCCGGACCCCTGCAGTACGGCTGGCCAGAACAAGGTATGGAAATACATGATGTCCTTGCCGATGAAGTGGTAGACCTCGGCATCGCTGCCAGGCCGCCAGTAGTCATCGAACTCTAGGTTGTTACGGCGTTCACACAGGTTCTTGAAACTCGCCATGTAACCGACAGGCGCGTCGAGCCAGACATAGAAGTACTTGTCCTCGGTACCCGGTATGCGAAAACCGAAATACGGAGCGTCGCGGGAGATATCCCAGTCCTGTAGGCCGGCCTCGAACCATTCGTCGAGCTTTGCGACGACGTTTTTGTCCAGCGCCGCGTCGCTCATCCAGCGACGCAAGCGATCCCCATAATCGCTCAGTCTGAAAAAGTAATGTTCCGACTCGCGCCTTACCGGGATCGTGCCCGAAATAACAGAAACAGGATTGATCAAATCAGCGGGCGTATACGTTTTGCTGCATTTCTCGCAGGCGTCGCCGTACTGGTCCTCTGTCTTACAAAACGGGCACGTGCCGCGCACAAACCGGTCGGGAAGGAACATGCCCTCCTTTTCGTCGTAGGACTGCTCGATAGTCTTCGTATATATATCGTCGTTATCACGCAATACCGTGAACATCTCGGTGACGAGCGCCTGGTTTTCCGGCGAGTGCGTAGTGTAATAGTTGTCGAACTCGATGCCGAAATCACGGAAGTCGTTGGTGAACTCGGCTGCATACCCCTCGGTCAGGGCTTCCGGAGTAATGCCGAGTTCGCGCGCCTTGAGCATGATCGGCGTGCCGTGAGCGTCGGAGGCGCAGACGTAGATGCAGTCATGACCTCTCAGCTTCTGGAAGCGCACCCAGATGTCGGTCTGCAGGTATTCGACGAGATGCCCCATGTGGGGCGACCCATTGACATAGGGCAGGGCACTCGTGACGAGGATTTTTCTCTTCTGGGGCATCGATCGTGGCTTCGGCTTGGCAGTGGCCGCGATTATGCCACGTGACGTCAGCCTTGTTCGACTTCCCTCAGGTTCTCGAACTTCGACTTGTTGCCAGCCTGCTGGTAAGCCTCCTGGCCCGAAACCCAGCCTTTCTCCACGAGCTCCAGCAGCGCGCCATCCATGGTCTTCATGCCGATGTTGCCGCCACTCTGAATCGCCGTTTCGAGCTGGTCGAGTTTGCCCTGCCGAATGAGGTTCGACACGGCGGGCGTATTG
>CAMYLB010000304.1 GCA_947259145.1 uncultured Woeseiaceae bacterium
CAGTCCGGGCGCCATTGTCACCATATCGGGCCTCGGCGTGGACCCTTCCATGCCCCCTGCGATCATATGCTCCGGCATGAAAGCGGCACCGGCCGAGGTACCGGCGACGTGCATGCCGTCGGCATTACGACGGCGAATCAGTTGCGCAACGGCCGTTCCGCCCAGGGTCGTCGACAAGCGCAGCTGGTTGCCACCGGTCATGAAAACGCCGTCGCATTTTTCGATGTACTGAACATCGCTGCCAGACTGGCAGTCTTCGCGTGTGATAAAGGGTAAGACCTTGGCATGTTTGACGCCCAGCTTGCGAAACAGTTTTTCGTAGTTGCGCCCCGTGTCTTCCAGTTCTGACGCGGTGGGAATAATGCCGATCCGCGATTCCTTGCCGCCACAGAGGTCTACGAACTGATCGAGAATCTCGGGGTTGTTCAGTTTTTCTTCTGCGCCGCCTATCGGAATGATAAAGCCGCGATTGGTGCCGTTGTTGCCGTTTGCAGGACTCATTCAGTTTAAAACCCGTGTGTTTGGCGCACCCCTGATTGTTAGCTGCCATAATGGCTGCTCGACAGGGTGCTGCCGATGCGCGGAAAGGGCGGCCATTTTACACAAGATTGACGTAATTCCCGCGTATCTTGCGGCAAAAATTCCGCGCTCAGGCCGGCTGCAAGCCACGATCACCACGCCACCAGGGACAGACGACTTGAAAGACCGCAAATTACCGCTTGGGCAGGAAACCGGCTATCCGGACAAGTACGCACCGGAACTGCTGTGTCCGATTTCGCGCGCGGAGAGCCGCGCTGCCTTGAGCATTTCGGGCACCTTGCCGTTCCAGGGCGTGGATATCTGGAATGCCTGGGAATTGACCTGGCTCGGCGAGGGCGACCTTCCGGCCGTCGCGACGGCCGAGCTCACTGTACCCGCCGACTCGCCACGCATTGTGGAGTCGAAATCGCTCAAGCTCTATCTGAACTCGCTTTCGATGAGCCGTTTCTCATCGTCGATCGAGGTTGCCGCGACCGTCGCCAGCGACCTGGGTGCCTGCGTTGGCGGTCGCGTCAGGGTCAAAGTGCAGCCGATTGGCCACACGGAAGCCCGCGGCGTTTCGAGACTGGCCGGTACCTGTCTCGACTCGATGTCCGTCACCTGCACGGACTGGGACGTCGATGCGGGCTTGCTGCAGGCCGACAGCGACGAGCTCGTCGACGAGGACCTGCATACGCACTTGCTCAGAAGCCTCTGCCCGGTCACGTCTCAGCCGGACACCGGCAGCCTGCAGATCAGCTATCGCGGGCCGAAGATCGACCGGGCCGCTCTGTTGCGCTACATCGTGTCATACCGCCAGCACAATGATTTTCACGAGGCCTGCGTCGAGAGAATGTTCGTTGACCTGATGTCACGTTGTGCACCCGAGAAGCTGAGTATTCATGCGCGTTACCAGCGGCGCGGCGGCATCGACATCAACCCGTATCGCAGCAATACCGACGAGCGCCCTCTGAATCTGCGTCTCTGGCGCCAGTAGCGCCGCTCCGGATCACTCGGAGCCAATATCCTCGGGCGTCAGCTCGTGACCCCAGTCCTGCTTGGCGCTCAGGTAGCGGCGGTTCTTGTCGCCGACGCCCGTGACATGTTTTACCCGCGTGATACCCGTCAAACCCATTTGCTCGAGATCGTGCACTTTTTTGGGGTTGTTGGTCAGCAGGCGAAACGGCCGATCCTTTACAAAAAACTTGAGCAGAGCGCCCGCATCGCTGAAGTCCCTTGAATCATCAGGCAGGCCGAGCGAACGATTGGCTTCATAAGTATCCTCGCCCGCATCCTGCAAAAGGTAGGTCGCGGCTTTCGCCCAAAGCCCGATGCCGCGGCCTTCATGCCCCGACATGTAAATCACCATGCCGCCCTGTTCATCCTGCTGTATGCGCTCGAGTGCCACCTGCAGCTGCGGGCCGCATTCACAGCGCTGCGACCCGAAGACGTCGCCCGTCAGGCAACTCGAGTGAACGCGCACCAGGGGGTTGGTCCAGCGTGCCGGATCGCCGACGATCAACACGCTGTTTACGGCCATCGATGACGCCAGCGTGGCGAACAAAGCCTGGCCATTCTGGGCCCGCAGTTCGTCCGCAATCTCTTCGATCTTGCCGAGTTCGGTGCGGCGGACGCAGGCATACCAGGCGACGTCAATTTCCCTGTCAGCCAGCTTCAGTGGCATCGGAATTGGGCCCAGCACGCTTATACCGGCACCGCTGGCCGGCACATGATCGGCCGCAACCTGCTCGCCGTCACGGTC
Source organism: uncultured Woeseiaceae bacterium (assembly GCA_947259145.1). Lineage (GTDB taxonomy): Bacteria > Pseudomonadota > Gammaproteobacteria > Steroidobacterales > Woeseiaceae > UBA1847. The sequence goes on from CAMYLB010000304.1 coordinate 2,282, forward strand.
GATCTGGAACAACTTCCCCTGCGCCACGAGTCGTTTGCGCACGGTGGGATCGATGTAGGTAAACATAGGGCGCGATTATGCGGGAATAGCGAGGCAATGCGCCATTAGAGCTTGTTGACCGCCGGGTCATTAACTATACTTACTGACCCAACGGTCATTAAGAGAGCCGCATGGTCGAGCCCCGCTACCAGCGCCGCAAAGAAGACCGGCCCCAGGAAATCAGCGAAGCCGCGTTCGAGGTCTTTGCCGCGAAAGGTTATGCAGCGTCGCGTGTCGACGAAGTCGCAAAGCGCGCCGGCGTCAGCAAGGGCTTGCTGTATCTCTACTTCAAGACGAAGGAAGAGCTCTTCAAGGCTGTCATCAAGAGTGTGGTCACGCGACGTGTTGATGCGCTGCTTCTCGCCGTGGAAGAAACAGAACTGTCGTCCGAGGCTTTCATGCGTGGCCCGCTGCTCGATTTCATGAAACAGATTCCGCGATCTCCGGTTGCCGTCGTCGTTCGCCTGCTCATTGCCGAGGGCCAGCGTCACCCGGATCTCGTTGACTATTACTGGGACAACGTCGTTTCAAAAGGGCTCACGGTGATCGCGCGTTTTGTCGAGCGCGGCGTTGAACGGGGAGAGTTTCGTGATACGGCAGTCAGAGAGCTTCCTCAGCTGGTACTCGCGCCAATGATGCTGTCCATGATCTGGCGGATGCTGTTTACGAAGCACGAACTTGATACCGACAAATTAATGGACACCCATATTGAAATGATTCTCGCTTATATCAAAGCGTGAATGGAGCATTGCTTATGAAGCATAAATTTTTTCTAGCGCTGTCGACCTTTGCCCTGCTAGGCGCATGTGGTGCGTCTGACGAAAGCAATCGCGTCGTCGGCGAACTCGCGTCCGATCGCATTGAAATTAGCGCTGAGTCTAACGAACCGATCGTAGAAATTGCAGCGGCAGAGGGACAGGCTGTGACTGCCGGGCAGATTCTTGTTCGTCAGGACGGTACACGTGCGACAGCCCGCCTCGCCCAGGCCGAGGCCGCACTGGCACAGCAGCAGGCGCGCCTCGATGAACTTGTGCGAGGTCCGCGGCGTGAACAAATAACGGCAGCTCGGGCCGGCGTAGAAGGTGCCGCGCAGGAACTCGCGTTTCGGGACAGCGAGCTCGTACGTGTTCGCGAAGTGCACAAGAGGGGTCTCACATCGACCGAACAGCTCGACGCTGCGAAGGCAGCTCTGGACGCTGCGAAAGCAATCGACAAAGTGGCGCGCGCACGGCTCGAGGAACTTCCATTGCCGACAGTCGCCTGTTCGAAACCGGCGAACGGCCGGGCCAGGGACAGCCCGTCATGATCGTGCTGGGCGGCAAGCAGCCTTACGCGCGCGTCTATGTGCCGGAAGATATTCGCGTGCGGGTCTCTGCAGGCGGCAGAGCTCTGATTTACGTGGACGGACTGACCGCTGCGATTGAAGGACGCGTACGCTGGGTGTCCAGCGAGGCGGCATTTACGCCCTACTTCGCGCTCACCGAGCGTGATCGCGGCCGGCTAAGCTACGTCGCGAAAGTCGATGTTAGCGAAGACCGCGAACGGCTGCCCGACGGCGTTCCTGTGGAAGTGGAATTCCTTATCGACAGTGGCGAGTGATGCATTCTGAATTTGCTATCGAAGCGCGCGGCCTGAGCAAGCAGTTTGGCGAACTGCGCGCCGTCAGCTCGCTGGATCTGAAAGTGCCGCGCGGAGAAATCTACGGCTTTCTCGGACCTAATGGATCCGGAAAGTCCACGACGATCCGCATGCTGTGCGGGCTGCTGACGCCGACGGCAGGCACGGCGACCGTGCTCGACACTGACATCCCGGGTAACTCGAAAGACCTCAAGCCGAAGATCGGATACATGACGCAGAAATTTTCGCTGTTCGGGGACCTGACCGTATTCGAAAACCTGCAGTTCATTGCCGAAATATATTCCTACCCGTTTGCCGATCGTTCAACTCGTATCGACGCACTCCTCGACCGCTATGACCTCGCTGCCATGCGAAAACAACTCGCCGGGACGATGAGCGGCGGCGAGCGACAAAGGCTCGCCCTTGCCTGCGCCGTACTGCATCATCCCGAGCTCTTGCTGCTCGACGAGCCGACCAGTGCCGTCGATCCACAAAGCCGTCGCGACTTCTGGGAGAACCTGTTCCGCCTTGCAGGCGGCGGGACGACAATTCTGGTGTCAACCCATTACATGGATGAAGCGGAGCGCTGCCACCGACTCGCGATCCTCGACCACGGCGTCAAAGTAGCGGACGGCACACCGCAGGAACTGCAGAATCGTACCGGTATGAATATTGTTGAAGTTGTTGCAGACGACCCTTACGCAGCGCAGGCCGCGATCCACGACCTCGAGGCCGTCGCGAGCGTGACGCAGCTGGGGGTTCGACTGCGTGTTCTGATCCCCGAATCGCACGACCGGCCCAGGGAGATCGTTGAAAACACACTGGCCGCCGTGAACCTGAAAGCGACGACCAGCCTGACGGCGGCGACGCTCGAAGATGTGTTTGTTGCAGTAACGATGAAGCCGCGGAGATCCGGATGAAGTCCCTCTACCGCATTATGGCTATCGTCAAGAAAGAGGTCCGGCAGCTGCGCCGGGATCGACTGACTTTTGGCATGATCGTGGGTTTGCCCGTGATCCAGATGCTGCTGTTTGGCTACGCGATCAACACCGATGTCAGAGACCTGCGGACGGCGGTCACCAACCAGGCCGGCACGCATCTATCCAGGCAATTCGTAGCTGAACTCCGGCAAACGCAGGTCGTCGATATCGTCGATTTTGTTGAGACAGCGAACGACCTGGAAGTGCTGCTACGTACCGGCAAGATTTCCATCGGCGTAGTGATCCCGCATGATTTCGACCGACGCGTCAGCGATCATTCCCGCGCCGCGGTGCAGCTCCTGGTCGACGGCACCGACCCGACGATGCTCGGCGTTGCCAATCAACTACGCACAATGCCGATCGGCTTTGACTCCGCTCGCAGCACAAGCGATCTCCCGCAGGTTATCGAGGTGCGTCCGTTCTACAACCCGGAACGACGCAGTCCCGTCAACATTATCCCGGGCCTGATGGGCGTAATTCTTACAATGACAATGATACTGTTCACGGCCGTCGCGATCGTCCGGGAACGCGAGCGCGGCAACCTGGAATTGTTGATCAATACGCCCCTGAGTTCGACCGAGCTCATGGTGGGCAAGGTCATTCCGTACATCGTTATCGGCATGCTGCAGCTCGCCCTGATACTCGCAGTCGGGCGATGGCTGTTCGATGTGCCCGTGCGCGGCAGTATTGTCGACCTGTACCTGGCGGCATCGGCATTCGTGGCCGCAAACCTCGCGCTCGGACTGCTGATTTCCACGGCCGCCACGACACAGTTTCAGGCGATGCAGATGATGGTATTCGTGCTGCTGCCATCGATCTTGTTATCCGGCTTCATGTTCCCGTTCGATGGTATGCCAACGGTCGCGCAGTACATTGGCGAGATACTACCCAATACGCACTTCATCCGTCTGACAAGGGGAATCATGTTGCGAGACGCGGCGCTCGCCGAGCTGCTGCCCGATCTGTTCTACCTCATTGGCTTCACGCTAGTCGCTATGTTCATAGCCGCAATGCGATTCTCGAAGCGGCTTGACTGAGGATCATGACCTGGTGAAAGCGCCGAAATTCACGCGAATTTCGGCGGGAGACTCGCAAAACGGCGCTCTTTCTGGTCCAATCATCGCCCATGGCACAGCAAACCGAACAATCTTCCACCGTCTTTATCGTCGACGATGACGCCGCGATCCGTTTTGCCATGCAGGCGCTTATGGACTCCGTCAATCTGAGCCACGAGATATTCGCATCAGGCGACGAGTTTCTCGAGAAGATGACGGATCAACGGCCGGGCTGCCTGGTCCTCGATATTCGCATGCCGGGCCTCGGCGGCCTCGAACTTCAGGAAGAACTCATCAAGCGCGGCAATACGCTGCCAATCATCTTCATTACCGGTCATGGCGATGTGCCGATGGCGGTGGAAGCGATGCAAAAAGGCGCTGTCGATTTTATCCAGAAGCCATTTCGCGATCAGGAATTACTGGACCGGATTCGCGACGCCCTGGCAACCGACGAGGAACGCCGCGAGGCGCAGCAGCATCATGCCGAGGTTGCGGGCCGGCTTGATCGGCTAACCA
>CAMYLB010000305.1 GCA_947259145.1 uncultured Woeseiaceae bacterium
CGGCAATACTGTCATTCGTACCAGCCGCTACTCAATGCTCAATAACTATGTGCTACTCGTCGAGAATGTCGTCGTTAGCGATCTCGACACCAATCATTCTTTCAACTTCTTCTCGTTGGCGAAGCATACCTTCGCGGACCGTATCGAAATATCCGGATCCGAGTTTAAAAACATCACCGGCCACGTTCTGTTCATGAACAAGGAGTCGGAAGATCTGGGTATCTACAATGGCGAGTACGTTTCGATAGTGGACTCGAAGTTCGTAGACATCGAAGGGACGGTCGCTGACATCTATCGCGGCGGCACCGACGAAAGTACCTTTGGTCCGCATTTCGAATTGCGCGGGTCGACACTGGAAACCGTCGGTCATGGCAAACGCAACAAATCGGCCGCTTCGGTAGCTTTACACGGAGTGCAGGCCACAAACATTCAAGACAACGTATTCGTAGACAGCAAGCCGATACGAATTGCCGAGACTGTAGGCGAACCCGTCACGACAGTGCTCGCGAACCACTATCACGGAACTGATGCGCCGACAATCGACACGACACTGCGTCCATAGCAGAATGCATGATGAAGAACGAAAACAATGCACATCTAGCGGGGTTGGAGAGACCCAGGGGGAATGTAAGTGAAAGGTAATCTAAGGTGGCTCATCGTCAGCCTGGTCGCGCTCGCGACGATCATCAACTACATCGATCGGGGCGCGCTAGCGGTTCTGTGGCCGGAGATCTCGGGCGATCTGGGCATGACCAAGACCGACTATGCCATCATTATCAACGTCTTTACGTTCGCCTATGCATTTGGTCAAACCTTGTTCGGCAAGATATTTGACTGGATCGGTACGCGGCTGGGCTTTGTCCTCGCTATTGGTGTGTGGTCGCTTGCAACGATCTTGCACGCCTTCGCGACATCCTTGTTGTCGTTCTCGATCTTCCGCGGTCTTTTGGGCTTGTCCGAAGCAGGTAACTGGCCCGGCGCGACCAAGGCCAATGCCGAATGGTTTCCGATTAAGGAACGCGCGCTCGCGCAGGGTATCTTCAACTCCGGCGCGGCCATCGGCGGCATTGTCTCCGCGCCGATCGTAGGCCTGTTTTTTATCTGGTTTGGCAGTTGGCAGGCCACCTTTATCATGATCGGCGTCCTCGGCCTGCTCTGGCTGGTGCCGTGGCTGATCATCTACAAGTCCGGACCGGAATCGCATCCCTGGCTTGACGAGTCGGAGCGGGAATACATCCTGACCGGCCAGCGCAATACCGAGACGCACCAGGCCGCCGAATACGCGCCAACGTCGCGTGAAATCCTGTCCCGCAAGCAAAGCTGGGGCGTCATTATGGCCTCTTTCTTCCTGGATCCGATCTGGTGGCTCTTTGTCGGCTGGCTGCCGCTCTATTTGTACGAGACCTACGGCTTCGGCGTGGCAGAGATTGCCCGTTTCGCCTGGATACCGTATGTCGGAGCAATGTTCGGCGCCTGGTTCGGCGGGCTATTGGCGCAAAACCGAATCAGCGCCGGCTGGACAGTCAACAAGGCACGGAAATTCGTCATCACTTTGGGTGGCCTCATCATGCTCGTGTCACTGTTGATGACCATCAAAGCGGCGACGCCGATTATCGCCGTGTTGATGATGGCCGCTATTCTTTTTGGATTCCAGACCGCTGTTGGGAACATCCAGACACTGCCGAGTGATTTTTATAGCGGTAAGTCCGTTGGCTCGCTCGCGGGGTTTGCAGGGACGGCCGCAAAACTTGCGGTAGTCCTGCTGAATTTCCTGATTCCCATAATCACTGTGAATAGTTACGGCCCCGCGTTTGCTGTGGGGGCAGGACTGGCGATTATGACGGTCCTCTCGGTCTGGGTTCTCTGTGGACATATTCAACCGCTCAGTCCTCGCTCGGATAGTTCTGCCTGACGCGAAAAACAAAAGGAAAGTGTAATGAATTTGGAAAACAAAGTTGCCATCGTTACTGGTGGCGCAAGAGATATCGGACGAGCGATTTCAGAAAAACTGGCTGCAAGCGGCGCGAAAGTGGTCGTCAATTATTTCAGTAGCAAGGCGGACGGCGCGGCAACTGTCGCCGCCATCGAAGCGGCTGGCGGTACGGCGATCGCGGTGTCCGGCGATATGACAAAGCCGGCCGACGTCGAGAATCTCGTCAAAGTGACACGCAAGACGTTCGGTGATTCCATCGACATTCTGGTCAACGTTGCAGGTGGGTTAGGTGCCCGCAAGTCGCTGGCCGAAATGGACCTGGAGTTTTTTGAGTCGATCATGCGGCTGGACCTGGAGTTTTTTGAGTCGATCATGCGGCTGAACGTCAGCAGCGCGTTTCTGACATCGAAATCTGTAAGCCCACACATGGGCGAGGGCGGAGCGATCATCAATCTGGCGTCGCTCGCGGGTCGCGATGGCGGCGGACCGGGCGCCGCTGCATACGCGGCGTCTAAAGGTGCGGTCATGACCTTCACTCGGGCCCTGGCGAAAGAGCTCGGTCCGCGAAATATTCGCGCTAATTGCGTTTGTCCCGGTATGATCGCGACAACATTTCATGACACATTCACGAAAGATGAAGTACGCAAGAACGTCGCTGGCGCCACACCGCTGAAGCGCGAGGGTAGAGCTGAAGAAGTCGCGGATCTGGTCGCCTATCTTGCATCGCCGGAATCGAGTTTTGTTACCGGGGCAAGTGTGGACATCAATGGTGGCTTGTTCTTCTCCTGATCGAGTTCAAGCATCAATGAACATTACGGAATTACTTACGAATTATCCGGTCGTGCCGCTCGTGCAGACCGACGATCCCGCCGTTGCGGTCAAGACTTCGCGTGCGCTGGGCGCGGGTGGCCTCAAGGTAGCGGAGGTCGTTTTCCGTACGGACCGCGCACTTGAATGCCTGCGGGCGGTCGCCGACGACGTGCCGGAGGTGATCGCTGGCGCGGGTACGGTGCTGAGCGCGGAGCAGGCTACCGCCGCGCTGGATCACGGTGCGAAATTTATCGTCTCGCCTGGGCTCGACGACGGCGTCGTAGGGGTTGCCAGGGAGCACGGCGTGCCGGTTTATCCCGGCATCATGACGCCAGGCGAGTTGCAGCATGCGTTCAATCTCGGTCTCGACACCGTCAAATTTTTTCCGGCATCGATTGCGGGCGGCGTTCCCGCGCTCAAAGCGCTGGCAAGCGTTTTTCGCACCATGAAATTCATGCCTACGGGCGGCGTAAGCCCCGGCAACCTTGCCGAGTTTCTTGCAGTACCGGCGGTACTGGCATGCGGTGGCAGCTGGTTAACGCCGGCCGACAAGATCGCCGCGGGTGACTACGATGCTATCACCAAGCTTGCGGCCGAAGCGGTCGCAATTGCACGCAAAGCGAGAGGACTGGACAAATGAGTAAGTTCGTATCACTGGGCGAGATCATGCTGCGCCTGAAGACCCCTGTGCATGAACGTTTTTTCCAGTCGCCCGCATTCGAAGCGACCTTTGGCGGCGGCGAGGCGAATGTCGCCGTGTCGCTGTCGAATTATGGTTTCGACGCGGCATTCGTCTCGGCGCTGCCGGCTAACGATATCGGCGATGCGGCGCTCCGCGAGCTACGGAGATTCGGTGTCGATGTGTCACATGTGCGCCGGTCGGGTTCACGCGTGGGCATCTATTTTCTCGAAACCGGTTCCAACCAGCGGGCCTCGAAGGTCGTTTACGATCGCGCGAATGCATCGATCGCCGAGGCGGGCCCCGGCGACTTCGACTGGAAGGCCATCTTCAGCGACGCGAAGTGGTTTCATATCACGGGAATCACGCCCGCGCTGAGCCAGAGCGCTGCTGACCTTTCGCTCGAAGCGGTCAAGGCGGCAAAAGCCGCCGGGGTTACGGTCTCCTGCGACTTCAATTACCGGGGCAAGCTGTGGAAGTACGGCAAGACCGCGCCCGAGGTCATGAACGAACTCGTCAAATACGTCGACGTCGGTATCGCCAATGAAGAAGATTGCCAGAAGGAACATGTCGACGATCGCCGTTACACTCAGGGAGTCAAAGAGCGCGGACCGCAACGGCTGGTCGGCGTGCCTGCGCGACGCCGGCGGCTTCCGCCTGTCGCGCCATTATGAACTGACCGACATCGTCGACCGCGTCGGCGGTGGCGACAGTTTCGCGTCAGCGCTTATCTACGGCCTCAATGCCTACGACGACCGGCAACAATCGCTCGAATTTGCCGTCGCGGGAAGTTGTCTGAAACATACGATCCAGGGAGACTTCAATCGAGTTACCGTGGCCGAGGTCGAGAACCTGATGGGCGGTGATGGGTCGGGACGGGTGCAGCGATAGTTGTTACACGTGCGGTTACCGGCCTTCATTTCGTTGTCCGGTACGCACGATATAGAGTTATTTATTGTAACGCGTTACAATAAATGCATGAGTAAAGCAGCAAAAAAGCGTGGCAGGCCTAAAAAAGCGGATGCAAAGTCGGCTGCAGAACGCATGCGTGCCTATCGAAAACGTAAGCGTGATGCGGGTTTGATAAGTGTGCGTCGCTGGGAAACAGCAGATAACGCGCCCTTGGGTCGCTATTCCGATCATCGAATTCTTGATGCTCGGAGCCTGGCGATGCATTGCAAGATCGCGCAGAAAATATCACGTGATCCGCGCCTGCTAAAGAAGGCGAAATCCAATCTCTCGCGCTGGAGCGCCAAAATAGACGGACCCAAACCGCGCTATTTGAAGGAATGGCAGGAGATTCTCGAAAAGCCCTGGCCCACCATTGCTGAGATGATGACGAACATGAGCGAGGACGCAACCCGGCTTCGTTCGTCTTCCCCGTTCGCGGGTATCTTGAACGAGAAAGAACGAGAGCAAATCTATGCAGCGTTCAGAGCTTGAACACATCATTCGTGCAAGCGGTGATGTAGCCAAAGATGACGAAATTGTCATCATTGGCAGCCAGTCCATACTCGGTCAATTCCCCGATGCGCCCATGCGCTTATTGTCGTCGATGGAAGCTGATGTTTATCCAAACCACCATCCGGAACTTGCCGACAGAGTTGATGCTGCGATTGGCGAGGGCTCCTCATTTCACGAATTACACGGTTACTATGCACAGGGAGTAGGGCCTGAAACGGCGGTATTGCCAAGCGGTTGGAAACATAGGGTAATCGTCGTTAAGAACGAGAACACTAACGGCATCGCCGGGCTGTGTCTTGAAGTGCACGACCTGGCGATTTCCAAGTTCGTCGCAGGGCGATACAAAGACCTCGAATTCATTCAGGAGCTAATTCGACACGAAATGATTCAAAAAAGATCATGCGAACTCGACTGGCCGAGGCGGAACTGCAGGAAACAGAACGTAGCAGAATTGGTTCGAAGATCGAGGCGATGTTTTCGAACTAAAAATCAATAGCCCGACGATGAACGACTCTGTGTCGGTCGACAAATCCTAGGCGTCGGGGAACTGATAGTCCGCAAATTGTTCCCGCAATGCGAGCTTGTTTATCTTGCCGGTCGCGGTATGTGGTAGTTCATCAACAAACGCGACGTCGTTGGGCTTCCACCACGTTGCCACGCGGCCGTCAAACCACGCCAGCATCTCGTCCTTGGCAATTTCCTGGTCGCCTTTTGTGACGACGATCAGCAGCGGCCGCTCCGTCCACTTCGGATGATTGCGCCCGATAACGGCGGCTTCCGCTACCTCGGGATGATCCACTGCGGCATTCTCGAGGTCGATAGAGCTGATCCACTCGCCACCCGACTTGATGACGTCTTTCGTGCGGTCGGTTATCTGCATGACACCGTTCGGGTCGATGGTCGCGACATCGCCCGTGTCGAACCAGCCGTCTTCGTCGAGCGGGCTGTCGGCATCGTCAATCCGGAAATAATTGCTCGCCACCCACGAGCCGCGAACCTTGAGCGTACCGAATGCCACACCGTCCCACGGCAACGGCTGATTCTTCTCGTCCGTTATGCGCATTTCGATGCCGAATACACCGCAGCCTTGTTTTGCCTGCAGTTCATAGCGTTCTTTCTGCGACAGCTCACCCATGTCCGGCTTGATTTTGAACACGGTTCCCAGCGGACTCGTTTCCGTCATGCCCCAGCCCTGGTGGACCGTAACACCGTGCTTCTTGTCGAAGTCCTCGATAATCGAAAGCGGGCAGGCCGCGCCGCCAACACTCACGCGACTGACGCTGCTGATCTTTTTGCCGGACTTTTCGAGGTAATCCAGGAGGGCCAGCCAGATCGTCGGCACGCCGGAGGCAACCGTGACGTCTTCTTTTTCTATGAGTGCCTGTAACGTCTCGCCATCCGCCATCTTGGGGCCCGGCATAACTATCTTGGCGCCCACCATGGCCGCGCTATACGGAATGCCCCAGCCGTTCACGTGAAACATGGGCACGACCATCAGCACGCAGTCGTTGCCCGAAAACGCCAGCACGTCGGGCAGACACCCGGCATAGGCATGCAGGACAACCGAACGGTGGCTGTAAAGAACGCCCTTGGGATTGCCCGTGGTACCCGAGGTATAACAAAGCGTGGATGCTGTCCGTTCATCGAACTCGGGCCAGTCAAATTCTTCAGACTCATCGGCGATCAGCGTCTCGTAGCAAATCACGTTCGGGAGCTTGCTGGCCGGCATGTGCGCCTCGTCGGTCATGACGACAATGCCCTCGACGTCCTTGAAGGTTTTTGCCAGCGCTTCGACCAGCGGCATCACCAGCGGATCGACGAACAGAAAACGGTCCTCGGCATGGTTGACGATGTAGGCGACCTGCTCGGGATACAGGCGTGGATTGATCGTGTGACAGACGATGCCGCTACCCGAGAGCGCGTAATACAACTCAAAGTGCCGGTGATCGTTCCAGGCCAGGGTGCCGACGCGGTCACCGGCCTTCAGCCCCAGCCGTTTCAGGGCATTGGCCAGCTTGCGTGTGCGCACGAAAGCCTCGCGATACGTGTAGCGCTGATTCGGGTTGTCAACGGTTACCGAGACAATTTCGCGATCCGGGTAGTTGACGTCCGCAAATTTCATCAGCGATGAAATGAGCAGCGGGGTTTCCATCATCAAGCCATGCATACTGGTTCTCTCACTTCTCGGTTCGTGTCGATGCGCGTTTGCGCGTGGTTTTCTTGCGGGCAGGTTTTTGGTCGTCGGTCGCCTGCTTCGACCCGTTGCTTTTACCGCGCCCCGATCCATTGGTTTTTGTGCGCCGCTTTTTCGATCCTTTGGCCTTACTTTTCTTGGCCGGGCGCATCGCCGCTTTCTTGAGGTCTTCGAATGCCTCAGTGAGGCAGTCGCAGTAAAACTCCGGATCCGGCATCATTTCGCGACACGAAATCGCGCTGACCGTAATCTGACCGTTATAACCGATCACGGGCTGAAAAAGGGGCCGAGGCCGAAGCTGGCGACCATCCGCGAGCCCATGGAATACAGGGGAAAGTTTGGACCCGGAACATTGGTAATAACCGTATTAAAAATCGGCGGCAAGCGTTTCGCCAGGCCATAGCGAGCGTACGCGGTCGCCATGAGACCGGTAACGGTTGACGGCAGAAAATGAGCCAGCTCGGTCCCGAGCGAGGCGCCCAGGGTGCGTGTCAGCTTCTTGGCCTGCTCGCTCTCGCTGTGCACGGCGCGCAGCCGCTCCAACGGGTCCGCGATGTCACTGCGCACGGGCAGGCTCATCGTCGACACCATGTTGCCAGCGGCTTTGCGCATGTCTTCAGGGCGCACGGAAACCGGCGCCATCGCCACGAGCGATTCTTCCGGCAATTCGCCTTTGGATTCCAGGTAACGCCTTAGCGCGCCGCCACAGACGCTGACTATCACATCGTTGACGGTGGCCCCTTCGACCCGGCTTTTAATTGCACGTATCTCGTCCAGCGAGAAGCTGCGGGCATCGAAAACGCGGTGCGGCGAGACATTGCCATTGAATCGCGTACGCGGCACGTTCGTCGTGAGATGCAGTTCCTTGTTGACCAGACCGCGACCGAATTGCCACGCCGTTGAGGCGTTACGCGCCAGGAGCGAAGCAAATTCAAATGGCTTCTTCGCGGTCGTGACGGCCGTCCGACCCAGCAAGCCCATGGCGGTCGGAATACGCTCCGGCTGCCACTCTTCTGCTGGCGGTTGCACCGTGTCCTCCGGCGACACATCGTGGATCGCCGCCGAAATCTCCGCGCCGGCCACGCCGTCGATCGCGGCATGATGAAATTTCGTCACCAGGGCGAAGCTGCCCGCGGGTACCCCGGCCACGTTATCCAGACCCTCGATGACGTAGGCCTCCCACAGCGGTCGATTGGTATCGAGTGGCCGCGCGTGCAGCCGTGCTGCCTGGATACAAAGCTGTCGCCAGTCGCCCGGTTTCCGGAATGCACGCGCTTTGTGCAGGCGCTTCTCGAAGAATTGCAAGATATCTTTGAATGTCACTGCGCCGCCAGGGGCGGTTGACTGATCGTAGATAGCGAGACCGCCAATGTGCATCGGCATGTTGCCCGTTTCCAGGTAAAGAAATGATGCGTCGAGTCCTGACAGTTGTTTCATTATTCTTGTCCTAAGTGGTTCGCAGTATCCTGTTGTTGCTCGCGGCCTCTGCGCTTGAGTGGCCCGCCTATCATAACTTCCAATCGATTTTAGGGTTTAGATCTGGTCTAATACGGCCGCAGATCATGTATTTTTCCAAGGGGAATAATTCAAATGCTTAACAAAACTACGCTCTTTCTTGCCGTTTTAGCGGCAGTGGTGGCGCTTTCGGCGCCGGCGAATCCTGTATTTGCTCAGGGACAGCCGAAATCAAATCAATATTGGTGGCCTGACAACCTGGACCTTAGTCCTCTTCGCGATCAGGGCATCGCATCCGACCCGATGGGTGCGGACTTCAACTACGCCGAGGCATTTGCCGGCCTGGACCTCGACGCCGTGAAGAAGGACATCGATACCCTGCTGACAACCTCGCAGGACTGGTGGCCGGCAGACTATGGCAACTATGGGCCATTCTTCATCCGCATGGCCTGGCACAGTGCGGGCACCTACCGCACGCTTGATGGTCGCGGCGGCGCCGGCGGCGGTCAGCAGCGATTCGAGCCACTCAACAGCTGGCCCGACAACGCAAACCTTGATAAGGCACGGCGCCTGCTCTGGCCGGTAAAACAGAAATACGGCCGTAGTCTTTCCTGGGCCGACCTGATGGTTCTCGCTGGCAACGTTTCGCTGGAAAACATGGGCTTCGAGACCTTCGGATTTGCCGGCGGCCGCGAGGACGACTGGGAGGCCGACCTGGTCTACTGGGGACCTGAGAACGAGTTCCTCGCCGACGAGCGTTATGAAGGCGACAGGATGCTTGAAAAGCCGTTGGCCGCGGTGCAGATGGGCCTGATTTACGTGAATCCGGAGGGGCCAAACGGCAACCCGGATCCGCTGCTCGCTGCCAAGGACATTCGCGACACCTTCGGTCGCATGGCAATGAACGATGAAGAAACCGTTGCGCTCATCGCCGGCGGACACACGTTCGGTAAAGGCCACGGCGCCGCTCCTCCGGGGGATTGCGTCGGGGTTGAGCCCGCAGCGGCCGGCATCGAAAAGCAGGGCTTCGGCTGGGAAAACAAATGCGGCAGCGGCATCGCTGGCGACACGATCACGAGCGGGCTGGAAGGCGCATGGACTGTTACCCCGGCTCAATTCAGCATGAACTACCTTCAGAAGAGGAATTCAAGCTCGCCTTTGCGAAAGCGTGGTTCAAGCTGACGCATCGTGACATGGGCCCGCGCGCCCGCTACGTTGGCAGCGAGATTCCTGACGAAGTCTTGCTTTGGCAGGATCCCGTTCCCGCGGTCGATCATGCGCTGATTGATGCCGACGACATCGCGGAACTGAAGTCAGAGATCCTGGATTCGGGCCTGACGGTACCGCAGCTCGTAAGAACCGCCTGGGCATCGGCCTCGACCTACCGCGGCTCCGACATGCGCGGTGGCGCGAATGGTGCGCGTATTCGACTGGCACCGCAAAGCGATTGGGATGTTAACAATCCGGATGAGCTCGCGAAGGTGCTGAAGCGGCTGGAGCGCGTGCAGAAAGACTTTAATGGCGCGCAAAAGGGCGGGAAGAAAGTATCCCTCGCCGATGTGATCGTTCTGGGCGGGGCTGCAGCCATTGAGCAGGCCGCCAAGGCAGCCGGACACGACATCACGGTTCCC
>CAMYLB010000306.1 GCA_947259145.1 uncultured Woeseiaceae bacterium
CGCCTCTACCGATATTGCCGGCGCCAGCTCGGTGAGGTCATCAAATACGTTCCTGCCGCCACAGATCTCGATCAGCTCGCTGACGTAGTGTTCGCGGTTAACGGTATAAAGCGGCCTCGCGGAGACCTGGTAGAAAACGCTAATCGGCGCGCGCCCGTGATTCGACTCACGTAAACGCGCGAGCTCCTTCCGGAAGTTTTCTGCAGTTACCCGGGCCTCGGATGCGTGACCCGTGAGATTCCCGATACGAAGCATCGCTTTGCTGATGTCTGCAATACTCCGCGTACGTATTTGCTCAACCGTATAACCGGCCTTTCGCAGCTCATCGACGGCATGCTCTGGCGTGCCGCTCTCCCACACCAGCAGCAGATCGGGATTCAGCAGCGCCAGCTGTTCCTGGTCGACCGCAAACGCGTCTCCGACGACCGGCAGGTCACGCGCCTCGGCCGGATAATCTGACCAGGCACTGACGCCAACCAGCTTGACACCCGCGCCGACGGCAAATACGAGTTCGGTCAGATTGGGTGCGAGCGAAACGACCCGCTCATACGATTCCGGATCAGACTCATGGCCGACGGGGTCCAGGCAGCCGCCCAGAAGAATGGCAAACCACGCGAGCGCCAGCGCCCGCGTCACCGGGTGAAGCCGTACAACGTCATGGCAGAGATGATTACGGCCCAAATAATGAGCAGGCGAAATACGAGCTGGTTGGCGGCGATTGCGCCGCGCACGCCGCGCTCGGTGATCGGCTCTTCCGGCTTGTCCACGAGCGCGAGCGCAGCCGTACCGACGCGAGCAAGAAGATACTCACTTTGCTCGGAAAGCGTCGCATCGCGCTGCTCGGTCGGCGCACGCATGGCCGATATGGCCTCGTCAAAATGGCCGGCCGTTGCATAACCAACAGCGGTCAACCGGGCCGGGATCCATGCCAGCCAGCCATGCAGACTGATAGCGGCGTCGCGCAGGGGGTCAGCTTTGCCTTCGGATGCTTCGCTCCGCCCCGCGTTGAATACCGCGCGGCGCCGTATCAAATCAGTGACACGATAGGCCCAGGCCGCAAGTGGACCGAGTAGAACGAACCAGAACACGATCGAGAACAGGTGATTGTTGGCCTGCACGCAGATGGCTTCCTCGACGGCCTGGATGCGATCGCGAGCGTCCTCGGGCACGTCGCCTTCGACAATCGCTTTCACAGTATTATGGATAGCCTCTTCGTCTTCAGATTCCAGGGCCTTGCAGTACTCATCGACCTCTTCGCCGACGTCCTTGGGACCCAGCGAGAAAAGCAGCACGACTATGGCAAGAATCAGGTAAGTAAATCCGGAAAGCGTTCCACCAAGGCTGAAAATGACCGCAAATACGGGCAACACGAGCAACGCGGCCAGCAGGATCACCGGAATCAGCGGCGGCCAGTTGGCGACGCGCCCTGCCTGCTTGAATCCAAAATCGATAATGCGATCGAGCCAGCGCATACGGCGCCAGTGAAACCACTGTGTCGCGAGTCGTTCGATAACCAGTCCGATAAGAAGGGCAATCAGGTTCATAAGAGGTCAGCTCTGTTACTAGGGTTGGGCAAGAGTTACAGGCGATACATCAAGACTCGCTGAGCCCATCATACAATCGCAGCCAGTCGAAAGCAGGGCCCGGATCGGTTTTGCGAGCGGGAGCAATGTCACAATGACCGGCGACCTCCCTGGCCGTAATCGTCGGATAGGCGTGGAATATAGCGCGGAGCGCCCCGCACAGCGTGGCATATTGGCGGTCGTCATACGCCGTTTCGTCTTCGCCTTCGAGCTCGATGCCGATCGAATAGTCATTGCAGCATTGTTTTCCGCGAAAGCACGATTCACCAGCGTGCCATGCTCGCATCGAAAACGGTACAAACTGGGTCAGCGTCCCGTCCCGCTGAATTAGCAGGTGAGCAGAAACTTCGAGCCCGCGTATTTCATTGAAGTAGGGGTGCGCGTCGTGGTCCAGCGTGTTCGTGAACAACGCCGCGATTTCCGGACCACCGAATCCCCCTGGCGGCAGGCTGATGCCGTGAATCACAACCAGTTCAGGACGGATACCCGTCGGCCGCGCATCCTGATTCGGGCTGTGACACTGTGCAGCGGGTTCAATCAGCCCGGTATCGGGGGAAACAGTAAAGTGCGTTTGCATGGGCTCGCCGAAACTACCAATATCACACTGGCGGAATGCCAGGGAACCATTATAGTAGACCATGCCTCGAACAAGACTCCACATTGTCGGATCCTACTCCGCTGAATCCGTTCTCGAACTCGATGGCGACAAGGCTCGTTACCTCGGTCGCGTGCTGCGACTTCGTGTTGGAGACAGCCTGCTGGTTTTTGACGGAGAGGGTAACGAGTATGCTGCGACGATCAGCGGCATCGGCAAATCCAGCGCGACTTTGCGCGTCGACAGTAAGACAGCGAGCAAAACCGAATCCGGACTGCGTGTACACCTCGTGCAGGGGATCTCGCGCGGTGAGCGCATGGACTTCGTTGTGCAAAAAGCCACCGAACTGGGCGTCAAGCGAATTACGCCAGTCCTGACCGAGCACGGGGTCGTCAAGCTCGATGCGCTGCGCGCAGAAAAACGTCGCGATCACTGGCAAAAAGTCGCGGCCAGCGCCTGCGAGCAATCTGGACGAGTGCGGTTACCCCTGGTCGATACACCCATCCCGCTCAAGGCCTGGTTTGGCAACAAACCCGAGCAGGTCGACGCCGAACTCATCCTGAAGCCGGGCGCGGCGACTTCGTTAGCTCGAATTGATGCGCCCGAAACCAAGGTTTGCGTCTTGATTGGTCCCGAAGGCGGCTTCAGCGATATCGAATATGAAGATGCTTTTGTGGCGGGCTTCCGACCCGTTTCACTGGGTCCGCGCGTATTGCGCACCGAAACAGCGGCGGTCGCCGCTCTTGCCATATTGCAGTCGATGTGGGGAGATCTGGGCTAGGATGGAATCGCGTTTTCGCGGTTCCGATCAGGCCTGCAAAGATTCGCGCGCGAGCATGCCCTCGAGTTTTTCAAGATCCGGTATCAACGGGAATTCGTTGATCATGCGCACGCGACAAAGCACGGGTGCGTCATCCGGCCAGCCATCTTTGGCTTCGAGTTTGAGCACATCCTTGTTAACGCGCACCAGCTGCGGAAAGCCCTGCGTCAAAACGCCGAAATAACCGGTCTTGAGCTGCCCCGTGCTGGCGTAAAACACGACGATGCGGGTCCGGCCCGTTGCTACGGGCAGGTCCTTACCCAGTGCGCCCTCGAATGACACCACAGGCAACGGGCGGCCGTTCCAGTTGACGTTACCCAGCATCCAGTCATGCGCACCCGCTTCATGTTCGGGCGTACTGAAACGAACAACCTCGGCGACGCAGGCACGCGGCACGATCAGGCGGTCTCCGGATAAAGGCACGAGCAGGCTGTAAAGTTCTTCGGCGGCGGCACTCACGTCAGTTCTATACCTCGATCTTCAAGTTGACGACGAATGGCCT
>CAMYLB010000307.1 GCA_947259145.1 uncultured Woeseiaceae bacterium
AGTTGACTCCGTCTTCTTTGGCAGCCTGCACAATATCGATCATTGCGGCAACAAATCCGTCCAGCGTTTCCTTGCTCTCGGTCTCCGTTGGCTCGATCAACAGGCATTCCGGAACCAGCAGCGGGAAATACGTCGTCGGCGCATGGTAATTTCGGTCGAGCAACGCCTTTGCCACATCCATGGCAGTCAGTTGCACGGATTTTGCTTCGTGTTTGAGTGTCACGATGAACTCATGACTGGCGCGACGTTCGGGATAGGCGAGTTCGAATCCCGCATCACGCAGGCGTGCCATGAGGTAGTTGGCGTTCAGCGTAGCGTACTCGGCGATACGCTCCATGCCTGCCCGGCCGACCATGCGCATGTAGACATAGGCGCGCAGCAGGACACCGGCATTACCCATGAATCCGGAAAGACGACCGATGCTCTGCGGAAAATCTTTTTCCGTAAGCCAGCTGTAGACGGTTTCGCCGTCGACCTCAGACTTGCCAACGACGGGGATCGGCATGAACGGCAGCAGACGCTTGTTAACGCCCACGGCACCGGAGCCCGGGCCGCCACCGCCATGCGGTGTCGAAAAAGTCTTGTGCAGGTTCATATGGATGACGTCGAAGTCCATATCGCCCGGACGCACTTTGCCGAGGATTGCGTTGAGGTTGGCGCCGTCGTAATACAGGAGCCCGCCTGCATCATGGACCATGTCCGCCACGTCCTTGATATGCCTCTCAAAGACGCCCAGCGTTGATGGATTGGTGAGCATGATGCCTGCCGTCCTGGGACCGAGAACGGCCTTGAGTGCGGCAATTTCGATATCACCATCAGGGCCCGTCGGGATTTCCTTCACGATACAGCCACACATGTTCGCCGTAGCCGGGTTGGTGCCGTGGGCCGCATCGGGCACGATGATCTCGTTCCTGTCGTGGTCACCGCGAGCCTCATGATAGGCCTTGATCATCGCAACGCCGGCGAGTTCGCCTTGCGCACCGGCCATCGGCGTCAGCGAGACGCCCTTCATGCCGGTTACGTCCTTAAGCATCTCCTGCAGCTCGTACATGCAGGTGAGAAAACCCTGTCCATGGCTGACCGGCCCAAGAGGATGGCGGCCTGCAAACTCGGGCAGCAATGCCAGCGTGTTGCAGGCGCGGGGATTGTATTTCATCGTGCACGAGCCGAGCGGGTAGAACTGCGTATCGATCGAGAAGTTCTTTTGTGACAAACGCGTAAAGTGCCGCACGACCTGTAGCTCCGAGGCTTCCGGCAGACGCGGCTTGTCGGTACGCAGAAACTGCTTCGGAATAGCGGGCACCGCCGCTTCGGTCGGCGCTTGCGCGAATGCCCGGCGGCCCGAGCGGGATTTTTCGAAAATAAGCTCACTCATCGATTTCAATTCCCAGCGCGCGAAAGGCTGCGCCATAGTTCGGTTCGGTTGTAATATCTTCGATCAATTCACTGTGCACGACAGTGTTGTTCTCATCCAGCACGACAACGGCACGCGAGAACATGCCGGCGAGCGGACCATCGATGATCATCACACCATAGTTTTCGCCAAAACCACCGTGACGAATGGCGGACAGGCCGATGACTTTTTTTAGATCGTGCTCTTTCTGAAATCTTCTGTGAGCGAACGGGAGGTCGTACGAGACCATAAGTAGTACAAGATCATCCCGTTCGCCGAGATAGCGTTCGAACTTGACGACCGACTCCGCACATACCGCCGTATCGATACTCACGAAGATGTTCATAATTTTTCGCTTGCCCATCCAATTTGCAAGCGAGACGTTTTGCAGGTTTGTATTGACGAGCGACACGTCCGGTGCCCGGCTACCTACCGCGGGCAAATCACCGTAGGTTCGATACGACGCATGTTCAAACTGAATTTTTGCCACTATCGTTTCTCCGTCCGCATCAGGCGATCACATCGGCAAGTGCCGAAACATACGCGTCGATATCCGCCGCCGATTTTGTTTCCGTGGCGCATACCAGCAACGCGTCGGTGCCAGCGAAACTTGTCAGATCAAAGCCGCCGAGAATATCTCGCTCGGCCAGAGCGGCGAGCAACGGTGCCACCGGGCGATCCAGTTTCAGCGCCACTTCGTGAAAATACGGTCCTTCGTACAATCGCTTCACGCCTTTGACGGAGCTGAGCCCTTCGACCAGTCTGGTCGTGTTGGCATGCGAGCTGCGCGCGACGGCTGCGATACCGTCAAGCCCCAGCAATGACATGTAAATCGTAGCCGCTGTGACCATCAGACCCTGGTTAGTACAAATGTTCGATGTCGCTTTGGTACGTCGGATATGTTGCTCGCGCGCCTGCAAGGTCAGGGTGAAACCCGGGTTACCGTCGAGGTCGGTCGTACGACCTACGATGCGGCCTGGCATCTGCCGCACGTGCATCTGCCTGCAGGTCATAAAGCCGAAGTAAGGTCCGCCCGATGACAGCGGCACACCCAGCGGTTGCCCTTCACCAATGGCGATATCGGCCCCCTGCTCACCCCATTGACCGGGTGCTTTCAGGAGCGCCAGGGAGACCGGATTGACGATGCCGATGAGGATTCCGCAATCGCCGCCGCAACCTGTTCGTAGACAGGATTCACGCCCGGCGCCAGCAGCACCAGCCCGGTCTTTACGCGCCGATTTGCACGCACGGACATCAGGGCCGCTTCGGCCAGCGCCGACGCCCCGTCGTACAGCGACGCGTTGCTGACATCGAGTCCTGTCAGCTGCGTGATCATCGACTGGTACTCATAAATCGTCTGCAGCGTGCCCTGGCTCGCCTCGGCCTGGTACGGCGTATAGGCACTGTAAAATTCGCCGCGGGTGGCGATGTCCCAGACGGCGGCAGGAATATGATGCTCGTACGCGCCGGCACCGATGAAACAGAGCGGTGACCCGTCCATCGCTGCGCGTTCCCGCATGAGCCGCGAGATCTCCATCTCGCTTTGCGCTTCGGGCACGCCATGAAGATGATCGATACGCAGCTTCGCCGGAATCTCGTCAAACAGATCCTCGATGGAGTCGGCGCCAATCGCCGCCAGCATTTCCTGGGTGTCTTTTTCGGTATGGGGAATGAAGGGCATTACGAGCTACTCAGTCGTCGAGTTCATCAAGAATTTGTTGGTAGGCGTCGGGCGACATCAACACACTTTCGTCAATGTCATCGGTGGGCGTCAATCTGACGATCCATCCTTCACCGTAAGGTTCGGAATTAATTTTTTCCGGATCGTCGGCAAGGTCTTCATTGACAGCAACCACTGTGCCCGCAATAGGCGCATACACGTCAGAGGCCGCTTTGACGGATTCCACAACCGCCATTTCACCGTCGCTTTCAACCTCTTGCCCGACCTCTGGCAATTCAACGTACACGAGGTCGCCCAACGAGGTTGCCGCGTGATCGGTAATACCGACTGTAACCGTGCCGTCGTCCTCACGCCGCAGCCATTCATGGTCTTTCGTGTACAGAAGGTCTCCCGGCAATTCACTCATCTTGCTACTCCCTATGGTTTTTTCAGCGACGACGTCAGACGTCGATCAGAATTTTCCCGTTACGAACGAACGGCGTTTTGACGATTCGCACAGCCAGGAGTTTACCCCTGACTTCGACCTGCGCGCGGTCGTAATCGCCTGCCGGGACACGTGCCAGTGCGATCGAACGTCCCAGCGTCGGCGAGAAACCGCCGCTCGTAATTTCGCCCTCGCCCACGCCGTCGACGACAACTTTCTGGTGATTACGCAACACGCCGCGATCTTCCAGCAGCAGACCGACGAACCGCTGTTTGTCCGCGGAGTTACGTATTTTCTCCATCGGCTGCCGCCCAATGAAGTCGCGATCGGCAGGCTCCCAGGCCACGGTCCAGGCCAGGCCCGCTTCGAGCGGAGAAACCGACTCGTCCATGTCCGAGCCATACAGGTTCATCGCCGCTTCGAGGCGCAGCGTGTCACGTGCGCCAAGCCCGCAAGGCGCAACGCCCGCGCCCAGCAGGCGATCCCAGGTAGCCGCTGCGTTAGCCGCCGGCAGCACGATCTCCCAGCCGTCTTCGCCCGTATAGCCGGTGCGGGCCACAAAAATATCGCCCGCCTGCAGGCCATTGAAGGGTTTTAGTGCCAGCGCTGCATCACGCCAGCCTGCGTCTATGCACGGTGCCGCCAGTTCGCGTGCATTGGGTCCCTGCACGGCGATCATCGCCAGCTCCCCGCGCTCGTCGACTTTGACGTCGAACGGGACGGCCCGTTCAGTGATCCAGGCCAGGTCCTTTTCGCGTGTCGCCGCGTTCACAATCAACCGGTACTGCGTATCGGCCACAAAGTAGATAATCAAATCATCGATGACGCCGCCGGTCGGATTGAGCATGCAGGTATACAGCGCTTTGCCATAGTCCTTCAGCCTGGCAACATCATTGGCCACCAGCTGCTGCAGAAACTCGCGCACCTTGTCGCCGCTGAGGTCGACGATCGTCATGTGCGAAACATCGAAAACGCCGGCATTTTGCCGCACAGCATGGTGTTCTTCTTTTTGCGACCCGTAATGCAGCGGCATATCCCAGCCACCGAAGTCGACGATGCGTGCGTCAGCTGCAACGTGTTTGTCGTAAAGCGGTGTTCTTAATCCCATGCTGTCAGCTCGTCGTCATTGTGATGCAAGAAAAAGGGGCGGCAGGCCGCCAAGCCTGCCGCCCCTCTGTCCGTTGCAACCTGAGAGATCAATGGCTGCCGTTGTTCCGGCGCAAGCCACGTTCCCCTTCGGTGGGCCGTCTGGCCACTCTCCAGAGCTGATCAGCGTACTCAGTCCTTCTGCCTGAGCGTTTCCGAGCATGTTGCGCCTTCGGCGCCCCGATTGAACGGGGTCTCTTCTGTGCACGCTATAGATCAGTGCGCGCAATGATAGCCAAAGGCCGGTCCGGTTGCCAGCCGGAGCGCCGGCGGTGACAATGCCCCCGATCGCAGACAAGGAACTCAGCATGAAAAGGCTCAACATTGCGCTGGCCACCCTTCTCCTGGCGGCTTCATCTGCAGCGTGCGCCGATGCCAGCACCGATTTCGCGGCACTCCTTACGGAACATTGGGAGTGGCAGCTCGCGAGCTCGCCGATGATGGCCTCGATGATTGGCGATCGTCGCTATAACGATCAGTGGCAGGACCGGAGCCTGGATGCCATTGAGCGGCGCCACGAACAGACGCGCGAATTCCTGCGCCGCGTTTACGCGGTCGATCGCGATGCGCTGTCCGCTGCCGATCAACTCAACCACGAACTGTTTCGACGGCAGCTGCAGGACGACGTCGACCTGCATCAGTTCCGCGGCTACCTGCTGCCGTTTTTCCATCGCGGCGGCGTGCAAAACCTCGAAAACGTGACCAACCAGCTTCGCCTCGCGACCAGCAGGGACTTCGAAGACTGGCTTAAGCGCATGGCCAAGATCAACGTCGTCATCGAACAGGCAATCGACCTTGCGGAGGCCGGCCGTAAAGCGAACATCATGGCACCCAGGGTATTGATGCAGCGCGTACCGCCGCAACTCGCAATGCAGCTTGTACAGGACCCTGAGGACAGCCCGTTTTACCGAGCCTTCACGAGCATGCCCGACTCGGTGCCTGCCGAGGACCAGCAACGTCTGCGCGCAGCGGCCCTCCAGACAATCGAGAAGACGGTCTTGCCGGCGTATAAGAAGCTCGACCGCTACTTCAATGGAAAGTACCTGCCCGCATCGCGAGAGAGTATCGCCCAGTCGGCGCTGCCAGACGGCGACACCTGGTACGAACACCTGGCACGCTCGTTCACGACAACCCGGCGCATACGCGGCGAGATGCAGGCGATCATCAATGAAGTTGGCTTCGAGGGTAGCTTCCAGGAATTCCTCGTTTTCCTGCGCACCGACACACAGTTTTATTTCGACGATCCCGACGACCTGTACGAAGCCTATCTCGCCACCTGCAAACGTATCGATCCCGAACTCATAAAATTATTCGGTGTATTGCCGAGAATGCCCTACGGCGTCAAACCGATTCCCGATTCGATCGCGCCCGATACGACCACGGCCTATTATTCCCGACCCGCCGCCGACGGCAGTCGCGCCGGCATTTACTGGGTTAACCTCTACAGGCCGGAAGTCAGGCCAAAATACGAAATCGAGGTCCTCAGCGTGCATGAAGCAATGCCCGGCCACCATCTGCAGATCGCGCTGCAGCAGGAACTGGGTGACATGCCGATGTTCCGACGTTTCCTGGGCTTCACGGCATTTGTCGAAGGCTGGGGGCTCTACAGCGAACGACTCGGTTACGATCTCGGCCTTTACAAGGATCCCTACTCACGGTTTGGCCAGCTGACCTATGACATGTGGCGCGCGGTGCGCCTTGTCGTAGACACCGGCATGCATCACAAAGGCTGGACCCGCCAACAGGCGATCGACTTCTTCAAAGACAACGCGGCAAAAGCCGAGCACGACATCGTCAACGAGATTGACCGCTACATTGCGATGCCCGGCCAGGCGCTCGCTTACAAGATCGGACAACTGAAGATGCTGACGCTGCGCGAGCGCGCCGAACTGCACCTCGGTGATAACTTTGACGTCCGGGCTTTCCATGACGAGCTGCTCGGCGGAGGCGCGTTACCGCTCGATATTCTCGAACAACGTATGGATGTCTGGCTTACGGCGCAAATGAAACAGGGAGACGCAGCGCGACGCTAAAACAGACTCGCCTGGTGCTCCGTCACGGTCTGGAACTCGCGCCGCGCAAAAGCGGCGCGTTCCGCAGGACTTGCCGAGGAATCGTAGTGCGCTTCGATGCGCGCGATGCGCTGCGTCAACCCGGTCCCGTTCGCGATCTGGATGTTAAGTCCCGGCCTTGCGTTCATCTCGAGGATTAGCGGACCCCGGTCACGATCAATGACCATATCGACGCCAAGATAGCCGAGCCCCGTGACATCGTATCCGCGGGCTGACGACTCCAGGATGAAATCCCAGTTGGGAATCTGCAGCCCGGCAATTTGTGCACCGGTATCCGGGTGTTCGTCAACGACGTTATTTTCGTGTACGCCGGTCAGTGTCTCGCCCGTCGCAAGATCGACGCCCGCACCGACGGCGCCCTGGTGCAGATTGGCTTTGCCCTGAGAGGCGCGCGTGGGCAACCGAACCATCGCCATGGCCGGATAGCCGCGATATACGACTACCCGAATGTCCGGAACTCCCTGGTAGCTCACCTCGGCAAACGTCGGATCAAAATGCACGCAGTACTCGATCAGCGCTTTGTCAGGATTGCCGCTAAGGCTGTACTGACCGGAAATATGGTGCAGTATTTCGCCTTCCGAAACGAAAATACCGCTGCTTAAGCGGTAGTTGCCGCCCCCGCGTTTGCCGCGGCCGACCACGACGACAATACCGTCGCCGCCGCTACCACGGGCCGGTTTGACAACAAATGATTCCCGATCACGAACGATGTCAGCAAACCGCCGCACTTCTCCCTGGTGCGCAATGATGCCGTACAGATCGGGCACGGCCATGCCCGCTTTGAGGGCGAGCTCCTTCGTCAGCGACTTGTCGTCCACCAGCGGATAAAGGCGCCTGGGATTGAGCCGCATAATGTAGTCGGAATTTCGTTCATTCAGCCCGAGGACACCTTTGCTGCGCAGCTTTTCGGCGGCCGCAAACATCAGTCCGTAATCAGAGCTTTGAAGCGCCGCAATTCCGTCAGGCGATAGCCGGTGTAACGACCCGCCAGCAGAACCATTGCCAGGATAAGCAGCAGCAGCTCGGGAAACGTGAAGATAAGGTGCTCGAGCCACGGCATGCCCATGAAAATGTAGGCCGCAATCGCCACAACGAGACTACCCAAACCGCCACGCATCGCATCAGCAGCGCCGCGCTCTTCCCAGACTACGGACATGCGTTCGATGGTCATGGCGATAATCACCATCGGAAACAGCGCGACAGAAAGACCTGTCTCGAGGCCCAGTTGATGTGAGGCCAGGCTAATAAAGAGCATCAGGATAACGACAACAATCAGCACGGCACTGAGCCGTGGTACCAGCAACAGCCGCAGGCGATCGAGCAGGAAGCGGATGCTGAGTCCGAGGGCGACCAGGGTTGAGAACAACACGACGCCCCAGAATAACTTGGTCTCACGAAACGCGAGCGCGATCAGCACGGGCATAAACGTGCCGAATGCATCGATGCCGACGAAGTTGCGAAAGAAAACCATAATCAGCGCACCGACCGGGATCATCAGCAGCACGCTGTACACAGCCTGGGTCTGAATGGGCAGGCTGTAGAGAGAGAAGTCAACGGCAAACGTGCCGCTTTTGGCTGCCTGGGTTTCGGCAATGGCCACCGCGTCCAAGTGGTTTTCCTGGATCGCAAAACTCACTTCGACGTTGCTGCCGCCCTCCACGCTGACAATCGGCTCGTTGCCGCGCCACCAGACCAGGAAGCGATCAGGCAGGCGCTCTTCTCCAGTCACGGGA
>CAMYLB010000308.1 GCA_947259145.1 uncultured Woeseiaceae bacterium
AGGAATGGTTCGAAACCGAACTAATTCTGTGACCAGTTTTGACAGTGACCGACAGAATCTGTCTTGTAAGGGCTTATTCGGTATTGAGGTAGCTAGGCCACTTCTTCAAATATTTCAGCAAGATACCGATCTTGCCCGATGGAAACCGATTAACACATTAGACAGGTTTAGTTCTCCGAAGGCAGGGGTCACAGGTTCGATCCGACGAGCGTAGCGAGGACAGGCCGAAGGCCCATCCTGTCGGGCGCGCCATTTTCGCATAATTTCCAATGGCTTACGATTCCAAACCCTATCACCGAATGATACGGTTTTCGGAATTGTGTGAGTATTGTGTGGCGGGCGGGTCAGGGGGTCAGCGCCGCCAGCCGCTGCAGCTTCTCCGTTAGCATTTGCAGCCTCGCCTGGCTGCCGGTGTCGCCTGGAAGGTGGCCCGGCAGGGCGTCAATGAAATTCGGATCAGCCAGAAACGTTCCTAGGCATCCGCCAATGTAGCTGCGCATTTGTTGTGCGGAGTCCGCGATTTCCTGTTCAAGTTCGGGCCGTCCATCGATCACGCAGATCACATCCTCAAGATCGTGACTCATGACGAAGTCGTTCTCTCCTCTCCCAGCATACGCTTCGAGTTTTGTTGCAATAAAGTGCACAGAATCAATCAGACGGATTTGCGCACCGCCGGGAAGCCTGTATGGTATGGAGGACGAGACCGCACTGCGGTACCAAATGTTTCCGAAACCGAGAATCCGTTCATCCGTCGGCATAACATCCAGAAAGATTCCGTGACCAACCCACCGACAAATAGGGGCGTCTTTCGATGAGTCCACTTGGAAGCCGCGTTCACGGAGTCGCTTTTCAAGCTTGTGGTACTCAGCTGCGGTAGCCACCTCGGCAAGGACATCGATGTCACGAGTGACGCGAACGGGAGGAGATGCCGCGTCCGTAACGAGAAGTGCTGTAGCGCAACCGCCAAGGAATACGAGATCATCACACAGGGGCCCGAGCGCATCGGCGCACATCTCCAGGATCTCCAGATTTGGGTTCTGTGCCTTAGCCATACGCCCGGAGCCTTTTCTTGAGTTCCTGCGCGGCGGCTTGTCGTTCTCGTGCTCTCCCTGCCCGTAGCGCATCGCTTATCACAAGTAGCTCATACAGATCCGGATCTCGTCGGGCTGCAGCGGGTGCAGACTTGTGAATGGGCTCGAGCGATTCGCCGCGGGCGTCACCGGAAGGATCGGGCCAGACTATTGGCTCCTTGTCGTCAATGAACATAGCTGCAAATGGAGGCGCGCTGGTCAACGTTGCCATGCCGCGGCTTTTCGGTCCCCGCTCCGGGACAGATACATATCGCAACGCGTGTAGCAAGAACTCTTCGAGGTTGCGGATATTGACGCGCACGCGGTCGCCCTGTTCGGAGGCGAGACCGGATTTGATTGCCCTGCGAACAGCACCATGCACCTGGGAGGGGCTCAAGTCGAGCGCTGCCGCCAGGTTGTTATAAGTCCATGACTCATCGCGCTGGGTGACGAGCTTCAGGAGGACGAGAATGTCTTGTGATTTGAGAACCATGAACTATTCCATATTCTAGAATATAGAATAGCGACATATTAGGTGAGTATCAACCGATGCGAGCGAACATTGTGTGAGAATTGTGTGACTGAGTTGTGCATGGTTGTGATGGTCCGTTCCGGACACATGGTTAACACTATTTCGCCGGCAGTAATCTGAAGTGCTTGCGCTATTTATTGTAACGCGTTACGATAAATAGGTGAAAACGAAGTCAAACAGAAGGGGTCGCCCCCCTAAAGACAATCCTATGTCCGCCGCTGAGCGGATGCGGGCGTATCGAAAACGTAGACGCGATGCCGGTCTGAAGAGCGTTCGACGCTGGGAGCCCGAGGAAGGAACAGTTATACGCCTCTATTCGGACCATCGCATTCTGGATGCCCGCAGTTTGGCAATGCACTGCAAAATCGCGCAGAAGATCGCGCGCGACCCGAGTTTGCTCGACAAAGCCAAAGCGAATCTCGAACGATGGAGTGCAAAGTCGGAGGATCCGCAGCCGCAATACCTTCGCGAGTGGCGAAAAATACTGGAGCGCCCCTGGCCAGAAATAGCGGAGTTAATCACCAGTATGAGTGAAGACGCGACAAGGCTTCGGTCATCATCCCCGTTCGCAGGAGTCCTCACAGCTCGCGAACGAGAGCAAATCTATGAAGCGTTCAGAGCTTGAGCACATTATCCGTGCGAGCGGTGAAATCGCTAACGATGACGAAATAATAGTCATCGGCAGCCAAGCCATTCTTGGCCAGTTTCCGAACGCACCTGTGCGACTCCTGGTGTCGATGGAAGCAGATATCTACCCGAAAAATGATCCGAAGAAAGCAGACAAGGTCGAGGGCGCGATTGGCGAGGGCTCGTCGTTTCACGAACTACACGGCTACTATGCTCAGGCAGTTGGGGAGAAGACAGCAGTATTGCCGGAAGACTGGGAAAATCGTTTGGTCGCAGTGAACAATGAGAACACGAACGGCGTAACAGGGTACTGTCTGGAAGTTCACGATCTTGCAATTTCAAAGATGATCGCGATGAGGTCAAAGGACCTGGAATTCGTACAGGAACTCGTGCTGCACGACATGATTGAAAAGAAGACGATGCTTCGGCGTCTCAAACAAACTGACCTCGACGGTCCAATGCGTAGCGCTGTCCGAGCGCGAATAAAGTCATTGTTCAAGTCCTGACACCTGCCCTTCGAAGGCGGGGGTCACAGGTTCGCTCCGACGAGCGAAGCGAGGACAGGCCGACCAACGAGAGCCCCATCCTGTCGGGCGCGCCATCCCACAGGTGCTACAATCTCTGGATGCCTAAAGCAACCGTCCAAACAGCTTCCAGTGCCGGACACGACCGCTCGCTGCTTGAGTGGTTTGCCACGTTAACTCCCGAGCAGCGACTTGCTGAACTGGAGTCAAGAATCGGTTTCTTCCTCTCATTGCGGTCGCACAATGAATCCCAGCTTTCGCGAGATACTCGAGCTTCTCAATAAATACGAGGTTGAGTACATTGTTGTTGGTGGCGTCGCGGCCGTAATACAGGGCGCGCCTATTACAACGTTCGATCTCGACGCGCTGGTTCGGATCAGCGATGACAACGCCAGCCGTCTTTCCCTCGCGCTCGACGAGCTTGATGCCCGCTATCGAGAGCATCAATCTACGATCAAGCCTACTAAAGAAGATATCCTGGCGGGCGGGCACTTATTGCTGCTGACTCGAGCAGGGCCGTTGGATGTGCTGGGATTTATTGGTGACAAAGACCGATACGAAGATTTGGTGCACCTGTCTTCAGAAGTCGCCATGACGATCGGGAGGTTTCGTGTTCTCGATCTGGAGGAGCTGATTCGGCAAAAGAAAGCGACAGATCGGCCGAAAGATCGAGCCGTCATCGAGCTATTGGAAGAGGCTCTACGTCACCATAGGCAAAAAGACTGATGCCC
>CAMYLB010000309.1 GCA_947259145.1 uncultured Woeseiaceae bacterium
CTGCAATTCGTTTCCATTTGCCGGATCTGTTTGGCGGCGCTCTCGCCGACCACGGCGAGGTCCCGGAAACTGGTGACCGGGGTCGTCGGGGTCGAGTGATCCATGGTTGGCAGCGTGAGGTCCGGCCGTCGCACGGTCAGTCCATTTTCCCGCAGCACGGTAAATGCCTGCGGAGTGGTTACCTCATGGATGATGTGCAGGGCGATGTAGAGCACTGCCGGTGTCTCGGGTGTTTCCTCGACGACGACGTGGTCCGACCACACTTTTTCGAACAGAGTTGTTTTGCTCACCCTGTTGTCAGCCTAGATTGTTGCTTGTTCAGGCGTCGGCCTGCCGGGTCCGGAACTTCCGTATTGCTTGCGTCGAAGAATGCGGTTCATTACCTCGAGGCAGGCGCGGCAGCCGGCTTCGACGATATCGACGCTGGTGCCGCGACCACGATAGCTCTCGCCGTCATATTCGACGGTCACCGTGACCTCGCCCTGGGCGTCCTCGCCAATCGATGCGCTGTGCAACTCAAAGTTCTTCAGCGTTATTTGCACGCCTGTGGCTTGCTCAAGTGCGAGAAACGCAGCGGCAACGGGACCATCACCGTGCGCGCTCTCCGTCTTGTCATCGCCATCCTCGCCAATAAGCGTGATGGCAGCCGTTGCAGGTTGGTCGGTGTGTGTCTGAACTTCAAGGGACTTCAGCGTCCACGGCCCCGACGACGCACTGTCGGCATTCATGATGATTGCTTCGATATCGCCGTCGTAGACGTCTTTTTTCTTGTCGGCGAGCTTTTTGAATTCCTGAAAAGCTCGATTGGTCTCGAACTCATCGAGTTCAAACCCCAGCTCCGCTACACGATTGCGAAATGCGTGCCGACCGCTGTGCTTGCCCATGACCAGATTGGAGCGGCTCAGGCCGACATCTTCGGGCCGCATGATCTCGTAGGTCGACGCGTGCTGCAGCATGCCATGCTGGTGTATGCCGGCTTCATGCGCGAACGCGTTTTCGCCAACGATGGCCTTGTTTCGCGGGGTGTGCATGCCGGTGATATTCGAAACCAGGCGCGAGGTCGGGTAAAGCCGAGTCGTATCGATGCCGGTTTCGAGGCCGAAGAACTCAGCCCGGGTCTTGATCGCCATCACCGCTTCTTCGAGGCTGCAGTTTCCGGCACGTTCGCCAATACCGTTAATCGTGCACTCGATTTGGCGGGCCCCGGCATTGACAGCCGCCAGGCTGTTGGCCACAGCCATGCCAAGATCGTCATGGCAGTGCACGCTTAGAATAATGTCATCGATATTGGCGACATGCTCTCCAAGGTAGCGGAACAAGCGATCGAACTCGGCGGGAACCGTGTAGCCGACCGTATCCGGAATGTTGACGGTCGTGGCCCCGGCCTCGATCGCAGCGGAAACCACTTCAGCGAGATAGGAAAGCTCAGTTCGCGAGGCATCCTCTGGCGAAAACTCCACGTCATCGACGAGCTCTCGAGCCATCTTGATCGCACCAACGGCGCTCTTGATGATTTCCTCTTTAGCCATCTTGAGCTTGTGCTCGCGATGAATCGCGCTGGTTGCGACAAACACGTGAATGCGGTGACGATCCGCACTTTTGACCGCTTCGTAAACTTTTTCGATGTCGCCTGCAGTGCAGCGCGCAAGCCCGCAGATTATGGGACCGAAGTTCCTCTCAGCGATCGCTTTGACAGACTCGAAATCCCCGGGGGAGGCCGCCGGGAACCCCGCTTCGATGACATCGACCTTGAGTTCTGACAGCGCCTTC
Organism: uncultured Woeseiaceae bacterium; assembly: GCA_947259145.1. Taxonomy (GTDB): domain Bacteria; phylum Pseudomonadota; class Gammaproteobacteria; order Steroidobacterales; family Woeseiaceae; genus UBA1847. The sequence goes on from CAMYLB010000309.1 coordinate 1,771, forward strand.
GCAACACGGAGTTTTTCGCTGAGCGTCATGCTGCAACCCGGGGCTTGTTCCCCGTCACGCAAGGTCGTGTCGAAAATGCGGATCTGCTTGTCGGACATCGGATTGATCCTCCGGTTTTTCCTCGGTTTCGTTAAATGGCGACGCTGGCTAGTCTTCGAGCCAGTCCATGCGGCTGCGCAGGTCCGCGCCGACTTTCTCGATCGGATGGTCGAGATCGGCCTGCATCCTGCGTTTGAACTCGGGCATGCCATTTTGGCTCTCGGCGATCCAGTTCTTGGCAAAAGTGCCGTCCTGGATTTCGTTGAGGATATCTTTCATCGCTGCACGTGATGACTCGTCAACGACTCGAGGCCCGCTGACCATGTCCCCCCAGGCCGCCGTGTCGCTGATGAACTTGTGCATCTTCCTGAGGCCGCCTTCATGCAGTAAATCGACGATCAGCTTGAGCTCGTGCATGACCTCATAGAACTCGGTGGCGCCGCCACAAAGTACAGCCTGTTCGCCGAACAGGTCCGTTTCGGTTTCCTCGGCAAAGGTCGTCTCGATCACGCCGGCTCTTGCGCCGCCAATACCGGCCGAATAGGCCAGGGCGATTTTGAGTGCGTCGCCGCTTGCATCCTGGTGTACGGCGACAAGGCAGGGAACGCCGTGGCCTTCTTCATATTGCCGACGCACCAAACCGCCAGGCCCCTTGGGGGCAATCAACGCAACATTCAGGTCGCTGCGCGCTTCGATCTGTTTGTAGTGAATGGCAAACCCGTGCGCGAACATCAATGTGGCGCCATTGTCGATGTCGTCCACAACGGACTCATAAAGTGACTTCTGAACCATATCCGGCGTGAGGAACATGACGATCTTTGCATTCTTGACCGCATCGTTCGGCTCCATGACCACCAGTCCGTCAGCCTCCGCCTTGGCCCAGCTTGCGCCGCTCTTGCGCAGGCCCACGACGACATTGAAGCCGCTGTCCTTGAGATTCAGGGCGTGCGCGCGACCCTGGCTGCCGAAGCCCAGTAGGGTGATCTGGCTTTCTGCCAGGCAGGAAATATCGACGTCTGATTCCGAGTACATTTGCATGGGTGTTCCTCAGCCTGATGCAATTTTCATAAAAAAAACCCCACTATCCATTTGGATGCGGGGTTTACGTGTCCGTACGCTGGATACGCGCTACCCGCTGTGCCTCCCAAGGAGGGCAAGTCGCGATACGCGCAGACTAAAAGCCTGTGAGTTGTGTTGCGATCCAGTCATAGCGCCGAATCATGTTGTAACGCAGGAATGATGTCAACCACTGCATAACCAGTTACGGCTGTTACTAAACAAATCCGATTAACAAATATTCCTAAGCTCATAATTAAAAAGGGCAAACTTGTACTTACGTTACGGCCTCATCCGACCTTATATATGGAGCTCAAAAACACCTTCGCCCGAACGCGCCGGTGCAGCCGGCCATTGGCATCGTCGTGATCGTGTCGTTGCATGTTAATCACGAATAACGAAAGTAGCGTTATGTTGTTAAGAGTTATGTAGTTCATGGGCTGGCGATCTGGCAAGCATGTGTTATTCTTGGCTCCGAAGTACAGGGGACATCACAAAAGTATAGGAACACTTGGCGGGGAAGCCTCGGCAATGCCGCGGCGGCCAAAAACTAATTAGTAGAGAAAAAATCAAGTTCCAGGAAAGTTTGTCGCCGCGCGGCGTAAGTGGAGAGGAGCGCGTGCACAAATCGCTACATGATCTGCTTTATCAGTTTTCAGCTATGCATGTATTCAGTGGATACGTTGCATGTCTCTCCGTAACTATTAACAACAACATACGACTTTTAAGGAGCGTTCATGAATCGGTGCATTAGCAGCAGTCGGCGCATTACCGCAGCGTTATTCGCTACAGCGGTGATCTTGCTTTCCGGCAGCGTATTCGCCCAGTCCGTCAATCAGGTATTGCAGGCTGATCAACGCAGATTGAACCTTGCGCAACAATCGCAGGAGCGTATCAACAAAATTGTTCAAGGTACTCGTTCCCTCGAGGACCAGTACAGGTCCATTAACAAGGAAATCGACGGACTCAAGGTCTACAACCGGCTGATGCGGGCCCAGGTTGAAGGGCAGTCGGCCGTTCTGGAAGACATCGGATTGTCGATGGACCAGGTTGACGTCATTAACCGCCAGATCTTTCCCCTGATGGAACGCATGATCGACGGACTCGACCAGTCCGTGAAGCTCGACATTCCGTTCCTGATGGACGAGCGCAACAAGCGCATTGCGGGTCTGCAAGGCATCATGGAGCGCTCCGACGTCAGCGTCGCCGAGAAATTCCGCAAGGTGATGGAGGCGTACCAGATCGAAAATGACTATGGCACGACCATTGAGAATTACACCCAGTCTTTGACCATCGACGATGCCACGCGCTCGTTCAACATGCTTCGCGTCGGTCGCATCGGGCTCTACTTCCAGTCTGACGACACCAAGATTACGGGTCGTTGGGACAATGAAGCGCGTAGCTGGGTCGTAGATGACTCCGCGCGAAACGAAGTGCGCAAAGGTCTGCGGGTGGCCAGACAATTAATTGCACCGGAACTCATCATTGTTCCCGTTCCAGCTGCGGAGGCTAATTAAATGAAACGTATTACACTCATTATTGCCGTCGGACTGCTGAGTCTGGGTTTTGTTGGCACGGCCAACGCACAGGACGACAGTGCTCGCAGCATGGCTGAGCTCTTGCGTCTGATCGAGCAGGGACAGGCACGCGACTCGCAGGAAGCGCGCAAACGTGAAGCTGCCTTCGCACAGAACAAGAACCAGCAGCAGTCGCTGCTGAACCAGGCACGTGCGGAGCGAACTCGTGAAGAACAAACGAGCGCCAGCCTTGAAGCGAGTTTCGAGAAGAATCAGCAGCAGATAATCACGGCTAGACAGGCCCTCGACGAGCGCCTGGGCGCCCTGAAAGAGCTGTTTGGCGTGTTGCAGACCGTGTCTGGTGATGCGCAGGGTCGATTCAGCGCTTCCCTGACCAACATTGAATTCCCGGATCGTTCGGCGTTTCTCTTTGAGCTCGGCGCCAAGATGGCCGGGGCCAGCAGCCTGGCCTCGATTGCGGACATCGAGACTTTGTGGGGAATGCTGCAGAAGGAAATTGTCGAGACCGGCAAGGTTACTCGCTTCAATCACCTCGTCACGAAAGCCGATGGCCAGCAGGAAGAAATGGAAGTCGTTCGAGTTGGCGCCTTCAATATTGTTTCTGAGAACGGCTACCTGGAATATGACTCGGGCGAGAAGTCGATCGCCGAGCTGCTGCGTCAGCCTGAAGGTCGTTATGCCTCTACGGCGGGTGACCTGATGGATGCCGATGGCGGCGCTGTCGATTTCGGTATCGATGTCACCAAGGGTGGCATCCTCGGATTGCTCGTGGAATCGCCGACCGTTAAGGATCGCATCGAGCAGGGCGGCATTGTCGGTTACTGCATTATTGCGCTCGGTATCATCGGGTTGATTATCGCAATACTGCGCTTTTTGGCACTGTCCAACGCCAGCCGCAAGGTTACTGCGCAGCTGAAGCGGGACACGGCAAGCGCCGACAACCCGCTGGGTCGCGTACTGGCTGCTTACGAAAGTAACAGGGGTGCCGATACCGAAACCGTCGAGCTGAAACTTAGCGAGGCGGCTTTGAAGGAGATGCCGGACCTCACCAAGGGGCTGCTCTTCATCAAGGTGGTTGCGGCTGTCGCACCGCTCATGGGTCTGCTGGGTACGGTTACCGGTATGATCAAGACCTTCCAGGTGATCACACTTTACGGTGCTGGTGATCCGAAGATGATGGCCGGCGGTATCTCACAGGCATTGATGACAACGGTACTCGGACTTGTCGTAGCAATTCCCATGGTCTTGCTGCACACGGTCGTCAGTGGTCAGAGCCGCAAGATTGTCAACATTCTTCAGTCTCAGAGCGCTGGCCTCGTGGCACAGCACTCCGAACGGAATGGCTAGAGCCGAAAGGAGTCGCCATGCTTTGGCTTGCTGACAGTTTCGAAGCCATACGAGATTTCATGAGTCTGGGTGGCCCCGTACTCCGGGTCATCGCAGTGACCATCTTCCTGATGTGGGTCGTCATCGTCGAGCGGATCATGTTCTTTCGCACATCGATGGGCAAAATGTCACGCGAGATTTATGACAATTGGGAATCGCGGCCGGAACGTAAGTCCTGGAATGCGAAACAGATCCGGGAGTTGATGATCTCGCGATTCAGCGAAGCAACGAATCAGGGTATCAACCTGATTCAGACGCTCGTCGCACTTTGTCCCTTGCTCGGCCTTCTCGGCACGGTAACGGGCATGATCAGTGTGTTCCAGGTCATGGCGGTCTCCGGCTCGGGTAACGTCCGTGCGATGGCGGCCGGCGTATCTCAGGCCACGGTACCGACCATGGCAGGGATGGTCGGGGCGCTTTCGGGCGTCCTCCTGGTCACTCTTTTATCCCGCCGCGCCGCCCGTGAAGTCGAATTCCTTGAGGATTCGCTCACGATGGATCACTAGGGGACAGTCGCCATGCGAAAACATCTGGATGATATCCATGTCGACGAGGATGAGAATGAAATCAACCTGACGCCGATGCTGGACGTCGTATTTATTATGCTCATTTTCTTCATTGTTACGGCGTCATTCATTAAGGAATCAGGAATCGATGTCAACCGGCCTGATGCTCCAGTAACTGAGTCCACGCCGGAAGAAGCGAACATCCTTGTAGTGATCAGTTCCAACGATGAAATTTTTATCGACAGGCGCCTGATCGATCCGCGTGCAGTCCGTGCGAACATTGAAAGGCTGCATGCAGAGAACCCGAAAGGATCGGTGGTGATCCAAGCTGATAACAAGTCATCGAATAAAGTACTTGTGGAGGTAATGGATTCCTCCCGAAGCGCCGGGGTTTACAACATTTCGATCGCCGACAAACGATAGCCCTGCACTCACCAGGACAATAGCAATGCGAAAAAGACAAGGTTCGATTGGTGTCGACGAGGAAGAAAATGAGATAAACCTGACGCCGATGCTGGACGTCGTGTTCATCATGCTCATTTTCTTCATTGTGACGGCGACATTTATCAAGGAAGCCGGCATCCAGGTCGAGCGTCCCGACACGATAACCGCCGATTCCCAGGACGACGCATCCATACTGATCGCGATCAGTGCGAATGACGAAATCTGGATTGATCGCCAGAAGCGAGACCCGCGCGCGGTTCGCTCAATCCTCGAGCGTTTGCACGCTGAAAACCCGAAAGGTTCAATCGTCATACAGGCTGATGAAAAATCAACCCACGAGACGCTGGTTATCGTCATGGAAGCGGCGAAGGGTGCGGGCGTGACTAACGTAGCCATCGCATCCGATGACGGCTAGGAACAACGGCGCAGGAAGTTTGTCGAATTACAGTGGAGTTGTCGGCGACATACACCGGCAATTCCCGTTGAGGAGAACCGGACCATGATAGGTCGTTATGTATTTTCAATAGTGATCGGCACGATCGTTACGCTGAGCCTGCTGTTCGTCATGCAGTTACTCATCGTTACGGGTAAGACCGCGCTGACAGATCCTCGCGAACGCCACAAACTTGAGTTCGTCCGCGTAAAGCGCAATGAGAACCTGAATATCGCGGACCTGACTCCGGAAAAGCCGCCGAAACCACCCGAGACGCCGCCTGAGACCCCACCTCAGGAGCTGGACAACATCAATCCGGACGCACCGACCATCAATGTTGCAGCGCCCACAGTTTCGGCGGACACGAGTATCGGTGGCCCCGGCGGCATGAATATCGCTGAAGGCGACTATCTGCCGATCGTACGCGTAGCACCGGTTTATCCGGCGCGCGCCCTGTCGAGGGGTCTCGAGGGATTCGTCGACTTGTCATTTACTGTCACAACCGCGGGGACAGTCAGAGACCCGATTGTTCTTCAATCGTCCAGCAGCCTGTTTGAGCGTGCGGCGATTCGTGCCGTGCTCAAGTTCAAATACAAGCCACGCGTAGTCGACGGCGTTCCGGTTGATGTGCCGGGCGTAAAGACACGAATTTCATTCCAGCTTGAGGAATAACGCCTGCTACTTGCCAGGGCGGAAAAAGTTATTCAAGAGGATCTTTTTTGACATGAATATGAATCGCGAAATTTCTCTGAAGCTATGCCTTGCGTTAGTCGTCGGCGTACTTGCTTTCGGTAGTGCCGGGGCGCAAAAAGCTACCGACGAAGACAGAGATAAAACCAAGACCAAGCAGGCGCAGGCCGTTAGCAAGGAAGTGTATGAGCGTATCCAGAAAGCTCAGGAAATGGTTGATGCGAAGAACTACAACGGGGCGCTAAAATCCCTGAACAACCTATACAATCCTGACAAGCTTACCGAGTATGAACAGGCCAATGTGCTGAACTACATTGGCTTTGTTTATTACAACATGGACGACACCAAAAACGCGATTCGTACTTATGAAAAGATGCTCGCGATCCCGACATTAGAGCCGCAGCAAGCAAAACAAACAACGTTTACGATGGCGCAGTTGTTGACGATGGAAGAGCAGTATGGAAAGGCGCTCACTACGCTGGATAAATGGTTCGTGCTTGAGACGAACCCGGCGCCGGAGCCATTCATTCTGCGGGCACAGATCCTCTATAACCTCGAGCGTTACAAAGAAATGGTATCGCCGATAGAAAACGCGATGCGTGTCGCGAAGGAACGTGACAAGCCGCCGAAGGAGAATTGGTACGGCTTGCTGAACTTTGCGTATTTCCAGCAGGAAAATTACGAGAAGGTCCGCGATATACAAATTATTTTGTTGGAAAACTGGCCAAAAGCGCGCTACTGGAAGTCACTTGCCGGTGCGTTTACGGAACTCGGCCAGGATGAGAAGCTGATTTACGCCTACGATGCAGCGCACACGCAGGGCATGCTGGAAAAGGACACCGAATTCGTGACCATGGCGCAGCTTTATCTGCAAGCGGAAGTACCCTACAAAGCGGCAACGCTGCTGGAAGAGAAGATGAACGCCGGCATCGTCCCGAAAAGCGAGAAGAACTATCGTCTCCTGTCACAGTCATGGATGTTGGCCCAGGAAGATAAAAAGGCCATTCCGGCGCTGCAGGCGGCCGCAAAACTTGCGACGCACGGCGAACTTAATCAAAGGCTCGCCAACACGTACCTGAATATCGGTAACTACTCGGAGTGTACTAAATCCGCAAACGATGCAATTCGAAAAGGCGGCCTCAAGAACCCCGACAATATGCAGATTTCACTGGGCATGTGCCTGTACAACCTGCGTCGCTATTCGGACGCCAAAGCGGCGTTTAGAAAAGCGTCTGAGACGCCACGCTCTGTACGCACAGCAGATCAGTGGATAAGGGTTATCGATGCGGACGTAGAGCGAAATCGACAGATCAAGCTCGCCGAAGAAGCTGCCCGCAAGAAACGCCAGGAACTGGACGCGAAGAAAGCCAAAGCCCTGCGCGTCTGAGAAGACTAGCCAGCAGCAACCGCGCTTTTTCATTGATTTATTGGGGCGTTGACCGGAAACGGTCAACGCCCTTAAAATTGCGCGTTGATTATTACGGGATACACAAATGCCAAATATTACTTATGTCGCCACCGATGGAAGCCGCCACGAAGTTGAGGTGGAAAGCGGCTATTCGGTTATGGAGGGTGCCATAAACAATGAAATAGACGGCATTGTCGCCGAATGTGGTGGTGCCTGCGCCTGTGCGACTTGCCACAGCTATGTCGACGAGGCCTGGCTCGACAAACTTCCTGAAATGGATGATATGGAAGACAGCATGCTCGATGCGGCGTTCGAACGTAAGCCAAACAGTCGACTAACCTGTCAGATCGAGGTCTCTGACAAGCTGGATGGGCTGGTTATTCACGTGGCCGACAACGACTACTGAGGAGCGACAAACAGCCTCCATTATCGTGCGCCGGCAATGCTCCTTATGCAGACAACATTGTCCCCTCTATGAGCAGCGCGCTCTTACGATGCTTCAGCACGGTCACCGCAGGCCGGTTTCGGTCCGGCCAATCACCATGCGTTGAATCTCACTCGTGCCCTCGTAGATTTCGGTGATTTTCGCGTCGCGAAAATATCTTTCTAGCGGCAATTCCTTGCTATAGCCCATGCCGCCGTGAATCTGCAACGCCTGGTGGGTCACGAACATCGCGGTTTCCGAGGCATAGAGCTTCGCAATGCTCGAATTCAGCGTGTTTCTCGCGCCGGTTTTCTTTGCATGCTGCTTTGACCATGCCGCTCGTAGTACCAGAAGTTGTGATGCGTCGATCCGCATCTTCATATCAGCGATCTTGTCCTGAATCGCCTGAAAACTGCCGATCGGGGCGCCGAATGCCTTGCGTTCCCTCGAGTACTCTACGGCTGCGGCGTAAGCGGCTTGCGCGATTCCTACGGCTTGTGCCGCAACGCCAACACGTCCCGCATCAAGAACGGTAAGCGCGATCTTGAATCCTTTCCCTTCGTCGCCGATTCGATTCCCGACGGGGCACACATAGTCTTCAAGTTCTATTTCGCAGGTCGCTGAAGCGCGGATGCCAAGTTTCGGCTCCGTCTTGCCAACCCGAAATCCAGGTTTTTCGGTATCGATCACAAAAGCGCTGATACCCACGGATTCGCCACTGCTATCGAGCGTCTGCGTGAACACGATCATGTATTTCGCAACTGGTCCCGACGTGATCCATGCTTTCTTGCCATTTAGCGTGTAGTGCGAACCGTCTGCAGAACGTTCTGCACGCGAGCGCATGGTTGCAGCATCGGATCCGGATTGTGGTTCGGTGAGCGCGTAGGCGCCGTTGACCTCACCTGACGCGACCGGACGAAGGTACTTTTGCTTCTGCTCTTCGCTACCGAACTCGTGTAGCGGCACGCCGAACAGTGAATTATTTACGGATACAATCGTGCCATGGGCGGCGTCAGCCGCAGAAATTTCTTCCATAACAAGCACATAGCTAATCGAGTCCAGCCCCGATCCACCGTATTCCTCAGGTATCTCGATGCCCATGAATCCCAGTTCACCGGCCTGTCGAATGGTCTCCAATGGAAACTCGCCGCTTGCATCGAACTGTGCGGCGATGGGGGCAATTTCATTTTGGGCAAATTCGCGAGCCGCATCTTGTATAAGTTGTTGTTCTTCAGTTAGCGCAAAGTCCATAGTGCTTCTCTTCCTGCTAGAATTGATAAAAGCCGGGCAAAAAGCATTGCCGATCATGCCCACAATCTCAATACCGAAACAGGAGTAATTATCGATGACAATTTCAGCTGGCCAGAAGATGCCATCTGGCGTATTTGGCGTGATGACAGACAAGGGCCCCGGCGCCATTTCCAGCGAGGACTTGTTCGCAGGGAAAAAAGTTGTGCTCGTTTCCGTGCCGGGCGCTTTTACGCCGACATGCTCGATGAATCATCTGCCAGGATTCGTCGATGAAGCGGCAAAGTTGCAGGCCAAGGGTGTCGACACGATTGCCTGCATGGCAGTCAATGATGTCTTCGTCATGGACGCCTGGGGCAAGGATCGAAGTGTCGGCGACAATGTCATGATGCTTGCAGATGGCAATGGTGAATACGCCAGAGCATTGGGACTTGAGATGGATGCTACCGGCTTCGGAATGGGCATGCGCGGCCAGCGCTTCGCGATTGTCGTCGACGATGGCGTCGCCGCTCATGTCGCCGTCGAGGCGCCAGGGCAGTTTGAAGTCAGCAAGGCGGAGGCCATCCTCGGCGCCTTATAGGCGCCGGGAAGGACCAGTCCTAGTCCAGCGCGTCCGTCAATTCCGGGACGATGCTGAACAGGTCACCGACGAGTCCGATATCCGACACTTCAAAGATGGGAGCTTCCTCGTCTTTGTTGATCGCGACGATCGTGCCCGCATCCTTGATACCGGTAATGTGCTGAATTGCCCCTGAGATACCGATAGCGATGTACAGGTCCGGCGCAATGATCTGACCGGTTTGTCCAACCTGGGTTTCCGGCGGCACATAACCGGCATCGACAGCGGCCCGGGACGAGCCGATCGCCGCGCCGAGTTTGTCGGCTAACTTGTAAATCAGCGCAAACTTCTCTTCGCTGCCTAGCGCGCGACCGCCGGAGACTACCTTGGCGGCGGCCTGCAGGTCCGGACGATCGGACTGGCCGGTCTGCACCTCGATAAACCGGGTGTGCGTCGGCAACTCGGCGTCAATATTTGTGTTTTCGATCGTGGCGCTGTTGCCGCCGTCAGCAGCCGGGTACGAAGCGGTTCGAACCGTCGCCACCACCACGCTATCTGCCGGCGCCTCGACCGTCACAATCGCATTACCGGCGTAGATCGGGCGTTTGAAGCGTTGCGGCCCTTCGACACTCATAATGTCGCTGATCTGGTTGACGCCGAGCAAGGCAGCGACCCGTGGCATGACGTCTTTCCCGAAGGCCGTCGACGGACCGAATACATGGCTGTAGGAAGACGCCAACGCGGCTATTTGCGGTGCAAGAAGCGCCGCAATAGCAGGATCATTCTCTTCGCGTTCGACTGTAAGAACGCGACCGACACCGCTTATTTGCGCCGCTTCAGCTGCCACGGCAGAAGCTGAGGCTGCAAAAACGACAACATCGATCTCTGCGCCTTCAACCTGTTTCGCACAGGCGACGCACTTGGCCGTGCTTGGATTCAGTGCTGCGCCATTATGCTCAGCAATTACGAGTACTTTCGACATCACACGAGTCCTTTGTCTTTAAGGGCCGTCACCAGGCCGGCTACATCCTCCACCATGATGCCGCGCTGCCTGCTTTCGGGAGGCTCGAATTTGATTTCCTTTGTTCGCGGCGCAGCTTCGACGCCAAGATCAGCGAACGGGATTTGATCGAGAGGTTTCTTTTTGGCCTTCATGATGTCCGGCAACTTGACGTAGCGGGGCTCGTTCAACCGCAAATCAACGGTGATGACGGCGGGCAGGTCAATCTCAATTGTCTCAAGCCCGATGTCCACCTCGCGCGTCACACGCGCGGTATTGCCATCAAAACTGACGGCCGATGCAAAGGTCGCCTGCGGACGTCCCCAGACTGCCGCCAGCATCTGGCCGGTTTGGCTGTTGTCATCGTCGATCGCCTGTTTACCGAGGATGACGAGGTCCACATTCTCGCGCTCAATAATTGCTTTGAAAATCCGCGCCGCTGTCAGCGGATCAGCCGATTCGTCGGTCTGAACCAGGATCGCGCGATCCGCGCCCATAGCCAGTCCGGTACGCAGCTGCTGCTGGGAATCTGCGGTCCCGATGGACAAGACGATAACCTCGGACGCTTCACCTCGTTCCTTGATGCGTAGGGCTTCTTCAAGCGCGATTTCATCAAATGGATTGATGCTCATCTTTACGCCATCCGTTTCGACACCGCTGCCGTCACTCTTGACCTGAACCCTGACGTTGTAGTCAACAACACGTTTCAAGCCGACTAAAATCTTTTCCACTTATCTGACTCCCTGTTTGCCCGCAGATCGACTGCAGGCTTCTCTGGCGGCACGCTATTGTCTACGACGTACCCGCCGTGTACAAGATCAAAAGCGCCTAAAAGCAGAGGTAAGGATGGGACAAGACAGCAACCTGATTGATACACATGAGCTGCAATCGCGAATTGACGATTCGGATTTGCGAATTATCGACAGTCGCTTTGACCTTGCCGATCCGGGCGCCGGCCGGCGCGCCTACCTGCAGGGGCATATTCCCGGAGCCGTGTTCGCCGACCTCGATCGGGACCTTGCCGCACCGATCAGCCCGCAGAGTGGCCGCCATCCGCTTCCTGATGTGGCTGAGTTTGCGGCGACGCTCGGCAGGCTGGGAGTGACTAACGCTTCAAATGTCGTTGTCTACGACGCAGGCAACGGCGCATTGGCAGCACGTGCATGGTGGCTGCTGCGCTGGCTTGGTCATGAGCGCGTTCGACTGTTGGACGGAGGACTTGCTCACTGGATTGCATCTGCCGGACCTGTAGTCAGCGGAGCCGAACAGGTTTCGGAGACGCAGTTCCTGCCTGAGCCGCGTGACGACATGGTCGTGACGACTGCGGAACTCGAGAGCGACGTGGACGCCATCGCAAGCATGCGGCTGTATGACGCTCGTGATGCCGCTCGCTTTCGCGGTGAAATCGAGCCCATAGACCCGGTCGCAGGGCATGTTCCGGGCTCTTTGAGCCTGCCGTTTCCCGTGAGCCTGGATGCCGACGGCCGCTGGAAATCGCAGGAGGCTCTCGAGCAACTGTGGCTCTCCGTTCTTGGTGAGGACAGGAACGCACCCTGGGCCGTCATGTGTGGCTCCGGCGTGACGGCCTGCCACCTGGCCATTTCAGGCGTGCAGGCCGGCTACAGGGAACCAAGACTCTATGTGGGCTCCTGGAGTGAGTGGATTCGGGATCCAGAGCGTCCGGTCGGCCTCGGAAATGGCTGGAATCCGGACCCGGGGGCTGCGGATTTGGCTTAAACTAAACGCGGATTCGGGGTCTAATTCCGATGTAAAGGGTCCGATTGGTCGATGATGGAGGTGGCTATGCTCAGACGATCGGAAAAACACAACGTGTATATTAAACAAATGCTTATCGGGTTTTGTTTAAGCAGTTTATTAGCTTGTGCCGGCACAAATAGCGACGACGACAGGTCGGGTTCACGGGGCTTGGATTGCATCTACGAGCCAAGTATCCGAGGATATACCGTCCTTGATGAGTCGAATTTGATTGTTTCGGCTGCGGGACGCAGCAAGTACCATGTCAGGTTGCAGCGAAGGGCCTTCGGACTCCAGTCCAGCTGGGGAATCGCCTTCAGGTCGCAGACAAGCACTATTTGCTCAGCGTTCAGCGAAGTCATTTTTGACGGCAGTTTCGACAACCAATCGATAAGGATCGCGAACATCAGGCGGCTGAACGCGGAAGAGGAGGACGACCTTCTGATCCGGTACGGCAAGAAAAAGCCGACAATTGAACACACACCGGCACCACAGGAAATGAAAGGTGCCGAGGTGGAAGAGCTGGACCCGGACGCAGACGACGAATAGTCGGGATCCGCAATCTCCGTGCGGACCCGCCCGGCCAACCGCAAGGTTGGCCGGGTTTTTTTGACGCGTGCAGAGCGGGAGTTTTGGCAGTCCATGGCAGCGCCACTTTCGAACATCCGGATACTCGATATGAGTCGGATTCTCGCCGGTCCCTGGGCGGGCCAGTTGCTCGGTGACTACGGCGCCGATGTCGTCAAGATCGAGCGACCTGGTGTCGGTGACGACACCCGCCAGTGGGGCCCGCCCTGGCTGGACGGTCTGGCCGGGGGTGAATCGGCCTATTTCTTATCGGCGAATCGCAACAAGCGTTCTGTCACTGTCGACATAAGCAATGCAAAGGGGCAGCAGGTCATACGCGATCTCGCCGCTACCGCCGATGTGCTACTCGAAAACTACAAGGTTGGCACGCTGAAACGCTATGGGTTGAGCCCCGTCGAACTCTGCGCGCTTAACCCGCGACTCATCTACTGTTCGATCTCTGCTTTCGGCCAAAGCGGCTCGCGAGCTTCCGAACCGGGTTACGACGCCATGATACAGGCGTCCGCTGGTCTCATGAGTATCACTGGCCCAGCGGGTGAAGACACGGACGGACCACAAAAGGTGGGAGTTGCGATTGCCGACATCATGGCGGGCATGTACGCGACGACCGCGGTACTGGCGGCACTGAACGCGCGCGCAGTGACCGGGCATGGACAGCATATCGATGTGCCTCTTTACGATAGCCAGGTCGCCTGGCTGGCAAATCAGAACATGAACTACCTGGTTGGCGGGGCAGTGCCGCAGCGAATGGGCACGGCGCATCCTAATCTCGTACCGTATCAGGCGTTTGCGACGCGTGATGGCAGCCTCATGCTGGCGGTCGGCAACGACCGTCAGTTTGCCGTATTTGCGGATTGTATTGCCCAGCCCGGACTCGCGACGGATGTGAGATTCCAGCGCAACAGTGATCGCATCGCGAATCGTGCCGAACTCATCAGCATCCTCGAAGCCGTGCTAAAAACGCAGACCACCGCGCATTGGCTGGGGGCGCTGGGCGACAGGGGCGTGCCGGCGGGGCCGATCAATTCGATCGACAAGGTGCTCACGGATTCCTTCGCGCAAGAACGCGGGCTGGTTCGACAACTTGCAAACACCCTCGGACAGGACGTACCCATCGTATCGAATCCTGTCGACTTCTCAGAGACACCCGTCAGCTATAAGAAGGCGCCGCCATTGTTGGGCGAGCACACGGAAGAGGTTTTGCGCGAATGGTTGGGTTACCCTCAGGAATTGATCGCCGAGCTGCACGAGCATTCGGCAATATAGGATCACACGGCCAGATTGACTGCATTTATGGAACAGCAAATCCCCACCAGCGAGACCCTGAAAGGCGTACGTTACGAGATTCGCGGCCAGCTCGCGCATCAGGCGCTCGAACTGGAGAAACGTGGTTACGAAATTATCTCTCTTAACATTGGCAACCCCGGCCTGTTTGGTTTTCGCACACCGGAAACCATGCGTCTCGCGATGATCGAAAACCTCGGCCAGGCCGAACCCTACTGCCATCAAGGCACGCGAAGCCGTTGTCATGCAGCAGCAGAATCGCGGAATCAGCGGGGTCACCGCAGACGAGGTTTTCATCGGCAATGGCGTCAGCGAACTCATCGATCTGTCCTTGCGTGCTTTGCTTAACCCGGGCGACGAAGTCCTGGTACCCAGCCCGGACTACCCCTTGTGGAGTGCGGCAGTGGCGTTGAACGGCGGCGTGGTTCGGCACTACTCCTGCAGCACGGACAAGGGATTCCTGCCCGACGTCGCCGATATCGAAAGTCTAATAAATGGCAAAACCAAGGCAATTGTTGTTATCAATCCGAACAATCCCAGCGGTGCGGTTTACGATGAAAAGACCCTCACTGGCATAGTCGAGTTGGCGGAACGGCACAAGCTGGTCCTGATGGCCGACGAAATCTACGACCAGATGGTCTATGACGATGCCGAGTTCATCCCGATGGCAACGCTGGCAAGCAACGCCGTTTGCCTGACATTTTCAGGTTTGTCGAAGGTTTATCGCGCCTGCGGCTACCGTGTCGGTTGGTGTGTCTTCAGCGGCGAGCTCGATCGGGCCGAAGAATATATTCACAGCATGGAGTTGCTTTCGGCGCTGCGCCTGTGCAGCAATGTGCCGGGACAGTGGGCCGTGCAGACAGCGCTCGGGGGCTTCCAGAGCATCCGCGAGCTGGTAGCGCCGGGCGGCCGCTTGTATCAGTCAAGGCAGGCGGTTATTGACCGGGTTGGGGAAAGTCGATTCCTGACCGCGCAGCGGCCAATGGGTGCCATGTATGCCTTTATTCGGCTTGACCCCCGGTTTAGCGGGCGCTTCGATGATCAGGCCTTTGCGCTCGAACTGCTGGAAAGCCATCACGTACTCGTTGCGCCGGGAAGCAGTTTCAATACGCCATACACCGATCACTTCCGCATCACGACACTGCCCGATACCGAGACGATCAACATCGTTTTCGATCGCATCGAGACCTGTCTGGAGCAGCACACCTGACCGATGTATCAGTGGCTAACGGATGCGCTGCGCGGCCCCTCGACCGTAATTACGGCAAATCGCCGACTGGCAAAAGTGTTGCGGGATGTGTTCGCAGAGCAGCAATTTTCCGCCGGAAAAGTCGCCTGGCAAAGCCCTGCGATTCATTCCTGGCAGGACTGGCTCGACAGCCGGTTGCTGGAAGCACCGGATCCCGCGTCTCTGCCTACGAGGATCAACGAGCACCATAGTCAGCTCTTGTGGGAGCGCTGTCTGCGCAAAGAAATCGGTGCGGACACTGCGGGGCTTGCAGGTCTCGTTCGGCTGTCCCGCAACACCTGGCAACGCCTGGCCGATTGGCGTGTGTCCATCCGGGAGGTCGCGCGGTCGGCTACGAGCAGCGATCAGCGACTGTTTGCCGCCGCGGCCGGTCGCTATCTCGGCGTTCTCGAGCGCGAGCATTGGGTGGACGACGCCGGACTCGGTGCTTTGGTCGAAGGTTTGATCGGTACGGGCCGCGTAACGAGCACCGGCCGGGTTACTTTTGTGGGCTTCGACCGGGACAGGCCGCTCGTCAGCTCCATCATGAAGGCGCTTGCCGATAATGACTGCGACATAAGCTCGGCACCGGTGCCCGAAATTGCCGGGTCGGTTACTCTGCGGTGCTTCGAAAGCCCCGACGCTGAAATGCGTGCCGCCGGCGGCTGGGCACGTCAGCAGCTCGAAAACGACCCGAATCAGACGATAGCCATTATTGCCGGCGACCTGGAGCAGCGGGCGCAACACAAGACACACCTGGTTCGAGAGGGGCTGGTCCCGGGCTGGCAATATGCACCAGGTTCCGTGGCACATGCGGTCAACGTTTCGTACGGACGCAAGCTGGTCGATTATCCAGCCGTGTCGATCGCCTTGTTGTTGTTGCGGTGGCTCGTTCGCGATCTTCCGGCAGGTGACCTTGGTCAATTGCTTCGCACACCGCTAATCGCTTCAGCATCGACAGGCGGGCGCAGCCTGCTGGAACTGCGACTGCGACAATTACCGGATCGAAACTGGTCGCCCGCGATGCTATCGGCCGCGCTTCGCGGCCGCGAGGATGACACGGACGTTGCCGACTGGCTTCGTGTCGTCGCCTCAATCACGAAACGCCGAAGAGAGTTACCGAAAAGCGCGTCGCCCGCTGACTGGGCGATTTATGTCGATGAGTTTCTGAAAGCATGCCAATGGCCGGGTGAAGACACCTTGTCGAGCTTTGATTTTCAGCTCGTCAATCGTTGGCGGGAATTACTCAATGATCTCGCGCGACTGGACCTTGTCAGTCCCGCGATGAGCTACAAGGCCGCAATTCACCGTCTTGAATTGATGGCTGCCGGGACGGTTTTTCAACCCGAGTCGGAAGGCAGGGCCGTGCAGCTCATGGGGCCGCTCGAGGCATCGGGGGCCGAGTTCGATGCTATCTGGATAAGTGGTCTTAGCGCCGCGAACTGGCCGCCGCCCGGGAACCCGTCGCCCCTGGTCGCGCGCAGCCTGCAGCGACAAAAAGGCATGCCGGATGCGGAGCCCTCTGACACGCTGGCTTATGCCCAGCGAATGCTGGTGCGCCTCGGGAGTGCGGCCGATAAAGTGGTTTGCAGCTATGCGCTGACCGAAGACGATGCAGAGCAGTCTGCCAGCGGCCTCTTGCTGGCGCTGGGCGCCAAAGACGAGGCAGCCCAACCAGATCCTGGCTGGCATGCAGCCACATTGTCAAAGCGTGGTGCCGCGGTTGTTGTCGAAGAATCGGTGCCGAAGATTACCCCTGAAGAGCGCGTTTCGGGTGGCGCCGGCACGATTCAACGGCAAATGACAGATCCGATCGCGGCGTTCATCGTCGGGCGCCTCGGCGTTAGAAATCTGCAAGCTCAGGCCGTCGGGCTTCCGGCACTCTTGCGCGGCAATATCATTCACGACGCGCTTCACAAGCTCTACATCGACGCGCCGTCGCGCGGCGATATATGCGGTTGGTCCGGCGACGACACGCGCGGACGTATTGCGGCGGCCCTGGATGCAGCGTTCGCCCGACACGAACGCAACAGCGATATCGTGCTCATGGAATTGCTCAAGCTGGAACGCGAGCGTGTCGACGAGCTTTTGCACAATTTCGTGGCGATCGATCTCGCGCGGGGCGAATTCTCTATTGCAGCGGTCGAGCACGAAGTCACGTTTGCCGAAGCCGGGGTCCGCCTGCAGCTTCGTGTTGATCGGATCGATCGTTTGCCTGACGACAGCCTGGTAGTCCTGGACTACAAGACAGGCGCAAAGAAAAAATTCCTGCAGAGCGACGGGCAACCACGAGAAATACAGCTGATAGCCTACGCGTGCGCACTTGACGACCCTATAGCTGCAGTAGCACTCGTGAATATCGATAGTCGTGAAGTGAGTTTCGACGGCGCGGGTCGGGGCTACACCGATGAAGCGGGCTGGCATGACTCACTGGCCGACTGGCAGCGACAGGTGCGCACGGCCTGTAGAGATTTAAGCCTCGGCGACGTGCGCATGAACCGTTTGCAGGGCGTTAAAGATGCCCGCTATTTCAACCTGCTCAGCCGCTATACGGAATTGCGTCGCGATGGCTGACCCACACCTTCTAGAGGATGACCTGCGGGCGCGAACAGATGCGCTGGATATATCGCGTTCTTTCATCGTGCAGGCGCCCGCGGGGTCCGGCAAAACCGAACTCCTGATTCAGCGCTACTTGAAGCTACTTGCCGCCGTCGATAATCCCGAGGAAGTGCTGGCCATTACATTTACGCGCAAGGCAGCCGCTGAAATGCAGTTTCGCGTTTTGGCTGCCCTGCAAGTTGCGCAGCTCGGCGAAGAACCAGCGGAGGACCATCAGAAGCTGACCAAAGCGCTGGCGGTGGCGGCGTTGCAGCATGATCGCGAGCATGGGTGGCAGTTGCTCGTGAACCCGCGACGTATGCGGATTCAGACACTGGATTCACTCAATGCACTGATCGCGCGATTGCGGCCCATCAGTTCGCCTGAAGGTGCGAGCGGCGCGCGGATCGTTACCGACGCCGAACTCAGTTCCTTGTATCGTGCCGCCGCACTGGCGACGCTGGACTGGCTTGCGGAAAGCGGGCCGATGAACTCGGCAACGCGCGAAGTCCTGATACACGTCGACAACAATACGCAGGTTTATGTTTCCTACCTGGTGCAGATGCTGCGTACGAGGGACCAGTGGTTGCCTTTTATTGGCAGCGGGCTGCTCACAGGGCACGAAGCCGATGCGCTCAGGCAACGATTTGAGCAAGACCTCGAAACATCCGTGACGGAACATCTGCAGCGTACGGCGTCGGCATTTGAAACTGCCGTCGGCACTGCACTGTCCGAGCTACAGGGCTATGCCGCAGCGAACTTGCGGGACGGTGGCTCAATGGCGGATCCGATTTGTGCGCTGCACGAGCAGATAGGATCACCAGCAGCGCATTCGAGCAATATTCCAGAGTGGCAGGGTCTCGCCGAGTTGTTGCTGACGAGGACAGGCCAGTTTCGGAAAAAAGTTGATAAGCGCCAGGGCTTTCCACCCGGCGACGGTGGACAAAAGGCGGCGATGCATGCCTTGCTGGAAGAACTGGCGGAGCAGGAAGAATTCGCGGAGTTGCTTGATGGGGTCCGTGGGTTGCCACCGGTGCAGTACAGCGATGAACAGTGGCAGGTACTTCTCGCGCTATTTCGTTTATTACCGCTGGCGGTTACCGAACTTAAGCGTTTATTCACGGAACTAGGTGTTGCCGATCACACCGAGATCGCTTTGACAGCAGGGGTGGCGCTTGGCACCGCGGAAAACCCCGGGGATGTTGCGTTGCTGCTCGATTACCAGGTGCGTCATCTACTGGTCGACGAAATGCAGGATACCTCGAGTGCGCAATATCAAATGCTCGAGGCCTTGACGGGCGGCTGGGAGCAGGGCGATGGCCGCACTTTGTATTGTGTCGGCGACCCCATGCAGTCTATCTATCGGTTCCGCAATGCCGAGGTTGGTCAGTTTCTGCTCGCGAAAAAATACGGCATCGGAAATGTGACACTCACATCGCTCCTGTTACGCAGAAATTTTCGCTCCGGCCAATTCCTGGTCGACTGGTTCAACACGGTGTTCCCGGAAATTCTCGCGCCGCGAGACGACCCGTCAAGCGGAGCCGTATCGTATTCCGAAGCAGTCAGCGTCCCGCATTTGGCGGGAGCAGGCCGTTGTTACGTCCATCCGGTGTTCGGCAGCAGCGTCGAGCAGGAAGCGAAACTCGGCTGCAAGGTGATTTCTGAGACGCTGACTCAACACGCCGAAGACGAGATAGTCGTTCTCGTGCGCGGGCGCACACAGCTACCAAACCTGCTGGCCCAACTTCGAAAAGAGGGTATCGGCTATCGCGCAATAGAAATCGATCGCCTTACCGACTTGCCGGAAGTCATCGAAGTGCTCGCGCTCACTCGCGCGGCAGTGCATCAGGGGGACCGTCTTGCCTGGCTCGCGATCCTGCGTGCGCCGTGGATAGGCCTGGACTGGACCGATCTGCATGCCCTGCGTACCACGTGCTGGCCACTCTGGTGGCGCCAAGACGGCTGCAGGGACTCAGGCAGCTCATTGAGGTTGCCTGGATGACGCTCGGCGGGCCGGCGATCCTCGCCGACGACTATGCCGTCAGCAACGTCTATCGATATTTTGACGTTCTCGAAAAGCATGAACGCTGCGGGTCGCTGACGGACGTGGCAGAGCTCGAGTCGATGCTCGATCTCGAACGAGTGTCCAGTGACGTAAACGCACGGCTGCAGGTCATGACAATGCACCGGGCCAAAGGTCTCGAGTTTGAGCACGTATTGTTGTACGGACTTGGGCGTTTGCCGGGTAGTGGCAATCGCAGGGTGCTGTCGTGGTTTGATGTGCCGGGGGAGCACGGCGCCGCAAGAAAGGTGATCAGCCCGGTTGGTCCCCGCAACGAACTCAGCACCGACCCGGTGCATCGCTTCATCGAACTGAGTGAGGCCGGGAAAGACCGACACGAGCAAGCGCGATTGCTGTACGTGGCCTGCACCCGCGCGCGCAAATCATTACATCTGATCGGACACACAACGGTTACTCCAGACAGTTCGGCTTTCAAACCGCCCGCCAAGCGAAGTCTGTTGCACCTCTTGTGGCCTGCACTCGAGCCACAATATTCGAGCGCATTTGTCGACCATGTTCCTGAGGATTCCCTTGACGACGACGTCTGGATGAGTCCGGTATTACGCCGGTTCAAAACGAACTGGACGCTGCCGCCTGTCGCATCATTGCCGGGGTCACCCGCTGGTGTCGATCTGAGTACCGTGGATGAAGAGGTCGAGTTCTACTGGGTGGGAACAGAAGCACGCATTGCCGGTACGATTGTGCACCGTTGGCTGTATCTGTTCGCCGCAAACCGCGCGACACCGAATCCGGAGTTGCTATCCGACTACAGACCCGTAACGCGCCGATGGCTGAAAGAGATGGGTGTTGGTGAGGTCATGATCGAAACCATCACCGAGCGGGTTGAAGGCGCCTTGCGAAGCACGCTGACCGATGCGAAAGGCCAGTGGATCGCCAGCGGCGACGGGCATGCCGAAATGGCGTTAACGGGAGTGTATGAGGGCAAGATAGAGTCCATCGTTCTCGATCGCGTTCGGATCGACAGTGATGGCGTGCACTGGATTATTGACTACAAAACAAGCTCACATGAAGGCGGTAATCTGGCGGGTTTCCTTCGGGCAGAAACGGATCGCTACAGACCGCAGCTAAGAAAATACGCGGCGATTTACACAGCCTATGCAGGCACTGAGGCGCGCTGCGCATTGTATTTCCCGCTGCTGCAGACTTTCGTCGAGGTCGAGGTATAGCGGCGATGTGACTGGCTAGAGGCGACCCTCTATGCGCAATTCCTGCTGCCCGCGTTCGTCGGCAGGTCCGAGGTACTGCATTTGCTTTCGCAGAGCCGCCGGTGTTTCGGGTTTCGCAACCAACTGAGCGATAAACTGGTAGCTGCGATCGTCTTTGATCTGCAGGCTGCCGGCCAGATCCAAAACACCATCCGTGTCTTCAACGCTGGCCGCAACGCCGTTGTTCTGCGTGAAAAATTCCGCGCGGTATCCTCCAATGGGCTCGCGGCTGAGCGATGGTGCCAGCAGGTCGTTTACCTGCACTGTTCCACTGGCCATGATCGGCAGGCCGTCACGAATTCGAATGCGATCGAACTGCAGGGTGGCGTCGCCGCTCAAACCACGAACTCGCAGAGTCTGGGCGAGCGCCAGCAGCGGGAACGACGCGGTCAGATCGGATACGGTCACCGTGCCGCCGAGGCCGATACCGACGTTACCTTCGACGAAACCGGATATGGGAGCACCTTTGACGCGGTAGACCAATTTGCCTGTGAACAAATGCAGGGGTCGTATCAGCCAGCTGACGTCGCTCAGGTATATGCCATCCATCGCAACGGCATTGGCCCTACCGCTCCATACTGTTCCATGGATACCGCTTGCGGCGAGCTCGGGCGGGGCTGCCCACTGGTAGGCGATACGCGCAGGAAATAAGACTAGCAGAGCGAGTACAAGCGTTAGTGCTGCGACAAGCAGCAGGCCGCGTTTGGTGTGAATCAAAGAGCGCGCTCCAGCGTCAACGTCGCATTGACGCGGCCCGGCGCGGATTGGGTCCCCGTTGAGACGCTCCCTGCCTGAACATGCATGGCATGCTGAGCGCTAAGGTCTCCGAGCCACAGCACGAGGTCGTCGAACGCCACGTTTTCGAATTCAACCCGAATGCCATTGCTGCTTGTCGGCTGGCTGCGCCGACGAAATTGCTCAAGTTGGCGGCTGCGCAGCGTCTGGTCAACGACAATGATCGGTGCTTGCTGACCGGCCTTCACAGTGGAACCGGAGGCTTGACTGCCGCTCTTTGCCAGGCTCTTCAGGGGCTGCAATTCTGCTAATGATCGCTGCCAGTCATCGACACTCGTGGCCATGGAATCGTGGTTCCTGTCCAGCGGGGCCCAGATGAACCCGTACATCAGGGCAACGACGACGATGACGGCGCCGAGGCCAACGAAGAGTTGTTCGCGCGATTCCAGCGATTCGAACCAGTCCTTCATGATCCTGCCTCGCGTATTTGCAGGCGGCTGCTGATTTGGTCGGCAACCTGGTCGGTCGACTGGATCGAGGCCTGAAACACCCCGGACGCACTGACAGATTTTTGTATGTTGTCGAGCGTTGCAACATCCGGCGACGTTATGCGGACATCGATCACGCCGGCTCGGTAGCTGATGGTCTCGATGCGTGCATTCGAATTTTGGGCCATCGCCTCGCTGAGTTGTCGCAAGGAAGGCAGGAATACCTGTGGGCCGGTTGCAGCACCCAGTCCCTGTTTGACAGACCGCACCGCGTTGAGAGGGTCCAACACCTCGCGCGTGTCGCCGGGTCGGATCTGCCGGTATTCATCCATGAACTGCGCCTGCAGCGCCGCTTCCTCCTGTGTAAGCCGGTACAGGTCTACGCCCTTTGCGAACAGACCCACTATCACAAGGCCAAGTATCAGTACCGCCGCGTTCCGCCACGGGCGAAACTGTGTTCGGTAGTCGGTTTTTACACCGTATCGGCCTTGCAGCAGGTTGACGCCGTTGCCACTCGCCACGGTGACGGCGAGCCGGGGCAGCGCACCGTCGGGCAGGAGGTTGACGTCGACACTGTGCAATTCGTGCCTGAGAGCGATCCAGTCGTGCGACAGGCGTTCTTCATCGGCGGCTTCACAATAAGCAACAAGATGGCCTGACGGCTCACCGTCCTCCTGTTCTTCGTCGCTGCGGTCGGACAACATCCCTGCGGCAACCAGCGTGTCGCTGGGCTGCACACCCTGCATCACGAACTCCGAATCCGCGCCATCGTTAAACATGACGCAGTCGCCGTCGATCAGGATACTCATCGTCCCTGGAATGCGTGCAAGACCATAATTCGCCGAGACCATGCGGTTTGCGGAAATGCCAGCGTCATCGAGCGCCCCGAGCCATTCGTCCATTCTGGCGCGCGCGACCACAGCAACCGGCAGCTTGCCGTTTTCACGGCGTACGCCCGACGCAAAATGCAATGTATCCACTTCATCGGCCAGGCTTTCTTCAAGCGCAAAGGGCAGTGCAGCACGGAGTCGGGGTCCGCTGCGAATAGGAATTTCTGCGGTAGTCGTTAACACCTCGGTGGCTGGCACGAGCACGATAACCGGCCGGCCGCGGACATCCCTGGCCGCGTCAGCCAGGGAACCTGAGACCGTTTGTCCGCGGCGGGTACCGCTGTCGTCAGCCACGATCCATTCGACCGCAAGGTCTGACGTATGTCCCAATCGGATGACGAGATACTCGGACACTAGATGGTTCCCAGGCTGCGGCTTATCGGAATTACGTCAGGACTATTTGGGTCCCGATGTAACACAGTGAACAAAGTTATCCGAACCGTATCAATCTGGACGACAGCCTTCAATTGAAAATAACTGGTCGTTTCCGAGATCCACTGTTGCATTCCCTCGGCGACCAGCGGCGCGAACACCCCGGCATAGTCTACGAAACCGCCATCCTCGCGCAAAGCAATAAGCCCCTCGGCGTCGGCTTCGCGGACATTCGGACCGAGTGATTGCAGCACAGCCAGCGATGCCGTATTTACGTTGATCGGCGTTCGCTCTGGCAAGGCCGTCACGTGCGGCAGCAGAATCTCGTAGCTTTCGCGGTCCATGCCGTCGAGGGCTGCGAGTTCTGTGACGTTAGCAATGCGTTGATTGGCCGTGCGATAGGCCGGTGTTAACGCGGAATAAAGCGGATCCTCGGCTCCATCAGGAATGCCCTCGGTCTGATCTGCATCGAGCCAGTCGGCCGTTACGCCTGCCAGCCGCGGGTCGAGGCCCAGGGCAGCCAGCAATCGCTCGAACTGTTCGAAGGATGGCTTATCAATCTCACCATTACCATCCAGCAGATTATTGATATTGAATCGGCCCTGCAGATCCTCGATCTTGCCATAGATTTCGCCCTGGACCGCCTGGGCTTCGATGGGCAGAGCCGGGATCTCCGTGGCCCAGATTTCTCCCAGGTGATCGGATGTGCTGCCGCTCGCCGTATCGTCCCGCAGGATGGTGCGCACCCAGCCTTCGGAACCAATGGCCACCTGGATCGCCTGGTCACGGTACAGCATTACCATGGTGCGTCTGACGTCGAGTGCGTTATTCCAGGACAATCCTGCAGCCACAGACCCCGCCAACGCCGTGATCAGTAGCGCGGTTATCAGCGCTACGCCGCGCCTCTGCAGGACGAGCTTCACTGTGATACCTCAACGAGCCTGTTGATCTCGCCTTCGTCGGCCAGGGTCAGGACGATTTCAACTGCGCGTGGCAAACTGGTGTTCGGCCCTCCCTGGCCCGACAGTGGCGGCCATTGGTCAGTCCATTCATCCGGCGGCTGCAGGAAACGGAATGTCAGGCTTTCGACATCCTCGAGCATGACCGTCGCCAATGGCGTGTTGTTCACCGTTCGGTCGAGGACGTTCCAGTGATAGCGAATCAACTCGCCATCTTCGATTCGGTACGCCGTGCGCTGCATCGTGCTGCGCGGCACGCCCGCAGGATTCGGCCAACCGCCGTGGGTCAGTTGCAGGGCGAATTCCGACCCGAAACTGGACTGTAGTGCCGGCACCGGTGCGTCGCCGAGTTCGACGCGAACCGGTCGAGGCACGCTTTGCATTAACTCAGTGCTGAGAGCCATCACTCCAAAAACAGTGAGCGCGACAAACACTTCAATCAGTGTGAATCCCTTTTGCAGTAGCGGCCTCAACTCGTAGCTCCACTCGAACGTAAGCCGCGGCTCCAGATCTGGTTGGCCCGGCCGACAGGCATGGGTTCGCCAATGAAACCCGTCACAGTTCGGATGTTGTACTCGCTTCCTGCATGCGATACCGAAACATCGAGGCGGTAAAACCCTTCGATACCTGTTTCGGAAATTACGGCGCGCCATGACCATTGACTATTGGCATAGTCGACTTCGCCACTGGTTGAACTGACCTCCGGTGTAACATTTGCAAGACGCAGTTCTGCGATCTTGTTATGTGCTATCCAACCGGCGTAAGTGCGTTCCCGCATTGAGTTCGCGGCATCGATCATCTGATTCATGCTGGCCGCGATGGCGGTTAGCGAAAAGGCTACGATCGTGAGCGCTACCATGACCTCGACCAGCGTGAATCCGCGTTGTGTTCTGCAAATCATCGCTGCTCAGTCGTCCTGATCCACGAATTCGATGGCACCAAGCACATTGCCGCGCATAACAAGTTGCTGATCGTTGCGTGGGCGTTTGAGGCGTATTTCGAAAGCCGTTGATTCACCGCTGGAAAAAACAAATAGATGCGGTGCGTAGGTTTCGACCGTGAGAGACATTCCTTCATCGTCCGGGTCCTCGATCAATTTCGGATCGTTCTCGAGAAGAATGAGTTTGTCTTCGACGTAGAGTTCGAATTCCATGCCCTCAGGTAGTTGCCGCATTCGAAACAGGTCATCGCCCTGTACTTCGCTCCATCGGGAGTCAAACGGATCAAACTCCACGAAACGGTAGGTCGACGACATCAGCTCAAGCCCGAATTCACGCCCCTGCATAACGGCCTCATCCTGTGCCAGTTCAATCAACGTCGCGAGCCGTTTGCGCTCGGTGTCGAGTTCACGGTCATCACCGATAAGATTCATGGACATCAGCGCGACGCCCGAAATAATCGCGATGATGATCACGACTACAAGGATCTCGATCAGCGTGAATCCGCGCTCTTTTCGAATCGTTGACATCAGGGCAGCGGGCCCTTGCTGGCCCTGGAAACCTACTCCGGATCCCAGTTGCCGATGTCGGCGTCAAGGCCGTCACCGCCGGGGCGGCCGTCGCGGCCAAGCGTATAAATATCAATTTCGCCGTTGTTGCCCGGATTCAGGTACTGGTAAGGATTCCCCCAAGGGTCTTTCGGCAGGCGATCCAGGTAGCCACCCTGTTTCCAGTTGCGGATACTCGGGTCAGTAGGCTTCGTGGTCAGGGCCTCGATCCCCTGTTCCGTTGTCGGGTAGGCAAAATTGTCGAGACGGTAGAATTTCATCGCGTTCTCGATGTTCGATATCTCGGCATTGGCCTTGGTGATTTGCGCATCGTCGATTCGACCAATGACGTTCGGTGCGACAATAGCGGCAAGAATGCCGATGATGATCACGACGACCATAATCTCGATCAGTGTGAAACCCTGTTGCCGCGTAACGCGACGCTGTGCCCTGGAATTCTGACTCAATTGTTGTTGCTCCGAAGCGGTCTCGCCAAGCTGCGGCGGGACCACCTGATTGACTCTTAATTAACGTAAACGTCAGTATATCAAACATGGGGTTAGACAAACTCGATCGAAATCCGGAGGCAGCGCCTGGAGCAGGGCGATGGTTGCTGCCGGTCCTCGTCCTGCTTATTGCCGTTTTGCTTGCGCTGGGGGGCGAAATGACGCGGCAATGGCTGCGGTTCGACCGTGTGGAAATAGATGCGGGGGAGCTCTGGCGCCTGGTGACCGGTCATTTCGTGCACCTCGGCTGGTCGCATCTTGCGCTGAATGGCGCGGGGCTGGTCCTGGTCTGGTACCTGGTGGGCGACGCTTTTGACCGGCTTCGGTGGTTTCTGATTGGTGTCTTCACCGTGATCATAATGGACATCGGTCTCTGGATATTCGATCCGATGCTCATGTGGTACGTCGGTTTGTCGGGGCTGCTACACGGCATTCTCGCCGCAGGACTCATGGAAAAGCTCAGGAAACCCGACAGGGAGGCCCTCATCCTGATGCTGCTACTGCTCGCCAAACTGGCCTGGGAGCAGTTCAGCGGACCCCTGCCGGGATCCGAGAGCACGGCCGGCGGCACGGTCGTCGTCGATTCACACCTGTTTGGGGCGCTGGGGGGTGTTGTGGCGGCGATTTTGCTCCGGATTAGAGTCCGGCACACGGCATCTATATAATCCGCGGCACTCGGCCGGAGTGGGCGGCGCGGGTATTAACGACCAGGCAATGGAGACGGTTTTGACGATCGCAATGGTATTTCCCGGGCAAGGGTCCCAGTCGCTGGGCATGCAGGCCGATCTGGCAAGCGCGTTTCCGGTCGTCCAGGAGACCTACGCTGAGGCGAGTGAGATTCTGGGCTACGACCTTTGGCAGCGGGTTCAGGAGGGTCCTGCCGAACGATTGGGCGAAACCGTCGTAACCCAGCCAGCAATGCTGGCTGCGGGCACGGCCGCCTACCGGGTCTGGCAGGCCGCAGGCGGCTCACGGCCGGCGCAAATGTCGGGGCACAGCCTGGGGGAGTACACGGCGCTCGTGTGCGCCGGCGCCGTAGGCTTCGCGGATGCAATGCGCGTGGTCAAACGCCGCTCCGAACTCATGCAGGCAGCCGTACCGGTCGGGATCGGTGCGATGGCCGCGGTACTCGTCAGGTGGTGATCGCTGGACACGCTACGGCGGTCAGCCAGGCCGTCGCCTACGCGAAGGAGCATGGTGCCCGGCGCGCAATCCTGCTCCCGGTCAGCGTGCCATCACATTCATCCCTGATGCGCGAGGCTGGCCTATCCCTTGCCGAGACCCTTGCCGCAACCGACTTCACGGCGCCCGAGATTACCGTCATCAGTGCCGCGACCGCCGAACCTTACTCCGACGCTGCCGACATACGAAACAAGTTGTCTTTGCAGGTATACAGCCCCGTGCTTTGGGTTCGGACTGTCGAGGCGATGATAGCGGGCGGTGCAACGTCAATCATTGAATGTGGACCGGGCAAAGTCCTGGCGGGACTGGTTCGTCGCATAGACAAGAACACGCCGGTCAGCTTTATCGATAATAGTGACAGCCTGCAAAAAGCAATGCAGGGCTAAAAACATTCCTAACCGAAGGACAATTCATGAGCCAGCTCTTCAGTACGGACGCCCTTGACGGCGAAATCGCTTTGGTCACGGGCGCATCACGCGGTATCGGTGCGGCTATTGCCGGGTCGCTCGGCGCGGCAGGTGCCACGGTAATCGGCACAGCAACGAGTCAGGGCGGTGCCGAGGGAATTTCAAAAGCGCTGGGCGACCAGGGGCGCGGCATCGTCCTCAACGTTGCAGATGAGGAGTCAGTGCAAGCGGCACTGAAGGAGCTGCAGGCCAACGAGGGGAACCCGACGATCCTGGTTAATAATGCGGGCATCACGCGCGACAACCTGCTCATGCGTATGAAGCAGGAGGAATGGGACGAGGTCATTGCCACCAACCTGACCGGTCTGTACCGCATGAGCAAGGCGTGTCTTCGGGGAATGATGAAAGCGAAGAAAGGTCGCATCATAAGCATCGCCTCCGTAATCGCTGTGATGGGTAACGCCGGGCAAGCGAACTACGCTGCGACGAAGTCCGGCATGATCGGCTTTTCGAAATCGTTGGCGCGAGAAATCGGATCCCGTGGTATTACAGTCAACGTCGTTGCGCCGGGTTTTATCGACACAGACATGACAAAAGTCCTGTCGGAAGAGCAGCGCAGTACGATGTTGGCGCAGGTGCCGCTGGGTCGACTGGGAGCGGGGGAAGACATAGCCAATGCCGTACTATTTCTGGCATCGGCGGGTGGCGCCTACATCACCGGGGAGACGTTGCACGTCAACGGCGGCATGGTGATGGACTAGGTGTTGCTATTCGGATTGCGGGCCGGGCCCGAATCAGCGTGAATTATCGTTCCGGGCGTGTAGATTGCCGTGAATGATTCACATACAATAGCCCCCCACGACCGGCGCGCTCCTTGAAATATCAAGGGCTTACACTTAATTCGGTCGTGTAAACGGACCAATCAGAGCGCCGTAAGAGTGGCCTTGTAAGGCCATCCGGACGGAGATATAACGCGGTTTGGGTCCACCGCAAAGGAATATTGAGTCTTCTTGGGAGAAGCAACCACTATGAGCAGTATTGAAGAACAAGTTAAAGGCATCGTTGCTGAGCAACTCGGGGTTAAAGAAGACGAGGTAACGAACGACGCTTCCTTTGTCGATGATCTTGGCGCGGACTCGCTCGACACGGTCGAGTTGGTAATGGCCCTTGAAGAGGAATTCGAGACAGAAATTCCCGACGAGGACGCGGAGAAGATCACCACAGTCCAGCAGGCAATCGACTTCGTAACCGCTCGCCAAAGCAAGGATTAAGCAAGCAGGCGCGGCGTCAATCGTCGCGTCCTCTCTCTTCAGTTCCGAACGACGCTCCTGTCGTTCAATATCGGACATATCATTGAGCAAACGACGTGTCGTCATAACCGGTATGGGCATTATTTCGCCGGTCGGCAGTCGCCTGGATGACGCATGGAACAGCGTTTGCGCAGGGGTATCCGGTATTTCGCTGGTTGAGGACTTCGATACGAGCGCCTATCCAACCCGCATCGCGGGCCTGGTGAAAGACTTCAACGTAGACGACTACCTTTCTCCGAAAGATCAGCGCAAGAACGATCCGTTTATTCACTACGGCGTGGCCGCAGCGATGAACGCCATTGATGATGCGGGTCTCGAGATCAGCGCAGAAAACGGCCATAAGATCGGCGTCGCGATGGGCTCTGGCATCGGCGGTATCAAGTTCATCGAAGACAATCACAACAAGATGCTGGCAGGCGGTCCGCGCAAGGTCTCGCCGTTCTTCATTCCGGGAAGCATCATCAACATGACGTCGGGGCAGGTCAGCATCCTGCAGCATATTACCGGGCCCAATATTTCGATCGTAACGGCGTGCGCGACATCAACACATTGCATCGGCCTCGCGGCCCGCAGCATCGAGCATGGCGATGCCGAGGTCATGCTCGCCGGCGGCTCTGAATTTGCAACTACGCCGTTGGCGATGGGCGGTTTTTGTTCTGCGCGGGCGATGTCTACCCGCAACGACGATCCGACCCATGCGAGTCGTCCCTTCGATAGCGGACGCGATGGCTTCGTGTTGAGTAACGGCGCCGGGTGTGTCGTTCTTGAAGAGCTTGAGTACGCGAAAGCGCGCGGCGCGCAGATCTATGCCGAGCTGATTGGTTTTGGCATGAGTGGTGACGCCTATCACATCACGCTGCCGCCGGCCGACGGGGAGGGCGCTCGCAAGTGCATGACCGCCGCGTTGCGTGATGCCGGTATCGACCCGTCCGACGTTGATTATCTGAATGCCCACGGAACATCCACTCCTGCGGGCGACATCGGCGAAACCGTTGGCATCAAACGAGCATTCGGCGATGCCGCAAAAACACTGACTGTGAGTTCCACCAAGTCAACCACCGGCCATATGCTCGGCGCCGCCGGAGCGGCCGAAGCGATCTTTTGCGCATTGGCCATCAAGAACCAGGTTGTGCCTCCTACAACCAACCTGGAAAATCAGGACCCGGAATGCGACCTCGACTATGTCCCGAATGAGGCACGAGACGCGAAAGTTAGAATCGCCGTATCGAATTCCTTCGGTTTCGGCGGCACAAACGGAAGCCTGGTACTTCGCGCACTTGATTGAATCTTTCAGTGCGATTGCCGGTCCTGGCCACCTGCGACAACTTCATCGCGAACATCCGTCGCGCTATCCGTTCCTGTTACAAAGTACATCAAACAGTGGCTCGCTGGGTCGCTTCGATATCCTGTTTGCATTTCCTGGACACACCCTCGAACTCGCACAATCGGGCGAACTGCGGGGTCCCGAAGCTCTACCTGGCCTTTCATTTCTCGATGCGCTTGATCGGTGGTGGTCGACCGAGCGAGCGCCATCCGAGAGGGCTCCACTGCCGTTTTGCGGCGGTTGGTTTGTCTATCTCGGCTACGAACTGGCTGGCGAAATTGAACCAGCCCTGCAGCTGCTGCCGGATCCGGTTCTGCCCAAAGCATTTGCGGTGCGATGTCCCACAGCACTGGTTTTCGATCACGAACAAGGCGCTTGCCATTTAGTTAGCGAGTCCCTTGAATACCAGGACCGCCTGCAGTTGCAGAAAGATGTTGAGGCAGTTCGCAAGCAGCGGCGCTTGCCGAACAAGATCATCAAATCCGTGCACGAGGAAGAACCGCACTTATATACCGATGCTGTAATGAAAGCTCAGGACTATATCTCGGCCGGCGATATCTACCAGGCGAACTTGTCCCGGCAATGGTCGGCCACGGTGTCGAGGCAAGTGAGCGGCAGCGATATCTATGCGTCTCTCTGCCACACCAGCCCGGCACCGTTCGCCGGAATAGCCCGTTGGCAGGGCGTCGAAATCATTTCTTCATCGCCGGAGAGACTGTTAAGTATTCGAGATGGAATGGCTGCCACCCGACCCATTGCCGGCACGCGACCCCGTTCCGAGAACGATGCGCGTGACAGTACACTGTCGGCTGAGCTGTTTTCTCATCCCAAAGAACTCGCAGAACATGTCATGCTCATTGATCTGGAACGTAACGACCTGGGGCGGGTTTGCGACGCTGGATCCGTCGAGGTGGACGAGATGATGGTGCTGGAAAGCTATTCGCACGTTCATCATATTGTCTCCAACGTCAAAGGCCGGTTGCGTGACGATGTAAAGCCCGGTCAGGCTATTGCTGCGGTCTTTCCGGGAGGAACTATCACAGGTTGTCCCAAGGTGCGCTGTATGCAGATTATTGCCGAACTTGAGCAGGGGCCGCGAGGCGCATACACAGGCTCATTCGGTTACCTCAATCGTGACGGTAGCCTGGACCTCAATATATTGATCCGCACAATAGTGAAGCAGGGTAATGAACTCACGATTCGCGCGGGGGCCGGCATCGTTGCTGATTCGGATCCTGACGCTGAACTCGAGGAGACCCGTGCCAAAGCAAAGGGCATGTTGAAGGCGTTGGGTCGATGAGTCACTGGTTTCATGACAGCGAGCCGGCTGACGTCGTTTCAATTGACGACCGGGCGTTCCAGTACGGTGACGGACTGTTCGAGACCGTTGCGATTCGCAGCGGTGAGCCGCGACTCTGGGATTACCACCTCGACCGCATGACCATGGGTTGCGAGCGGCTGCAGATCGCTCTGCCAGATGTTCGATCATTGCGGCGACAGCTGGACCACGCTGTTACACAAAGCGGTGACATTCCCGGGTACTGCGCCGCGAAAATTGTTGTTAGCTGCGGCGTTTCAGCGCGCGGTTACGGGCGCGAGACTCCGACCTCTGCAAAAACGTACATTGGGGTTTTTGCGACCATGCCAGTCGCCAAAGAACTTTATCGCGATGGGGTTGAAACACTGGTCTGTGACACGCGACTGGCGTTGTATTCCGCAACCGCCGGCCTCAAGACGCTCAACCGCCTTGAGCAGGTCCTGGCGCGCTCGGAATGCATTGCCCGTTCGGCATTTGAGGGCATGACCCTGGATGCCAGCGAGCGGCTCATCTGCGGTACCATGAGCAACGTGTTTATCGTTTCAAACCAGACCATCATCACGCCGTCGCTGCATCGATGCGGTGTCGAGGGCGTCATGCGTCGCCACACGATTGAAACACTGCGCGCTAACGATATCGCTGTCGACATTCAGGACGTCAACGAGGACAAGCTTTATCGCAGCGATGAAGTCTTCCTGACGAACAGCCAGTTCGGCATCCTGCCCGTACGGCGCTGCGGAGAAAAAGTCTGGCAGCACCACCCGGTGACCAACAAGGTGATGGCAATGGTGGCAAAGAACGGCGTTGCCGAGTGTGCGGTATGAAGCGCATTGCTGTCGGGCTGTCGATAGTTGTCGCGCTGGCGGTGGCATCGCTCGGTGTCGGCGTTTGGCAGGTGCATCGATTCATGGAGACAGAGTTACCCGTGCCGGAAAACGGAATTCAATTTGAAATTGCCAACGGGAGTTCCTTCAGCGCCGTTAGCCGACAGCTGGTGGAGAAGGGCGTCATCCAAAGCGACCGCTTGCTGCGGCTGCATGCGCGTTGGAGCGGCGACGCGAGCAACGTGCAAGCCGGCGACTACCTGATCATGCCGGGGGCGACGCCGTCATCCCTGTTGCAACAGTTCACGAGCGGCGCCGTGCGCCTGTATTCCTTCACGATCATCGAAGGATGGAATAATCGAGACCTGCTTGCGGCTCTGCATGCGGCTGACGCAGTGAAGGCTTCCATGACCGACGAGGACTGGCCCGGACTCCTGTCGGATCTCGGCGCAAACGTCGTACATCCCGAGGGATTGTTTTTGCCTGAGACCTATCGTTTCCCGCGTAACACGACGGATCGTGAACTACTCGCGCAAGCGTACGCACTGATGCAAACCGTATTGGAGGAAGAATGGCGTGCTCGTGACGAGGCGGCGCCAGTGAAGACGCCTTACGATGCACTGATATTGGCGTCAATTGTCGAGAAAGAGACGGCGCGTGCCGATGAGAGACAGCGCATCGCCGGAGTTTTCGCGCGCCGATTGCAGAAGCGCATGCGCCTGCAGACGGACCCAACCGTAATTTATGGTTTGGGGCCGCAATTCAATGGCAACCTGACGCGGCGCGACCTGCGGACCGATACGCCCTACAACACGTATACGAGGGGAGGGTTGCCGCCCACACCGATCGCGATGCCGGGACGGGCAGCAATTTACGCGGCACTGAATCCGGCGCCCGGCAAAGCGCTTTTTTTCGTCGCCACGGGTCTGGGTGACGGCAGCCACGCCTTCTCCGCGACCAAAGCCGAACACGACGCCGCGGTCGCGGCGTATTTGCGCCGCTTGCGTCAGCAGCGAAAGCAGGGTGGCTAATATGGATCGCGGCAAGTTCATCACGATTGAAGGCATCGAAGGCGTCGGCAAGTCGACCAATATCGCAGTGCTGGTCGAGCGTATCGAGGCCGCCGGCAACAAGGTTCTGACGACGAGGGAGCCTGGTGGGACTCCGCTTGCCGAGGACATTCGTGACATCGTCCAACACCGCAGTGATGAGCCGATACCCGAGATCGCTGAGCTCCTTTTGATTTTTGCGGCGCGCCATCAGTGACCGATTTACGGACTCCAGCCGCGCCTACCAGGGGGGTGGCCGGGGCATCCCGATGGCAAGCATCGATCTGCTGGCAGACTGGGTGCATGGTGACGCGTGGCCGGATCTGACGATACTGCTGGATGCGCCGGTCGAAATCGGCATGCAGCGTGCCGGCCATCGCAGCGCGCCGGATCGTTTCGAACAGGAACGCCATGATTTCTTTGAGCGGGTTCGCGAGTGCTATTTGCAGTTGGCCAGCCAGGAACCGTCCCGCTTCATCGTCATCGATACAGCGAGAAATCTCGATGCGGTCAGAGCGGACATCATCACCCTTGCCGACCAGCTCGTTTCTCATGTAATGCATGAATAATTATCAATAAGATGTTGTTTTATGGATATTAATTGGCATACGCAATTCGTCGTAGCCTGGCGCGACCGCATTGCGCACAAGCGTTTGCCCCACGCGATCCTGCTCGCGGGTCCGGTAGGTGTCGGTAAACGTTCGGCGGCCGGCTGGATTGCGCGTCAGCGGCTGCAGATTTTGCCTGAGTCCGCTTTGCCGGTGTATCCGCCGGAACCACTGCAACATCCCGACCTGCGTTGGATATCGCCGCCGGAGGACAAGCAGGCCATTGGTATCGAGCAAATCCGGGAGCTTGTCGCCGACCTGAGCCTGACCAGCTATGCGGGGGCCGGCAAAGTCGCTGTAATAGATCCTGCCAATGCGATGACCAACAATGCGGCCAACAGTCTGCTCAAAACCCTGGAGGAACCGCCCGGCGATGCGCTGTTGATCCTTATAGCAGATCGCCTGGGGCGCCTGCCCGCGACAATATTCAGCCGCTGTCAGCGCATAGAATTCGCGCCACCCAGCGAGGCAGACGCACTTGCCTGGCTCGATCATTTGCGTCCCGGCGCAGCGTGGGCGGATGCCCTCAGGGTGGCCGGGGGTGCGCCGATATCGGCCATTGCGGCGCTTGAGAGCCTTGAAATGAGTGCGTCGATGACTGACGACCTCAACGCCCTTGGGCGCGGCAGCGCATCGCCGGTTGAGGTTGCGGCGCGCTGGGCAAAGCTGGATCCGGCATTTGTACTCAACGGGCTCGCGCAGCAGCTAAAACTGGCCGCTATCGCGGTTTCTGCGGGGCGGGACAGCGCGAAGGGACTGGCAATCGACCAATCTGTGCTGCAACGCATGGACAGGCGAAATCTGTTCTGCTATTTAGACATAATCAACCGGCTTCGGGGCCAGCCCGGCGGTTCATACAACGTGCAACTGACCCTCGAAGGTCTGTTGATTGACTGGGCGGACGGCCTCAAGGACTGCGGCCTGGAACCACCCAATGATGGCATGACCTTCCTGCGCGCCAGCGGCTAGACCGGGGCGAACGAAGTGCAGAGAACTTTCGGACAAAAGGGCAAGAAATGAGCAAACCAGGACTGCTGACGCTGACAATCAAAGACAAGAGTGCCCTGTACCTGGCGTACATGCCCTATGTCATCAATGGTGGTCTGTTTATTCCGACGAGTAGCTCATACAAACTCGGCGACGAGGTTTTCATGTTGCTC
>CAMYLB010000310.1 GCA_947259145.1 uncultured Woeseiaceae bacterium
ACAACGGCATCTAACGGTCGCGGTATCGAACCCTGGAATGCGTCCGAAGAGTTGCAGGCCAAGTATTACGAACAACTGCTCAAGTGGACGTCGGAAGAAGAAATTCTGACCTTTGTGTTCGAGGCATTTGACGAGCCCTGGAAAGGCTCGCCGGATGAGCTGGAGCCCGAAAAACACTGGGGACTGTTTGACGTCGAGCGCCGGCCCAAGCTGGTGATGAAAGAGCTCTACGCCGAACTTCTGCGTTGATCAACTCATGAATAAAGTCAAGTTGTCGGTGTTTGTAATCCCGTTGACCTTGTTATTGCTGGCAGGCTGCGGCGGTGGTGGTGGCGATGTCAGCGCGAGCTCGGTTGACCGCAGCCCGCCGGTCATCACGTTGACAGGTTCGTCGACCGTTAATCATGAGCAGGGCACTGACTACACCGATCAAGGCGCAACCGCGACGGACGCCGTCGATGGTTCGGTGACGGTCGTAACGACGGGCTCGGTGGGTACCGACGCCGGTACGTACACCCTCACGTACACAGCGACCGATAGCGCCGGCAATACCGCGACGACGACGCGAACCGTCATCGTGGCGGACACAACGGCACCGGTGATTGCGATGGTCGGGCCGGCAACCGTCAACCATCAGCAAGGTACCCCCTTTACGGATCCGGGCGCATCGGCGATGGATACCGTAGACGGTTCGGTCACTGTCGTTACGACAGGCTCTGTTGGCATCGCGGTCGGCACGTATACGCTCACCTACACTGCGACAGACGTCGCGGGAAACTCGGCCACATTATCGAGAACAGTTATTGTTTCGGGTTCGGTTGACCGGACCCCGCCGGTCATCACGTTGATGGGCGAGGCGACCGTCAATCATGAGCAGGGCACCAACTACTCCGATCAAGGCGCAAACGCGACAGATGCGGTCGATGGGCCGGTAGCGGTTGTGGTGACCGGGTCGGTGGGTCCTGATGCCGGTACCTACACCCTCACCTACACCGCGACCGATAATGCCGGAAATACCGCGACGGCGACGCGAACAGTCATCGTCGCGGACACGACGGCTCCGGTAATTACCCTGGTTGGCCCGGCAACAATAAACCTCACGCAGGGAACCCCCTTCACGGATCCGGGCGTATCGGCAACAGATACCGTAGACGGTTCGGTAGCCGTCGTTACCACAGGGTCCGTTGGCGCCGAGGTCGGCACCTATACGCTCACCTACACCGCTACAGACGCCGCGGGAAACTCGGCCACAGCATCGAGAACAGTTATCGTCGCGGCGCCGCCCACCGGCGCTTACACGATCACAGCCTACGGCGCGGGCAGTATTTCCGACACGATCAACCCGGCCAGTTATCGTTGCGTTGTTGACAATGGCAACTGGATTTACAACGCGGGCGTGGTTGCGCCTGCCATACCGGGCTGCGATGCGACGACAGGCATTCCGACCGGCACGCCGACACCCCTACTTCCCCAACTAACTGGCCCGGCCGCAAACAACCCAACGCCCACCCACAAATGGTGGGGTTCGATTCCGTTTCTCGGTGAAATGACGGTGGGCGACCCGGTTGACGCCGCCTATATCACACCGGACCCGATTACTGCCCGCATCAGCAACAGGGGCGTCCGCGTCATGGGAATCCCGTCGGGACTCTCGGCCTCAGTCAACGGCTTCGCGTACCCGATTCCCGATCCCTTCAGTGAAGTATTCGACGGCGTAGCCATCGGCAATACAAATTTCGCCAACATGGATGCCTACCTGAAAGACCACAGCGATGGTTCCGTCACCGTCGAGTGGCAAAGCGGCGGTCAGGCGGTGATGGAAGCGACCTTTGTGCACGGCTCACCCTACGTCTACGTCAAGGCCTATCAAGGGGAGCTGGTGCTGCGCACCCTGCGCACGGATGGCGGAGAGAAAGGGACATTCTACAATCAGGGCAATAGTCTCGGCATCTGGACCAGTATTGCGGGCAATCACAACAATTTCCTGGTCACCGGCGAGGGAAATACAACCTTCGGCAACACCACCGGCAACGCGATCACCATCAGCAATGCCGCAAACGAACTTACGCTGACGTACTTGCCGCAAACAGCAGGCACGCCGAGTGACGTGCTGACGAGCTTCTTCGAAGCGAAGGCCCGCGCTGTGGTTGCAGCGGTCGAGATCGATTACGCCGTTGACCAAAGCAACAACAGCGTGACCGTTAGCCACGATTACCGCGATAGCCAGGGAGCGCCGATTGAGACCCTCGTTGGCCTGCACCCGTTGCACTGGAAGAACAGCGCACAATCGACGTCCGGCTACCAGGTCAGGAGCGCCCGCGGGAACATAAAGTTCGCGCAGACCGACAGTTTCGACTACCAGTTCCCGTCCGTGGGCGTTCTTCCGGCTCTGCCTTCGATCAGCGGCACATTTGACCAGGCGACGCTGCAAAACCTGGTGAGCCAATTTGTCGCCCAGGGCCCCGCCGCCTGGAACGACCGGACCGACACCTACTGGGCCGCCAAGAACTACGGCAAGGTGGCAGAGCTTATTGCGATTGCGGATTCCATCGGCATGAATGCCGAGGCGACACAGCTGCTGGACTGGTTGAAATTGGAGCTCGCCGATTGGTTTACCGCAGAAACCAACGGCAGTCTCGACGTCAACAAGTATTTCGTCTATGACGACGAATGGAATACCTTGCTGGGATTAGAGGAATCGTTTGGCGCACATCAGCAGCTCAACGATCATCATTTCCATTACGGTTATTTCGTACGCGCGGCGGCTGAGATCTGCCGAATGGATATTGCCTGGTGCGGTGCCGACCAGTACGGCCCGATGATCGAGCTGTTGATTCGCGATTATGCCGGCGATGCCAACGATCCCATGTTCCCCTATCTGCGAAATTTCGATCCGGCCAATGGTTTTTCCTGGGCTTCAGGTCCCGCGAACTTCTCGCGCGGCAACAACAACGAATCGACTTCCGAAGCAGCCAATGCCTATGGCGCGATTGTGTTGTATGGACTGATCATGGGCAGGGACGATCTGGTCGATAAAGGCATGTACCTGCATGCGTCTACCGCGGCAGCGTATTGGGAGTACTGGAACAACATCGATGGCTACAACAACGTCGGTGCGACGGAAGACAACTTTCCGGCCGGCTACAATCGAATCACGACGTCAATCGTTTGGGGCGACGGCACCGCTTTCTCCACCTGGTTCAGCGGTGCCTTCGCGCATATCCTCGGTATCCAGGGGTTGCCGTCGAATACGCTGATTCTGCACGTCAGCCAGTATTCCGCCTACATGGTCGACTATGTGACGCTCGGGTTGAGCGAGTCATCGAATATCAGGCCGTCCGGCCTCCCCGATGATCAGTGGCGGGACCTGTGGTGGAACCTCTGGGCGATGACCGACGCCGATGCGTCCATAGCCGATTACAACACGGTAGCTGATTACATCCCTGAAGCGGGAGAA
>CAMYLB010000311.1 GCA_947259145.1 uncultured Woeseiaceae bacterium
GATTTTGAGCAACCGATCGCCGAGCTTGAGGCGAAGATCGACGAGTTGCGTTACGTTGGTGATGATTCGGAAATCAACATCAACGAAGAGGTTGCGCGCCTGAAAGACAAGAGTAAGGCGCTGACCAAGGGCATTTTTTCAAAGCTGAGCCCCTGGCAGGTTGCGCGCGTTGCACGGCATGAATCGCGCCCTTATACCCTGGACTACCTCGAGATGATCTCTCCGGACTTTCAGGAACTCCATGGAGACCGGATGTACGCTGATGATCACGCCATCATTGGCGGCGTCGGCCGTATCGACGGCAAGGCCGTCATGTTTATCGGTCATCAAAAGGGCCGGGATACCAAGGAACGTGTGCGCCGCAATTACGGCATGCCAAAACCCGAGGGCTATCGCAAAGCGCAGCGACTGATGCGTATGGCGGAAAAGTTCTCCATGCCCATCGTGACGTTCATCGATACACCCGGCGCGTATCCGGGAATAGGTGCGGAAGAGCGCGGCCAGAGTGAGGCAATCGCGCGAAGCCTCTACCTCATGGCAGGTCTCAGCACACCGATCATCTGCGTTGTCATTGGCGAAGGCGGATCCGGTGGCGCGCTTGCGATCGGCGTTGGTGACCGTCTGCTGATGCTGCAGTACGCCATTTACTCGGTTATTTCGCCCGAAGGCTGTGCTTCCATTCTGTGGAAAAGTGCAGATAAGGCCGAGGTGGCTGCCGCGGCTATGCGCATCACGGCGCCGAGCCTGAACGAATTTGGCCTCGTCGACGAGGTGCTGCAAGAGCCGCTCGGCGGCGCACATCGCAATCCCCAGGAGATGGCGGAAGTCATTCGCAATGCCGTCCTGAAAAACCTTGATGAGCTTGGCGGCCTGTCAACCGAGCAGTTACTCGAGCAGCGGCAGCAGCGCCTGGCAAGCTTCGGTCAGTTCAAAGAGGCGTGACGCTAAACGCCGGGATTTTGCGGCAGCAGCTTGGGCAACTCGAATTGGTCGCAGGTAAACCGTCGAGGTACGTCATCGCATTCAGTGGTGGTCTCGATTCAACGGTTCTTTTACATGCGCTCGCGTCGCTGCGAGACGAGCTCGGTGTCCCCATAGTAGCGATTCACATCGACCATGGTCTTCACGAAGACTCGGGCGCCTGGGGTGAGCATTGCAGAGTCGTTGCCGGGGAATTGGGGATCGACTTTCAGGGTCGGTCGGTTACCGTGCAACTGGAGTCCGGCAAAGGACCGGAAGCGTCGGCACGCGACGCGCGCTATGAGGCGCTGCACGCGGAGCTCGCGTATGGCGACTGGCTGCTCAGCGCACATCATCGCGAGGACCAGGCGGAGACGCTGTTGCTCAACCTCATTCGCGGCAGCGGGCCCCTGGGAATCGCTGGCATCGGCGCAATTCGCCGTTTTGGGCCCGGCTGGCTCGCGCGTCCGCTGCTCGAAACAAGTCGGGCCGAGCTAATGGAATACGCCGAACACGAAGCGTTGGACTGGGTCGAGGATCCCAGCAACGCGGATCGCCGTTTCGATCGAAATTTCTTGCGACACGATATCTTGCCGAGACTGGGGTCGCGGTGGCCGGATATTGCGGCTCGACTTCAGCGCAGCGCGAGCCTTTCAGGTGAGGCATCGCAGCTGCTCTTGAACCTCGCTGAAATCGATCTTGAGTCACTGGGCGGTCGTCCCGAGCGCCTGAAGATCGATGGACTGCTCGCCCTGTCGAGCGCCCGCCAGAGAAACGTCTTGCGCCACGCACTGCGTCGCCTGGGACTGTCCACACCGACAATGATGCAGCTCGAGAGGATTCTCTCGGAGGTTATCCCTGCGCGCGAGGATGCACAGCCGCTGGTGAGCTGGCCGGGCGCCGCGGTACGACGCTACCGCAATGCGCTGTATTTGTTGCCGGAAAAGCTGGTCGATTTGCCGGAGCTTATCGAGGTGTCGGGCAGCGAGGTGCCATTGGGCACTGGGCTAGGCGTGCTGCAGTTTGTCCCGGGCGAGGCGCGGGGTCTGCAGCAGGGCCTGCTGGAGCGCGGCATCCGGGTCCGTTTTCGCGAGGGCGGCGAAGAATTTCAGCCGGAGGGTCAGGCACATACGCGTAAGCTGAAGAAACTACTTCAACAAGAAGGCGTCGTGCCCTGGATGCGCAATCGGCTGCCATTGGTGTACGCCGGTGATGAACTCGTCGCGGTCGGTGATCTTTGGCTGGCGGCCGCGGCCGTCAGCGAGCCCGGTGTTGCGGTGCGCTGGAGGGATCGCCCGGCGCTGCATTGACGGCCGTTCACACGGGTTCAGTCGTTGTGTCGCAGAGGGGTATCTGATAACGTTTAAAACCGTCTTCAGTCCAACGACGGTGCGGAATTCGAAGGGTTGGAAGAAAGCACATCGCTTGCCGAGTGGTGCTTTTGCTCCAGCCCTTTCTTGTTTCTCCCTTTTCGCAATTAAACAGGCTCCATTGACCTTGGATTCACACATGACATCGTATGTTTTTATCACCGGCGGTGTGGTCTCCTCTTTAGGGAAGGGGATTACGTCGGCATGCCTCGGCGCGATACTCGAAGCGCGGGGCTTGACGATCAGCATGATAAAGCTGGATCCGTACATCAACGTGGATCCGGGTACGATGAGCCCGTTTCAACACGGCGAGGTCTTCGTCACTCACGATGGCACCGAGACCGACCTCGACCTCGGTCATTACGAGCGTTTCGTGCGCACCGCACACGGTGGGCGCAACAGCAATTTCACAACGGGTCGCATTTACGAAAGCGTGATCGGTAAAGAGCGTCGCGGCGAATACCTCGGTGCGACCGTGCAGGTGATTCCCCACATTACGGACGAAATCAAGCAGAGCATCGAGCTCGGCGCAGGCGATGCCGATATTTGCCTGGTGGAGATCGGCGGGACGGTCGGTGATATCGAATCCCTGCCATTCCTGGAGGCTATTCGCCAAATGGGCGTAGAGCTCGGGCATGAGCGTGTTGTCTACGTGCACCTGACACTCGTGCCGTATATTTCAACGTCGTCCGAAATCAAGACGAAGCCGACGCAGCACTCGGTCAAGGAATTGCGCTCTATCGGCATTCAGCCTGACATTCTGGTTTGTCGATCGGAACAGCCGCTGCCCGATGAGCAGCGTCGCAAGATCGCGTTGTTTACCAACGTGAAGGAAAAAGCCGTTATTTCGGCCTACGATGCCGATGACCTGTACAAGATTCCGACGATGATGCACGAGCAGGGGCTGGACGACATCGTCGCCCGGCAACTGGGCCTGGACTTGCCCGAAGCCGACCTTCACGAGTGGGATGCCATTGTCGAGGCCAAGCAGAACCCGCAGGCCGAGGTTGATGTCGCCATGGTCGGCAAGTACATGGACCTGAAGGACTCCTACATCTCCCTGGTCGAGGCGCTGCAGCACGGCGGAATTCACACGCGCACGCGCGTC
>CAMYLB010000312.1 GCA_947259145.1 uncultured Woeseiaceae bacterium
AAGATATTTAGGACCAAAGTGCAAACTGTCCCGCCGCGAAGGCACGGACCTGTTTTTGAAGAGTGGCGTAAGGCCGCTGGAATCGAAGTGCAAACTCGATGTACCGCCAGGCGGACCGACGCAACGTCGTCCCCGCATGTCGGACTACGGACTGCAGCTTCGTGAGAAACAGAAGCTCCGTCGCATGTACGGTGTGCTCGAGCGACAGTTCCGCAATTATTACAAACGTGCTGCGCAGTTGAAGGGCTCAACAGGTGAAAATCTGTTGCGTCTTCTTGAGGGTCGCCTCGATAACACCGTTTATCGCATGGGCTTTGCCTCGACACGTGCCGAAGCTCGCCAGCTTGTCAGCCATAAGAGTATCGAGGTGAACGGCAAGGTGGTGAATATTCCGTCCGCCCAGCTGAAAGCCGGCGATGCCATCAATATTCGTGAGAAGGCGAAGAAACAACTTCGCATTCAAAGCGCGTTGGAAATAGCGAGCCAGGTCGGCCTGCCCGAATGGGTTAATGTCGATGCCAAGAAGATGGCAGGTGTTCTGAAATCGTTACCGGACCGGGAAGATATTCTCCCCGATATTAATGAAAACCTTGTCGTCGAGCTGTACTCGAAGTAGTCAGGAGGGTCTTTACCCATGCAGGAATCAGTACACGAATTTCTGAAGCCGCGCGTCGTAAAAGTAACGCCGGTCAACGATCTGCAAGCAAAAGTTACGATCGAGCCTTTCGAACGCGGTTTCGGCCACACGCTCGGCAATGCGCTGCGTCGCATTCTGCTGTCGTCTATGCCTGGCGCTGCGATTACGGAAGCCGAGATCGAAAGGCGTGCAGGAAGATGTTGTCGACATTCTATTGAGCCTCAAGCAGGTTGCTGTCACGATGAACACGCGTGACACGGCCGAACTCCGCTTGTCGAAGAAGGGACCGGGGCCGATTACGGCTGGTGATATTCAGCTCGACCATGACGTCGAAATCATGAATCCCGAGCTGGTAATCGCCAACCTGACGAAGGCCGGTGAGCTGAACATGCTGCTGAAGATCGAGCGCGGCCGCGGTTACCGCCCGGCGACACAGCGCCCGTCATTCGAAGACCAGGCTGGCCCTATCGGTCGTCTGATGCTTGACGCTTCGTTCAGCCCAGTCAATCGAGTGACTTACAATGTTGAAGCGGCTCGTGTTGAACAGCGCACCGATCTCGACAAGTTGCTGATCGACATTGAAACAAACGGCACGATCGATCCAGAAGAGGCTATTCGTCGAGCGGGCAGCATTCTCAAAGACCAGCTGTCAGTTTTCGTCGACCTGCAGGGTCAGGAAGAGGGTATCGGTGCGCAAGCTGAGAGTCAGGTTGACCCGATCCTGTTGCGTCCTGTCGATGAGCTCGAGCTTACCGTTCGTTCCGCAAACTGCCTCAAGGCAGAGAACATCATGTATATCGGTGACCTGGTGCAACGGACCGAAGTTGAGCTGCTTAGAACGCCGAACCTCGGTAAAAAATCTTTGACAGAAATCAAGGAAGTACTGGAGGGCCACGGTCTCGGTCTGGGTATGCACTTGGACAATTGGCCGCCGGCAAGCCTGCGTCCCGAACATGAGCTCATGATGTAAAGCACCTCGAGCATTTGCTCGTGTTGCAATTGACTATATATTTAGGAAAGACAAATGCGCCATAGAAAATCCGGTCGTCGGCTGGGTCGTAACAGTTCCCATCGTAGCGCCATGTTTCGCAACATGGCGACGTCGATGCTGAAGCACGAGACGATCAAGACGACTTTACCCAAGGCAAAAGAACTGCGTCGCGTCGTTGAG
Source organism: uncultured Woeseiaceae bacterium (assembly GCA_947259145.1). Lineage (GTDB taxonomy): Bacteria > Pseudomonadota > Gammaproteobacteria > Steroidobacterales > Woeseiaceae > UBA1847. The sequence goes on from CAMYLB010000312.1 coordinate 1,809, forward strand.
CCGCTGATTACGCTTGCAAAAAATGACAGCGTGGCAAATCGTCGCCTGGCATTTGATCGCCTGCGTGACAAAGAAGTTGTCGGCAAACTGTTCACGGAAATTGGCCCGCGTTTCAAGGAACGACCGGGTGGTTACCTGCGTATCCTGAAGACGGGTCCTCGTCCCGGTGATGCCGCGCCGATGGCTATCATCATGATGACGGAACAGGCAGCCGAGGTCGTCGTCGAGGACTGAACCCGTTCGCCACAGCGGATGAGAGTTTTGCGCGGCAGGCAGCGCTTTGAGTGGGAAAAACCGGGCAAACGCCCGGTTTTTTTGTGCTCCGAGGCACGGCTAACTTACTGAAACGGTTAACTAAAAATGCGAATTCAGTATCTTGTGAGTCGGCTCACAGTGATGCTCGTTAATTCGTCTTAGAGTAGTTGTTCCATTCTTCCCGGGAATAGAACAATTAGCAGCGAAAAGCCCTTTGATGATTGTGTGTTTCTGTCGAAGGAAGCCTTCGATCCGGACGCCGTATTTCTCGACGACATCGTCGATGACAACGTGCTGCCTTATCTGAGTCTGGCCGTCGACGGTCTGACGGATTCGAGTGATGGTAAGAAAGGCAAGCTCGAATTGCGACCGGAAGACGTTGCTGCGAACGACACCCTGTCACCCGATACGACCATGCCGGTCGCGACGCTGGGCGATGCACAACTGGATGTTTATGGTTGGGAGTCGAGTTTGTGGAAGAAGATCAGGGCTTATATCGGATTCTGACTGTGTTCGGCGCCGATCTTCTACAACTGTTCAAATGATGAATGGTAGTATTCCTGAATGATATTCAAAGACAAAACCGTGATCATCACGGGCGGCTCCGAGGGTGTTGGTGCTGCCACGGCACGCTTGTTTGCCGACGCTGGCGCCAACCTTATGCTGGTCGCGCGCAACAAGAAAAACCTCGAGGCTATCGCCGAAGAGTTACGCGACAAGACAAAAGTAGAAATTTTCGCGATGGATGTAACTGACGCGGATGCCTGCGTCGATGTATTCAAAAAGTCGCAGTTCGAGTTTGGGCGTGTCGACATCCTGGTGAACAATGCCGGTTATCACGCGCGCGGCATGGTTGAAGATGTCGAGGCCGCGGAACTCGCGCGGGTCGTCGATGTAAACCTCCGTGCGCCCATCATGCTGAGCCGCATGGCCCTGCCGTACCTGCGGGAATCCGGTGAAGGCGCAATTATCAATGTCGGATCCCTGGCGGGCCGCACGCCGGTTCCCGGTTCAGCGACGTATTCGTCCACCAAAGCAGGTTTGCGGGCTTTTTCATTGGCGCTAGCCGAAGAACTACGGGGCAGCAATATCAAGGTTGGACTGGTTTCACCCGGCCCCATCGCTACGGCGTTTATCATGTCGGACATGAATAAAGTGTCCGACATTACGTTCTCACAGCCGATGAGTACGGCTGAAGAAGTGGCGCAGACCATTCTTGACCTCTGCGGCAATAACATAGTTGAAAAGGCGATGCCGCCGATCAGCGGGTTTCTTGCAACAGTGACTTATCTGGTACCGTGGATTGGCCGAAAGATGAGACCGGTACTCGAACGCAGGGGCCAAAGGGTTAAGAAGAAGCTCAAAGCAGAGGCTCGGGCACGCGCCACGGCTGAGGCAGATTAAAAAAAAGGAGACCCGAAATGGGGGGATTCCGGGCCTCCTTGCTGGTCGCTGACACGAAGTTGAGATCAGGCAGCGACCCTTTCGCTGTCTACAATTGATGCACCTATGCCTCTGGCGTTCGCATTTTATCCAGCTTGTTTAGATTGGCCGCGATTGTCTTGGAAAAGACAGTCTGAAAATTGATTGCCGCGACAAAGTCTTCTCGTGCAAGTTCTGCGTCACCGGTTGCGGCCAGGAGTACGCCACGGTTTGACAGGGCGACGGCCAGGTTCGAGCGAGAGGTACGTACTAGCAGACTGCGATCATGTTTTTTCTTTGTTGCCCTGCTTTCCTGCGTTCTTGCAAGTGCGATTGCGGCGTCACAGGCAGCCCGGGCCTTCTCGGTCTCTTTCGTTTTGGCGTATGCGACACACAGATTGGTCTGGACCGAAAACGTGTCAGGTGATCGATGCCTGCCGGCTGTGATTTTCTCAATAGCCTTGTCATACTTTCCGGAAACGACCGCACGACCGTATGCCTCGTCAACTATAACCGCCATAGTGAGCGGCGCAGCCGGACTGTCGTGAGCCGATGCGGTTGTCGATAAGTACGCGGCTATAAGTAATGCGCCCAGCGCTGCGAATTGATGTTTGGATTTCAATTTATTGGATCTGTTCATAACAGTTGCCTCAATGCGATTTACCGTGTTTCGGGGTGACAAGCCGCTATTTCGGCTAAGTCGGGGGTACAGTAATATCGGACAGAGAAACGCACAAACGAGAAAAAGTTCATCCGAGGCTGAATAAATTTCAGTCATCATCGACGAAATTCCGTAATACCCACTTTCTGAATAATTGAATTGCTTCGTTGTCACGGCGCTCTTTCCGACACACAAGGTAATACGTGTCGTTGGTGAGTAGCTCGTGATCGAAGAGTTGTACGAGCTTGGTGGAGTTAATCCAGGAAGCGCTCATTTGCTTTGGAATGAGCGCCGCACCAAGACCTTGCTCAGCAGCGCGAGCCACCGCAATCATCGAGTCGAGTCGAATTGCGTTTGCATGATCAGGTACCTTGATTCGGGATGAGCGTTCCCATTCGAGCCATGCCTTGGGTCTTGATTCATGAATGAGCAACGGGAACGGACTGGTGATCTTGCCGGCCCTGATTTTTATCGCGTCATACAGTTCAGGGGTCCCGGAAGGAAGCAAACGCAACGGAAATAGTCGATCGCATGCGAGCGCGCCGGGTGGGGTCTTGAATATTCGAATGGACACATCGGCAGTACCCGGATGTTTCTCGGGTGATTCATCGCTGGTATCTATGCTGATGTCTATATCAGGGTGCTGTGCAACGAATTCTGGTAGCCGGGGTACAAACAGTTCACTTGCAAAAAACGGCTGTACAGAAATACGCAGCGACCGTGATCGCTGCGTTTTCTTGTGTTTAGTAATGACCGAATCGAATTCGGCAATCAAAAGACAGATGTCGTCGTAGAGCGCGGTGCCGGCTGCAGTTAGGTGCAGCGAGCGCGGGGTGCGCTCGAATAGCTTGATTCCAAGGTCGATTTCCAGTTGCTTGATTTTGTGGCTAACGGCCGACGACGTAAGAAACAGCATTTCTGCGGCTTCACGAAAGCTCTCCCGTTCTGCGGCGATACAAAAGACCCGCATTGCGCGCAGCGATATGTTGCGATTTGCGATGCCCATGCTTCACTAAAAATTGCATGATTCGTGCCAACGCCGCTGGATTGGCGGCTAGCCCTGAAAGCTAGGCGCGGCTTGGATTTGAGCTTTATCGAATAAATATCGCAGGCATGATTCGCGCCAATTCAGGGCATGGATCGTTAGTAATGATCCGTCATGAAGCAGCAGCGAAGGCGTCGCGAGTCAGATTCTCCCGAGAATTGACCAATACCCGCACATCGTCCTCGATGCGGATGCCGCCGAAGGGCCGCAGCCAGTCAACCGTGTCCCAGTTAACGAGCTTCTCAGCCGGTGTGCCGCTCAGCTTCTCGAGCAGCATGTCGATGACATAAAGACCCGGCTCGATGGTCAGCACCATATTTTCTTCGAGCACGCGCGTCAGCCTGAGAAACGGATGGCCGCTGGGTGGATCAATTGTTGTACCCGACTCATTTTCCATGAAGCCGGCGACATCGTGAACCTGAATGCCAAGAAGATGACCGAGCCCATGCGGAAAAAACGCCGACGTCACACCGGTTTCGAGCAGTGTGTCAGGGTCGCCGGTCGCGAGTTCGGCGTCCATGAGAACCTCGGCCAGCATCTTGTGTGTGTTGATATGCAAATCGCGATAGTCGACGCCGACTTCGACCTTGTTAACAATATCCCGTTGCATGACATCCATGCGGTCAATCAGGTCCTGAAAACGCGTATCACCAAAGGAATAGGTGCGCGTGATGTCCGAGGCGTAGCCGTGCACCTGTGCGCCGGCATCAATCAGGAATGAGTGGCGGGTATCCGGTTTGGTGCGATCGAGATCGGTGTAGTGCAACACGGCACCGTGCGCGTTGAGCGCCACAATGTTGCCGTAGGGCAACTCGGGGTCCGTGTGACTGACAGCCTCACAGTAGGCGCGGTGAATCTCGAGCTCCGTAAGACCTGCGCGAAACGCTGCCTCTGCCGCACGATGCCCCATTACGCCACGATATGAGGCGAGTCGCATGATCTCCAGCTCGTAGTCCGTCTTCGTGCTACGGGCGTAATGCAGAACGTTGATGGCCGTATTGGGGTTGATGCGCTCTATGCCAAAGGCGAGCGTCTCGTCTTCTATTTCGCCGATGACAATACACTTCTCACGCTGTTCTGGCAGGTGCCTGGCAACGTCCTCGATAGCATTCACGATGCGTATGTCGAAATGTCCTGTCCAGTAGCCCTCCGGCGCACCGGGCACGACGTGCCAGTAGTCGTGAGGTTGGAAATAAAGAAGAACCGGCTTCTCGCCGGGCGTGTAGACAATGTAGGAGAATGGCAGGTTCGTCAGCGGTGCCCAGCTGACGAAGTGCGGATTGGCTCTATAGGGGTAGTAGCTGTCGTCGAGGAATGCGACTTTCGGGTTTCCCGAATATATAACGGCATGGCTTGCACCCGCCTTTTCAAGGGCGTGATCGTGGCGTGCAGTAATGGCCTGGAGATGGCCTGAGTATAAAGCGCCGAGTGATGGATTATTGTCGGTATAGTCGCTTTTCATGGGGATGATCATACCCTGTTGCTGGCGCTGTCGGCGAGTGCCATCATTGGTGCCCCCCCCGGCAAGCGGGGCCGCGGTCCGCGCGGAACGGAGTACAGGATGAAAAGAGTTTCATGGTCGATATGCATTGCACTGTTGGTTTACGGGATACCCGCTTTGGCAGCTGAGCCCGGATACGATCGGGTTACGGGTCGTGCGCTTGCTTCACGCTCCGAGGTTATTGCTCCCCACGGTATGGCGGCGACCAGTCAGCCGCTCGTGACGCAGATTGCGCTAGACATATTGAAAGCGGGAGGCAGTGCGGTTGATGCGGCCATCGCGGCCAATGCCGCGCTGGGTCTCATGGAGCCAACGGGATGCGGTATTGGCGGGGACCTGTTTGCCATCGTCTGGGACGCTGAAAAAAAAGAGCTCACCGGATTGAACGCATCGGGACGAGCACCGAAAGCGATGACGCTCGAGTATTTCCGGAAGCGCGGCATCGACAAGATCCCGCCGTTCGGCCCATTACCCGTGAGCGTGCCGGGGGCTGTGGACGGATGGTTTGAACTGCATGGACGCTATGGACGCTTGCCGATGCGAGACATCCTGGCGCCAGCTATCCAATATGCGCGTGACGGCTTTCCAGTGTCAGAAGTCATTGCGTACTATCTGTCGCGAAGCGTCGATCGCATCGGCAAATTTCCGGGATTCGCTGACACCTACATGCCCAATGGCAGAATGCCGCAGAAGGGCGAGATGTTCCGAAACCCGCGACTGGCGAAAACCTATGAGGCAATTGCCGAAAAGGGCAGAGACGAATTCTACAAAGGCAATATTGCGAGAAAGATCGACGCCTACATGGCAGAGCAGGGCGGCTTGCTCAATTACGATGACTTGGCGGCGCATGAGTCGGAATGGGTCACGCCGGTTTCGACAAACTACCGTGGCTGGGACGTTTACGAGCTGCCGCCGAACGGCCAGGGCATCGCCGCGCTGCAGATCCTGAATATTCTCGAGGGCTTCGACATCGCAGCCATGGGCTTCGGCAGTGCCGAGTATTTGCACACGCTGGTTGAAGCCAAGAAGCTGGCGTTCGAGGATCGCGCCAGGTACTACGCCGACATGGACTTCGTCGACGTGCCAGTCGCACGACTGATTTCCAAAGACTATGCGAACGAGCGCCGCAAGCTTATTTCACCGACACAGGCGTCGAAACGGTTGCCGGCTGGAGACGCCAGGCTCGATGATGGCGACACGATTTACCTGACGGTCGCCGACAGTGACGGCAACATGGTGTCGCTTATTCAAAGCAATTACCGCGGCATGGGGTCCGGAATGACGCCGGGAGAGCTTGGCTTCGTCCTGCAGGATCGAGCGGAGCTCTTCGCGCTTGAAGAAGGCCACGCGAACGTCGTCGAAGGCGGCAAGCGCCCGTTCCATACGATCATCCCGGCATTCGTGATGAAGGACGGCAAGCCATTGATTAGTTTTGGTTTAATGGGCGGCGCGATGCAGCCGCAGGGGCATGCGCAGGTCATCGTGAACATGATCGATTTCGGCATGAACCTGCAGGAAGCCGGGGACGCTGCCCGAATTAATCACACCGGGTCGTCTGAACCGACGGGCACAATGATGACCGATGGCGGCATCGTCCATATGGAGAGTACTTTTGACGCAACAACGCGTGAGGCGCTGGAGTCGCTCGGGCATATGCTGGGTTCGAGCGATGGCAGTTTCGGCGGATACCAGGCGATCATGTGGGATCAGGCGCAGGGCGTGTATTATGGCGCGTCCGAAGTGCGCAAAGACGGCCAGGCGGCAGGATACTAGAGCATGACGCAGGAGATTTACCTCACAGGGATTACCACCACGGGAACGCCGCATATAGGTAACTACGTGGGCGCGATTCGGCCAGGGATTGCGGCGAGCAAAGACCCGCAAAAGAAGAACTACTATTTTCTTGCCGACTTTCACGCGCTCGCGAAAAGCGGCGACCCGGACCAGATAAGCAAATCAACGCTCGAAATCGCGGCGGCATGGATGGCACTGGGCCTTGATACAGAGCATGCGACGTTTTACCGGCAATCCGATATTCCGGAGATAACTGAGCTGACCTGGGTACTGACGAGCATGACGGCCAAGGGCCTGATGAACCGGGCCCATTCCTACAAAGCGGCGGTGCAGGCGAACGTCGAGAGTGGCAACAAGGATCCTGACAAGGGCATCACCATGGCCCTGTACAGCTACCCGATTCTGATGGCGGCAGACATTTTAATGTTCAAGTCGACCAAGGTTCCGGTCGGGAAAGACCAGAAACAGCATGTGGAAATGGCGCGCGACATGGCACAGCGATTTAATCATCATTACGGTGACATATTCGTGCTGCCGGAGCCGGTCATCGATGATCACACGGCGGTACTCGCGGGACTTGACGGCCGCAAGATGAGCAAGAGCTACAACAATACGATTCCCCTGTTCGCGGCGGAGAAACCGCTGAGAAAACTCATTATGAAAATCAAGACCAACAGTCTTGAGCCCGGCGAGCCGAAGGATACTGAGGACAGCACTATCTTCGACATCTACAAAGCGTTCGCGACCCCCGGGGAAACGGCAGACGTCGAGAAGCTCTATGCGGAGGGAATCGCCTGGGGAGAGATGAAACAGAAATTGTTTGAGTACATCAACGACCATATCAAGCCCGCCCGAGACGAATACGAGCGACTGATTGCCGATCCGGCGACTGTTGAGGCGGAGCTCGTGAAGGGGGCGCAACGAGCACGCGAAGTTGCCGTGCCATACATGGCAGAAATTCGCGATGCGATAGGAATTCGAAAGCTGGGATAGGCGGGACCATGAGCAACAAAGACATTCGAGAGTTACTGGCTAAGCTGCAGAACGAAATTCAAAAGACGGAGCTGGACGACGATACGCTCGCCGCCGTGCGGGAGCTGGATACCGATATCGATGACCTGCTGGACCCTGAAGGGCACCGTGCGGAAACCGATTCTGTTCTAGAGAAAGCCAGGGAACTGGAATCCAACTTCGCAACGGAACACCCGACCATCGAACGCTTCATGCGCGAAGTCATCGACGTGCTCGTTCGAATGGGGATTTAAATATTCCGCGGTGACGATGGAACGAACTGGGGCTTTGTTTTCGACACCGCGATTAGCTGGCTGATACCGACATTCTTCTATGCTGTGGCTTTCGCCGGGCTCGTGCAGCTGTTTCTTAAAGGCGCCGGCTTTGCGTATCGCAAATATTTCAAGAACAATGGCGCCAAAGAAGACGCTTAAAAATACGCTGCTATACTCAATACGACAGAGGGCCGTTACTCCGTGGGAGAAGGGTTATGGGTCATAAAGAATACTGCATTGTTTCAGGCACGCTCTTTGCTCTGGTTGCCTTGGCTCACTTGCTGCGAATCGTGTACGGCATGTCGGTCAAGGTCGATGAATTCGCGGTTCCGATGCTGGTTTCCTGGGTTGGTTTGATCGTACCGGGTGTTTTGGCAGTCTGGGCGTTTCGAATAAAGTGACCCGCCCGACGAAATTCAATCCCCGCACGCACACAATCGGGCTTGGCCGCGACTTGCTCGCCGCGAAGATTCCAGAGAGGCCTGACCCTCCGGTTCCCGTTGATGGAGTTACTTTTGGTGTCGCCACAATGTCCGAGAACTCTCCTCATGGCGGCGAGATGCATCCCGACGGCGACGAGGTTCTATATTTGATTGCTGGCCGGGCCAGGGTCGTTTTTCTCAATACTGATGACGATGACATCGAAATGCAGCCGGGCGACGGCCTGGTTGTGCCAAAAGGAGTCTGGCACCGGGTCGATATCCTCGAACCGTGCCAGATTGTTTATCTGACGCCCGGACCGAATAACGAATTCAGGCCGCTTGTGTACTGAACGGTGTATGTCAAATACGCACTTTGCTGGTTCCTGCTTGCCGTTGTCGCGATCATTAACGGCGTACTCCGTGAGGGCACATATGGGAAAAGTGTATCGGATCTCGCGGCGCATCAGATTTCAACGATGACCGCCATCGTTTTCACGGGCATTGTCGTCTGGCTGTTTCACCGCGCGTGGCCGCTCGAGACGGCGAATCAGGCCTGGACCATCGGACTACTCTGGTTTGTCATGACAATATTGTTTGAGTTCGGGTTTGGGCATTTTGTGGCCGGTCATTCTTTCAGCCGACTTTTTGCGGACTACAAGCTCTTTCAGGGCCGGGTTTGGGTATTGTTCCTCGTTTGGCTTGCAGTTATGCCGTACTTTTTCTTCCGGCTGTCACAAGCGGCAGAGATGCAATGAACGAACTCTCTTTCCTGGTTAAAGGCTCGGCCGCGGATCCCTACGAGGTGACGTTTATCAAAGACGGTGACAGCCTGACGGCGCTGTGCACCTGTCCGGCCGGCCAGTTCGGGAACTTCTGCAAGCATCGAATTACGATTCTCGACGGCAACGGCAAGGCTATTGTCAGTGATAATGCGAACCAGGTTCCGACGATTACCGAATGGCTGCAAGGAACTGATGTGGCAGCGGCTCTAAGCGAGTACCGAAGCGCGGAAAAGGCCGGCGGCACATCAAAGAGCGTCCTGACGGCCGCGAAAAAAAAGTTGGCCAGAGCAATGAATACCTAAAGCCGACTGATTGCAGCTCAATCGCTGCCGATTGCACGCGCGTCTAGTATGGCGATTGCCGGCGACCATCGATAAAAGGAAAACAGTGCAGACTTCCAAGAGCTACCGCAATTACGTGCTGCTGTTACTGATGGTTGTGTACATCTTCAACTTCATTGATCGACAGATTCTTGTCATTCTGCAGGAGTCGATCAAGGCGGAGCTCGGCCTCAGTGACAAGCAGCTCGGCTTGTTATCCGGGTTTACGTTCGCGGTCTTCTACGTCATTTGTGGGATTCCGATCGCGCGTTGGGCGGATCGATACAATCGAGTCAACATCGTATCGCTGTCGATAGCCGTTTGGAGCGGGATGACTGCGCTCAGCGGCCTGACAGGAAACTTTTCGCAGCTGCTGGCGGCAAGAATCGGAGTCGGCGTGGGCGAGGCCGGTGCAAGCCCGCCGTCTCATTCCATAATTTCAGATTATTTCCCGCATGGAGAACGCGGCCGGGCACTTTCGGTGTATTCCATCGGAATCTACATCGGCATTCTCATCGGATTCCTGCTGGGCGGATGGGTCAACCAGTTTTTCGGTTGGCGTGTCGCATTTCTGGTCGTGGGCCTGCCCGGAATCCTGATGGCTGTTGTCGTAAAGCTCACGTTGCGAGAGCCGCTGCGTGGCCAGATGGACGAGGGTGATCATACCGACGTTCCCGAGAGTCATTTGGTTGTCGACCTGAAACGACTATGGGCGCTGCGCAGCTTTCGTTACGCGGCTTTCGGCTCCGGATTCAATGCGTTTCTTGGCTACGGTGCCTTAAATTTCATGCCATCTTTCGCCATTCGGATATATGACGTCCCCGTGGGCCTGGTGGGCACCTGGCTCGCGTTGATCGCCGGATTCGCGGGAGCGGCGGGTGCGTACGCGGGTGGACACCTGAGTGACCACCTTGGCAAACGGGATTACCGCTGGTCTTACTGGGTGCCGGCTATCAGCACCCTTTGCGCCGGGCTGCTGCTTTTGCCGATGATGCTGAGCGGCCAGCAGTACGTGATGTGGAGCATCTATGTTTTTGTGGCCCTTTGCCAGGCGATGTTCCTGGGGCCGACGATTGCGATGGCGCATGCACTCGTCGGGCCGCGTTATCGCGCGTTATCTTCGTCGGTGTTGTTCTTCGTGTTGAACATCATCGGGCTGGGGCTTGGCCCGCTGACAGTAGGCGCGATCAGCGACGCGCTGGCGCCGTCGCTCGGTGTTGATTCGATACGTTGGGCGATCATGAGTACGGCGCTCGCCGCGTTCGTCGGTGCCGGCCTTTACTTTAATGCAGCCCGTTATGTTCGCGATGACTTGCGGTCCGGACCAGGATAAGCGCCGAATTATTATGAGCATGAGTGGAAAAACACATTGGCAGCTGGAGACCGAGCGGCTTGTGCTACGACGCGTGACGCTGCAGGATGCCGGCCTGATGCTGGCCGTCTGGAACGATCCTGCATTCATACGTCATGTCGGTGATCGCGGCATACGCACGATTGAAGAAGCAGAGACCGCTCTGAAAGAAGGTGCATTCAAATTATACGACGACTATGGGTATGGCCCTTACAGCATGTCGCTCAAAGTGGACCGCGCACAGATCGGTATCTGCGGTCTGTTTCGACGCGATAATCTGGATGATGCGGACATCGGTTTCACCACACTGCCGGATTATTGCGGCAAGGGATTCGCTGCCGAGGCAGCACATGCAGTTCTTGCCCACGCGCGTGACGATCTGGGTCTCCGGCGCCTGACGGCGATCGTGTCTCCTGAAAATCTGGCGTCAATCGGCTTGATTGAAAAACTTGGCATGAGCTTCGAAAGAGGCATTACAATGCCGGGCGAGGAAAACGAAATCAGCCTGTACAGCATGAGTCTGGACTGACCGGGCTACGACAATTGGCCTCATCGTCGGTCTCAATTCCGGCACGAAGTCCGTGACAGCAGTCCTCGGCGGCATTCTTGTTATCGCCGTTGCCGACGCGATGTCCGATGCGCTCGGTATTCACCTGGCTGAGGAGGCCGATCCGAGGACGACGCACGGTCACGTCTGGTCGGCGACCATAGTGACGTTTATTACGAAGTTCGTATTCTCAATCAGTTTTGCGGTGCCGCTATTGCTGCTGCCGCTAGCGACGGCGGTTTTGGTCTCGGTCATATGGGCAATGCTTGTCATCGTCGTACTGAGCTATTTTCTGGCACGCTCACAGGGGGAGTCACCGTTCGCTATTATTGCGGAGCATGTTGGCATTGCGATGCTGGTCGTGATTTTCTCTCACTATATTGGTGATTGGGTTGGGAAAACGTTTGGATAGTTGATGAGTGACGGTGACGAAATCTTCGAATGGCGGCAGCTACGTGAGTTTGCCGCGGTCGACCTGACACGTTCGTTCGTACTGTCATGGCATGTCGAAGCCGACACGTTGATCATCGACATCGATCTCTATCTGATGCCGGAACATGCGTTTTACGAGAAGCCGCGGCCGGCCGAAAAGGTCTGTATTCGCCCGGCATATATCGAGTTTCCTGTCTGTGCGTCGCTGCGCTCGGACAGCGGATCAGAGGGTGAACTTGTTGATATTGCAAGTAATTTGGGCCATGGGGCGCTGACGGACCTGCGTCGGCTATCCGATGCTCATTACGAAATCAGGGGTGAGTTTGGTACCGTGTTTGTTGATGCCGAGCGGCCTCTGTTGAGGCTCAAATAGCCATGCCGGCTTCTGGAGGCAATTTTGAGAGCAGAGAACAGAATTGATTACGTCGAAATTCCTGTTACCGATCTAAAGAAAACGCGAGAGTTCTTTACGTCGTTATTCGGCTGGTCGTTTCAGGAATGGGGCGACGAGTATATGAGCTTCAACGATGGTCGCCTTAACGGTGGCTTTCGTCATTCTGCGGAGCCCGCTCCATCGACGGGTGTGCTGCTCGTATTTTTCAGCGACGACCTCGAGCGAGATGTCGAGAGAGTGAAGGATCTCGGCGGCACCATCAGCCAGGAAATTTACCCCTTCCCGGGCGGCCGCCGATTTCATTTTGTTGATCCGGCTGGCACGGAATACGCCATGTGGGCGGAAATCACCGATAATAAGACTGGAGCATAAGACATGGCCGTGTTGATCGATCACCCTTGCGTGCAGCACAAACTTGCGGTTATTCGCAATGTCGATACCGGGCACAAGCGCTTTCGCGAACTTGCGAAAGAGTTAACCAAGTTTATTTGTTACGAAGCGCTGAAAAACATCAAGACGAAAAAGGTGACTGTACAAACACCTGTCGCCGAAGCGACTTGTCGCAAGATCGACACGAATATTGTCGTAATACCCATTTTGCGGGCCGGGGTCGGAATGCTCGAGGGCATTCTCGAACTTGTTCCGACGGCAAGGGTCGGTTTCGTTGGGATGTATCGTGACGAAAAGACGAAGCTACCCGTTAGCTACTACGAACGCTATCCGGCACAGATCAGGGGTGGGACCTGCATTGTCATTGACCCGATGCTGGCAACCGGAGGATCAACGGCTGCAGCGATCGACAGGCTGAAGGACGAGGGCGCGGATAACATTATCGTCATATGCATTGTGACCTGTCCGGAAGGGATTGAGCTGGTCGAGAAAGCACACCCGGACGTGCTTATTTACGCCGCCGCCATCGACGAAAAACTGAACGAAAAGAAGTACATCGTGCCGGGACTGGGTGATGCCGGAGACCGTCTGTTCGGGACCTCGCACTAAGAGCAGGTACATGGCCGGAAATAAAACAAAGCCTACCAAAGTCAGTGTCACTGCCTTCATTAAAGGCATTGAGGACGAGCAGATGCGCCGCGACGCCAGGAAAGTGGCGGCCATGATGCGCGAAGCGACGGGATCACGCGCCAGGATGTGGGGCGCAAATATCGTCGGTTTTGGGGAGTATCATTACAAGTATGAGAGCGGCCGTGAAGGTGACTTCATGATTGCAGGTTTTTCACCGCGCAAACAGGCGTTGACCTTGTATGTCATACCGGGCTTCAAGCATTTTGAATCCCTCATGAGCAAGCTGGGTAAATACAAGACCGGCAAGTCGTGTCTTTACATAAGGCGCCTTTCCGACGTCGACGAGCAAGTGTTAAAGCGCTTGATTGTCGGCTCGGTCAAATACATGCGAAAGCATTACGCGACAAAATGAGATCGTTATGACTAGCGAAATTCTAGGTTCGACGCTGAAGGGCACAAAGTTGATTGTTGAAACTTCGGAAGGTACGGAGACCTACGACTCACAGTTTCTGGTTGCTGCGCTGTTGATTCATATCGCCCGTGGCAGTGGAAAAATCGAACCCGAAGAGTCGTCGCAGATCATTGACCTGATCGAGGATCATTTTCGACTCAAAGGCGCGGCGTCGCTGGAACTCATCACGCGTGCAATGTCGGAAATGGCCGACAAACCGACGCTCGTCGATTTGCTAATGGACCTCGCACCCACATTATCGGACGGTGATAAAGAAGACATCGCGTACATGGCGCTGAAAGTTGTCGCCGCGGATGGGCGCCGTAATATTTCTGAAATGGAGCAGTTCAACAAGACTGTTGAATCGATGGGGATTGCGCCCGAGATAGTGCATCGAGCGTTTGATCGATATTTTGCACAGACGATGTCAGGAGACTGATCCTGGCGAAGCGCACGCAAGAAAAATTGCGCATGCTATAAAACGAGGGAGAAGTCGAAATGACGAGCGAACTAACCAGCTTAACCTGGGTCGTGACTCTTAATGCGGTCATGTGGATGCCATACATAATCAACGCAGTTTTGGTTCGCGGCTTGATAGATGCTGTCGGGTACCCCGACGAGCCTAAACCCCTGTCGGGCTGGGCAGCCAAGATGAAAGCGGCTCACTACAATGCCGTCGAGAATCTCGTAGTATTTGCAGCCCTTGTGCTGATCGCAAATGCAGCCGGCATAAGCAATGAAATCACAGTGACGGCGTGCAACGTCTACTTTTGGGCACGCGTCGTGCACCTGCTTTCCTACACGATGGCCATTCCCTGGGTCAGAACGCTCGCGTTCGCCGCCGGTTGGGTATGCCAGGTCGCGATTATCCTGCAGCTGCTATAAGTGTTCGGCCGCTGCAGTCATCCATTAATGTGACTGCAGCGACTCTTTCATAGTTTCGAGCTCGCCCCACCGTCCGACGCGCTGCTCCAGGCGCGACTCGGCCTCGTCGAGTTCCCTTAGCTTCTGTTGTACGAGCGCATTGTCCTGAGTGTAGAAGTCGGGTGTGGCGACGACCCGCTGCAGTTCGGCAATGCTTTGCTCGATCACCTGGATCTCGGCCGGTAGCTGGTCGAGTTCCCGTTGATCCTTGTAACTGAGCTTTGACGGCTTTTTGCTCTTGCGTCGCTCAGCCGTTGCACGTTTTTTTTGCTCGGCGACCAATAGGCTGTCTGTCTCGGCGAGTGTGTGGCCCTGGCGCACCCAGTCGCTGTAGCCGCCGACGTATTCCTGGATGATGCCATCATCCTCGAAGACGACCGTACTCGTGACAACGTTGTCGAGAAATTGACGATCATGGCTGACTACGATCAGTGTGCCGGTGTATTCGCAGAGCCTTTGCTCCAGTACTTCCAGCGTTTCAATATCCAGATCATTCGTCGGCTCATCGAGGATCAGAAGATTCGCGGGGCGAGTAAAGAGTTTCGCGAGGATGACCCTGTTTCGCTCGCCACCTGAGAGGGACTTGATGGGCGTCATCGACCGCTTCGGCGTGAACAGGAAGCCCTTGAGGTATCCGACGATGTGGCGTTCCTTGCCGTTAAGGCTGATATAGGTACGGCCCTCGCCGACGTTGTAGGCGACCGATTTCTCCAGGTCCAGGGTCTCGCGAAGCTGGTCGAAATAGCCGATCTCCAGGTTCGTGCCCTGCTTCACCGTCCCGGTTTGGGGTTCCAGCTCTCCGATCAGCAACCGTAACAGGGTCGTTTTGCCAACCCCGTTGTTGCCGATCAGGCCGATACGATCACCACGCATGATCTTTATGGAAAAGTCGCGGATGACCTGTTCATCGCCATAGCTGTAGCTGATATTTCGTGCACGAATGACCTTTCGCCCCGACTGTTCCGCCTCCTCGATATGTATACGCGCCGTATTTTCCTTCGCGATGCGACTCTCGCGTTCCGCGCGCATCTTCTGCAGTGTTCGGACCCGGCCTTCGTTGCGCGTGCGTCGCGCCTTGATTCCCTGTCGTATCCACACTTCTTCCTGCTCGAGTTTTTTGTCGAATCGAGCGTCGGCCGTTGCCTCGTCTTCCAGTACTTTCTCTTTGCGATTCAGGAAATTGTTGTAATCGCCCGGCCAACTCGTCAGCTTGCCTCGGTCTATTTCAACGATTCGCGTGGCAAGGCGCTGCAGGAAAGCGCGGTCGTGAGTGATGAACAGAACGGCGCCGGGATAGCCGTAGATGCGATCCTCCAGCCACTTGATCGTCGCAATATCGAGATGATTCGTCGGCTCATCGAGCAGCAACAGATCGGGTTTCTGTACCAGTGCCTTGGCAAGTGCGACGCGGCGTCGCCAGCCGCCGGAGAGCTCGTGCATTGATTTGTCGGCCGGCAGATTCAACTCGGTCATCGTCGTTTCGACGCGCTGGTCCAGGTGCCAGCCGTCGTGCGTGTCGATCTTTGCGTGCAGCGCTTCGAGCTCACGCAGGCCGTGTTTATCAAGCTCGAGTTTCGATCGGGTCTCGTATTCGACAAGTAGACATTCGATCTGGGTGAGCCCTGAACGAATGACATCAGTTACCGGCATGTCCATTGCTTCGGGCAAGGTCTGCTCCAGCTGACTGACGATCAGGTCTGATCTTGCCGTAATCTCGCCACGATCCGCTTCGAGCGTTTTCATGATGAGCTTTAACGTCGTTGACTTGCCGGCCCCGTTACGACCGATCAGGCATATTCGTTCACCAGGCTCGATCGAGAAATCGGCGTCGCGCAGAATTACCTGCTCACCGAATTCCAGTCCGATTCCGTCGAAACGAAGTAGTGACATGTCAGGTCCTGAATGAGTTAGGCGTGTATCCTAGCTCGAAACGCAAAAAGCAAACAGGGGAAGTGCATGAGCGAGGAACGTTTCATCGATCTTGAGAGCCGGCTGGCTCATCAGGATCAGCTGCTGAACGAACTCAATGATGTGGTGACCGGACAACAGTCGAAAATCATGCAGCTGGACGAGCTTTGCAAGTCATTGATTGCCAGAATCCGCTCGCTGTCGGACGCCATGCCGGCGGCTGATTCAGGGGACGAAAGGCCGCCGCATTATTGATTCCTAACCCCGATTCCACGGAGCTTGCGTTGGCGTATAGTGTCGTCTACAGCTGCGCCGGAGAAAAACCTCATGAAGTCGATGCTAAGGCTGTTCGTATTACCCCTGTTATTCCTGACGGCTGCCACAGCGGCTCAGGACTATGTGCCGGCAGACCTGCAGGGCTGGCAGAAATGGGTTCTCAAGGACAAGGAATACCGCGACTGTCCTTTCTATTTCAATCGTAAGGCCGCCGAGCGCCAGGATTTTGTTTGTGCCTGGCCCGGGCAGCTGCAGCTGTCGGTCGTAGCGTCGGGCGCAGAGTTTACCCAGCAGTGGACCGTTTATGCGCAGGAACAATGGCTCTCGTTACCCGGCAGTGTGGACTACTGGCCTGACGCGGTTACGGTCAATGATCGATCCGTAGAAGTTATTGCACGGAATAATGTTCCGAGTGTACTGCTCGCGCCGGGCACCTACCGCGTTGCGGGTCGCCTCGAGTGGGATGAGCGTCCGGGAGTACTTCGCTTGCCCCCCGAAAGCGGACTTGTTGCACTTGACGTCGATGGCCGCAAGGTCGAACGACCTGAATTCGATCGCAATGGCATTTTCCTGGGCGAGCGAAAACGCGATACGCGCGTTGTCGATTCAGTTCGTACCGAGGTTCACCGGCTGGTTGTGGATGACGTGCCGACGCACCTCATAACGCAATTACAGATCGACGTATCGGGTAGCGTGCGCGAAGAGCTGTTTGGCCCGATTCTTCCGGGTGATTTTGTGCCCTTGAGTATTCACAGTCCGCTGCCCGCAAAGCTCGAAGCCGACGGCAACCTGCGGCTCCAGGTTCGGCCAGGGCGCTGGACGATCTACCTGAATGCTCGCGGGCCCGGCGCTCTGAACAGCATCGTGCGGCAGGGCGCGGGCGCGAACCTGCCGGCGTCGGAAATATGGAGCTACCAGTCCAATGACAGATTGCGCGTGACGGTGGCCGAAGGCCTGCCGCCGGTCGATCCACGGCAAGTGCAAGTGCCCGGAAACTGGCAGAATTATCCGGCCTTTCGTGTCGATCCGGGCGCCACATTTGCCATCACGGAGCGCAGTCGTGGCGTCGTGTCGGCGATGAATGAGCTGTCTCTTCAACGGACAATCTGGCTCGATTTCGACGGTGACGGCTTCGTGGTCAAGGACCGCATCGGAGGGCGCATGCGCACGGATTGGCGGCTTGATATGGAGCCGCCGTACGCGTTGCTAAGCGCAACTGAAAATGCGCGGGATCTGCTCATCACGAGAGGTCCGGATGAGGGCCAGACCGGTGTTGAGCTGCGGCAAACCAACGTCGGCCTGGCCACGTTGGGGCACACGAACGCGCGTGGGTCGATGCCCGCTACCGGATGGGACACGCGTTTCACCGATGTTCAGGCCACGCTGAATTTGCCGCCGGGGAACAAGCTGATCGTCGCGCCCGGTGTCGATAACGCTCACGGCAGCTGGTTGAGCCAGTGGCAGTTGCTCGATTTCTTCCTGGTGCTGATTATCACGATCGCCGTGTGGCGCCTGCTCGGTCGCGGTTCCGGAATTGTCGCGCTGCTGGCGCTCGTGCTCAGTTTTCACGAGCCGTATGCACCAAGCTGGCTATGGGTGAACCTGCTGATTGCCATCGCACTGATGCGTGTTGCGCCTGTTGGCCGCTTGCGTCAGATCGTTTCCGGATACCAGTTGCTCAGTGCCGTGGCACTGGTTCTTGCGCTGGTGCCTTTTGTCGCGAACCAGCTGCGCATTGCCATCTACCCGCAGCTCGAGCCGCAGTATAACCAGTACCAGTTGTACGACCATGAGGTCACACCCGCGTCAATGCCTGCCGAACAGCCGACGCCTATGCGGGAACGCAGGGCCAGTGAGCTGAAAAGCGAAGGTCTCAGGGCAGAAGGCGACACGCTGGACGAAATCATGGTGACGGGCTCGAAAGCCCTTGATTTCGTGCGCTACGCGCCAAATGCGATCGTGCAGGCCGGACCCGGCATTCCTTCGTGGAAGTGGAATACCTACGCGCTTGGCTGGAGTGGTCCGGTCGACGCAGGGCAAACCATGCGTCTCGTTGTGTTACCGAGCTGGTTGGTCAGCACGCTGCGCGTCATTGAAGTTGCTTTGCTATTACTGTTCGCTGCGGCGCTGGCCGCCGAAATACTGAACAAGCGCTGGGCTTTGCCCGGCGGATTCGCATTGGGGCGGAACCAGGCTGCCGGTGTGCTGGCTGTCGCAATGCTTGCCTCGACGATGGTGCTCAGCCCGACTGCCGAGGCACAAATCCCGGACGCGAACCTGTTGAAGCAGCTGGAGCAACGCCTGACCGAGCCGCCCGACTGCGTGCCGCGCTGCGCGGAAGTTGTATCTGCCGATGTAGACGTCGGTGCCGATGCCATCAGCATGCGTCTGGGAATTCACGCGATGGAAGATATCGCGTTGCCTCTGCCAGGTTCTGCGGACGGCTGGCAGCCGCAGGTGGTCTTGCTCGACGGTACAGCAAATGCACGCGTCCTTCGCGGCAACGATAATTCTCTGTGGCTGCAGGTTGGGGCAGGACGCCACTCGGTGACGCTGCGCGGTCCTGTTCCGGCCGTCGACAGTCTTGAAATCGCATTCCAGTCACCGCCACGCGTGATCAAGGTTGACAGCGACGGCTGGTTTGTCGCCGGCATCAAGGACCGCCGGCTTCTGTCCGGATCATTGCAGTTGACCCGCCTGCAGACTAATGCGGGTGGAGATGAAACCGTGCGTTGGGAAAGTAGTCGCTTTCCGGCATTCGCGCGAATCGAACGGACCGTCGAACTCGATCTCGACTGGCGCGTAAGGACAACCGTCTATCGCGTGGCGCCGGTGCAAGGCGCATTGACGCTGGATGTGCCGCTGATTAACGGCGAGAAAATTATTAGCGGTGAATTCACGGTCGATAATAACCGCGTACTCGTGTCGATGAATCCACAGCAACAATCGATCAGCTGGACATCGAATCTGCCGCGCACCTCGCCGCTGACCCTGACCGCCGAAGACGGCGCGGCCTGGAACGAGGTATGGCGCTTCGCGGTCGGCAATATCTGGAACGCCGAGTTCGAAGGCTTGCCTGAAAGTGATACCGGAGGCGACGTCAGCGATATCCGCGTCGCCGAATTCAACCCCAGGGTTGGCGAACAATTGACGCTGGTCGCGGCACGACCCGAGGCTGCGGAGGGCTCGACCCTGGCATTCGATTCGGTCAACCTGGCGGTTACCCACGGCAGTCGCTCCAGCGATACGACGCTCCAACTTGGCTACCGCAGCACGCGCGGTGCTCAGCACGTGCTGCGCTTGCCCGATGGCGCTGAAGTGACGTCGGTGCAAATCGACGGCCGCTCGCAGTCGCTGCGCGCGGAAGGCGGTGAGCTGACGTTGCCGATACTGCCCGGCGAGCACGCGA
>CAMYLB010000313.1 GCA_947259145.1 uncultured Woeseiaceae bacterium
GGCATCAACTCGTGCCGCGGGGCCGCGCTCGTCGCCGGCGGCGGCAAAGCCTGTTTCTGGGGTTGTCTCGGTCTCGGCGACTGCGAGTTGGTTTGCGACGTTGACGCGATCGTGATGAATGAATACGACATACCTGTCGTCATTGAAGACCGTTGCACGGCCTGCGGCGACTGCGTCGACGCCTGCCCCAAGGATCTGTTCTCTCTGCATCCCGTGAGTCATCGCCTATGGGTCGCCTGTAAGAATCTCGAACACGGCGATGCCGTACTCGATGACTGCGACGTGGGCTGCGATGCGTGCGGCAGATGTGCCGCCGATGCACCGGACGGCCTGATCACGATGGTTGATGACCTGCCGGTCGTCGACTACAGCCGCAATCATGACGCAAGAAAGGCGATCGATCGCTGTCCGACCGGCGCGATCGTCTGGTTCGACCCGATCAAAGGACCTGTCGCCGGCCGCGCGGCAAGGAAAGTTACTCGCCACAGTGCGCGAAAGGCAACTGCGACTTAGAACTAGGGACCCCCGCATGAAACAGAAACAACCGACACCCAAATATCCCGGTACCCGAGCCGCGATGGACGGCAACACTGCCGCGATCATGTGCGAACGGGAGTCCAGCGATGGCGCCGGCGCCTATCCGATCACACCTTCCACACAGATGGGGGAATACTGGGCGGAGGCCGCTGCAGCCGGGCATATAAATATCTCCGGCCGGCCATTGATCTTTGTAGAGCCCGAAGGCGAGCACGCGGCCGCGTCCGTGACCGCGGGCATGTCGATGACCGGACTGAGAGCGACCAACTTCTCCTCCGGCCAGGGCATCGCCTACATGCACGAGAATCTGTACGCTGCCGTTGGCAAACGACTGACCTACGTTCTGAACATCGGCTGCCGGGCCATGACCAAGGCGTCCCTTAACGTGCATGCCGGCCACGACGATTACCACTGCGTTGACGACACCGGCTTTTTCCAGGTGATGGCCAAGAACGCCCAGGGCGTGGCCGACCTCAATATAATGGCACACCGGATCGCCGAACTGGCATTGACGCCGGGCATCGTCGGCCAGGACGGCTTCCTGACCACGCACCTGATCGAAACCCTGATGATCCCGGAGCGCGAACTGATCGCCGAGTACCTCGGCCGGCCCGACGACTTCATCGACACGCCGACCCCGGCGCAGAAAATCATCTACGGTGAAAAACGCCGCCGTATCCCGGAAATGTGGGACGTGGACAACCCCGTATCGTCGGGGCCGGTACAGAACCAGGATTCCTACATGCAGAGCGTCGCCGCACAGCGGCCGTATTTCTTCGACCATGTGCAAGCCATAACGGAAGAGGCCTTCGATGACTTCTACAAGCTGACCGGGCGGCGTTACGACCGGGTCATGACCTACCGCACCGACGACGCCGAATACCTGATCCTCGGCCAGGGCAGCCTTATTCCGACGGCTGAGGCGGTCGCCGACTGGATGCGCAAAGAACGCGGCGTCAAGGTCGGCGTCGTCAATCTTGTGATGTTCCGTCCTTTCCCGGGTGACCTGCTGAGCAAAGTGCTCAAAGGCCGAAAGGGCGTCGCCGTGCTCGAACGTACCGACCAGCCGTTGGCGTCGGACCTGCCGCTGATGCGTGAAATTCGCGCTACCTTGAGCAAGTCTATCGAGAACGGCCGCGGCCAAAATGGCAGCCTGCCGTACCCCGAACTCGACAGCTACAAGAAGCTCAAGGATATGCCGGAACTGTTTTCCGGGTCCTTCGGCATGGGCAGCCGCGACCTGCAGCCCGAGGGCGTGGTCGCCGCGATCGAGAACATGCTGCCGGACGGCAAGCACAAACGACTGTTCTACCTGTCGATCGAATTCGTCCGCAAAGGGATGATGACGCCGATGCAGGAGGTCTACAACCAGCAGGTGCTGGACGCGTACCCAAAGGTCGAGGACCTGGCGTTGCGCGGCAGCGAAAATCCCAACCTGATGCCGAAGGATTCGATCACGGTGCGCATGCACTCGGTCGGTGGGTGGGGTGCGATCACGACGGGCAAGAACCTCGCGATGACGCTTTACGACCTGCTCGGCTACCACATCAAGGCAAACCCGAAGTATGGCTCGGAGAAGAAGGGCCAGCCAACTTCCTACTACCTGTCCGCGGCGCCCGAACCAATCCGCATCAATTGTGAGTATTTCTATGTCGACGTCGTGCTGTCGCCTGATCCGAACGTCTTCGGACATACCAACGCGCTGGCCGGCCTCAAGAAGGGTGGCGTGCTGGTAATGCAGAGTGACGCCGGCTCGCCCGAAGATTTCTGGCACTCGATCCCGATGCGTTACCGCAAGCAGATCGTCGAGAACGATGTTCGCGTGTTCTACCTCGACGCTTTCAAGGTCGCGCGCGACGAGGCGACGGACCCCGAACTGCAATTGCGTATGCAAGGCATCGCTTTCCAGGGCGCGTTTTTCGCGACGTCGCCGTTGCTCGAAAAGCACGGCTTAAGCCAGGAGAAGCTGCTGGACGCGATCCGCGACCAGCTGCAGCACAAGTTTGGCTCGAAAGGTGCGCGCGTCGTCGAGGACAACATGCGCGTCGTGCGCCGGGGCTTCGAGGAGATCACCGAGGTTACGGACAAGCACCTCGAGGAACGCGCCGACGCGAAGGCTGGCGGCAACACGCTGCCTGTGCCAGTCATGGTCAAACGCCTGCCGGAATCGGAATCGCCGTCGTCCGACATTCACCGCTTCTGGGCCCAGACGGGCAGTATGTATGCCTCGGGACAGGGCGAACAGGTGCCTGCCGATCCGTTCATGAGCATGAGCCTGATGCCCGCCGTGTCGTCACATTTCCGTGACATGACCGGTATTCGCTTCGAGCATCCGGAATTCATACCCGAGAAATGCACGGGCTGCGGCGACTGCTATACGGTCTGCCCCGACACGGCGATCCCGGGGCTTGTGAACGATGTCGGCCAGGTGCTCGACACTGTAGTCAAGCGCATGAAGAAGAACGGTAAACCGGCCGAACTGCTGCCGCGCGCCGTGCGCAAGATGGAATCGACGCTGCACAAGCTCTTCGTTAAGGCGGGTGAATCCGCATCCGTATCCGGCCTCCTCCCGAAGGCGATTGAGGCTACGATCGAAGCCGCACCCGAAGGCTCCGGCGAACGCCAGCAGCTTGCTGAAGAGTTTGCCGATTTCCGCGAGGAACTCGGCACCTTCCAGTTCTCGCTGACAAGGCCTTACTTCACCACCCCGGAGAAGAAGCAGCCAGGCGGCGGTGGCCTGCTCAGCATCACGGTCAACCCATACACCTGCAAAGGCTGCATGGAATGCGTGGAGGTCTGCACAGACGAGGCGCTGGTGCCGGTCACGCAGACGCGCGATTCATTTCTGGCTGGATCTGCCGAACACGCCGGAGAAGTACATCCGCGTGGATGACCTCGAGGAAGGCATCGGCGCGTTGGAGACCATCCTGCTGAACAAGGACGCCTACCTACCCTTCGCCAGCGGCGATGGTGCCTGCCTCGGTTGCGCCGAGAAAACAGTCGTCCACCTGTTCGTTGCCACTGTAGAGTCGCTGATGCAGCCGCGCGTGAAAGCGCAGGTGGCCAAGATCGACAACCTGATCGCGAAGCTCAAGCAGCACATCAAGCTCAAGCTGGTTGGCGAGATCGATGTCGGCGACGCCGCGGAGATGGCGGCGGTGCTCGACGGCGATAGCGGGGGCGAGCTGACGTTGGCGCGGATCGCCGAGAGTGTCGAACGCACACACGAGGCGGAGCCGATCGACCGCGACTGGCTTAAAGCTGTCACCGAGCTGGTCGCCAGGCTGCAGGATCTGCGCTGGCGCTACGAGAAAGGCACTACGGGTAAGGGCCGCTCGAGCATGGGCATCCTGAACGCCACGGGCTGCACCTCGGTCTGGGGCA
>CAMYLB010000314.1 GCA_947259145.1 uncultured Woeseiaceae bacterium
GTGTCCATGCGCATTGGGCCTCGCAACGCCAATGTCGATCATGGTGGCAACGGGGAAAGGCGCGCAAAACGGAATCCTGATCAAAAACGCAGAGGCGCTTGAGACCTTCGAAAAAGTGGACACTATCGTTGTTGATAAGACCGGCACATTGACTGAGGGCCGCCCGCAACTCGTCATGATCGATCCGCTCGATGGATTCAGCGAAGAGTCGTTACTGTCATTGGCTGCAGCGGTAGAAAACGCGAGCGAACATCCGTTGGCGGAAGCGATCGTAGCGGCAGCGAAAAAGCGATCGCTGTCGCTGCTTGCGCACGAGAACTTTGAGTCTGTCACCGGACAGGGCGCGCGGGCGACGGTATCTGGCAAAATGGTCGCTGTCGGCAATGCAAAACTGATGAAATCGGTCGGCGCCCACGACCCCCAACTGGAACGGAACGCGGAGGCTTTCCGGAAGGAAGGTCAGACCGTCATGTTTGTCGCGGTGGACGGCAAGGCCGCGGGGCTGATTGGTGTTGCGGATCCGATCAAGAAATCGACGCCGGAAGCGATAGAAAAATTGCATCGTGCCGGCTTGCGCGTCGTGATGCTTACGGGCGATAGCGCCGCGACGGCAGAGGCAGTAGCCCGAAGCATCGGCATCGACGAAGTACACGCCGATGTCTCACCGGAAGACAAGAATCGCATCGTTCGCGAGCTACAGGCCAAAGGTTCGATCGTCGCCATGGCCGGGGACGGGATAAACGACGCTCCGGCGCTGGCACAGGCCGATGTTGGCGTCGCTATGGGAACCGGCACTGACGTGGCGATGGAAAGCGCCAGCGTCACATTGGTACGCGGCGACTTGCTGGGCGTTGCGAAAGCACGCGCATTGAGCCAGGCGACTATGCGGAATATCCGTCAAAACCTGTTTTTCGCCTTTGCCTACAACACGGCAGGCGTGCCTATAGCGGCCGGAATCCTGTATCCATTTTTCGGCCTGTTGCTAAGCCCGATGATCGCGGCTGCAGCGATGAGCCTGAGCTCGCTTTCGGTTATTGGTAACGCGCTGCGACTGCGAAAAGTGACCTTGTGAGCAGAATCACGCGTCCAGATCCGGTATCAGCTCGCTCTCGAGGTTGGTGATCATGTCTTTCAAGAGCAATTTGCGTTTCTTGAGGCGCCGGATACGCAGTTGATCGACCATGGGGTCTTCCTGCAAGCGGTCGATCAGGTAGTCGAGGTCGCGATGACTGACGCGCAGCTCGCGCAATCGCTCGAGCTGCTTAAACGATTCGGTGTCGATCTTGTCCGCCATGGAGTCATGCTACTCGCTGTCGCGTAACAGCGCCAACCAGTCTCTGTCGGCAGCGCCGATGACGAAGAAATGCGGGTTCAGGATGTCGGGTTTCGCATTGTATGTCATTGCTTTTCCGTCCAGTGTTACGACACTGCCCCCGGCTTGCTCGACGACGGCCTGCGCCGCTGCCGTGTCCCATTCCGACGTTGGCCCGAGCCGTGGGTACAGATCGGCGCCGCCTTCGGCGATCACACAGAACTTCAGCGAGCTGCCCATCGGCACCATGTCGTGCGGCCCGAGTGCTGCGAGATAGGCGTCAAGGCTCGCACCGCGGTGCGAGCGGCTGCCAACGACGCGAACGGGGTCGCGGCTCTTTGCGGCAACCTGAATCGACTGTGGTGCCTCGTCAGCGTCACGCAATTGTGCGCCGACGCCCTCGCAGCCAACATAGGTCTTGTTTTGAATGGGCACGTAGACGACACCGAATACCGGTCGGTTTTTCTCGATCAGTGCGATGTTCACCGTGAATTCGCCGTTTCGATTGACGAATTCCCTGGTGCCGTCCAATGGATCGATCAGCCAGTAGCGATCCCATTGCCGGCGCTCCTCGAAATCCGGCAGGCCTGATTCTTCGGAGATAATGGGCAAATCAGGCGTCAGATGCTGAAGGCCCGCAACGATCCGATGGTGAGATGCGAGATCCGCCTGGGTCAACGGCGATTCGTCGGCTTTGCTTTGCACGTCAAAATCGGTCGAGTAGACTTCGAGGATCGCCCGGCCGGCATCCTCAGCCAGCGCGACGATGGGTTCGATTAAGGATTTGAGATCCATGCAATCTTCCTGCAAATTTTCGGGGCGCGCAGTATAACAATGAAAATCGATCCAAAAACCGCGTTGCAGCGCACCGAGACCTTGATGCTCGACATGGACGGTACCTTGCTCGACCTCGCGTTCGACAACTACGTTTGGCGAGACCTGGTTCCGCGACGCTACGCGGCTGCCAATGGCATGACGTTTGAAGCAGCATGCGATCACCTGTTCGACCAGTATCGCGCTGTACAAGGTGATCTGGAATGGTACTGCCTGGATCACTGGTGCGAGCGGCTGGGAATCGATGTCATGCAGCTACACCACGATGTGAATCATCGTATCGGGTATCTACCGGGCGCCCTGGATTTTCTGCGCACCGTTCAGAAGCAGGACACGCGTGTTTTGCTGGTAACCAATTCGCATCCCGACACGCTCGCGTTGAAAGACGCGGTTACCGGGCTTGGTGATTACTTCGACGGCGTGTTCAGCTCGCACAACTATGGCCACGCGAAAGAAAGCCAGGCGTTCTGGCATGCACTGCAGGACGACGTTGGATTTGATATTGAGACGACGCTGTTTGTCGACGACAGTCAGTCCGTGCTGACAAGCGCGAAGGAGTTTGGCGTCGAGATGCTGGTCACCGTGACACGGCCGGATACGACGCGGCCGCTGCAGCACGGTTCGGACTTTCGAGGCGTCGAGGCTGTGGCCGACATGCTGCCGTAGGATCGGCCCCAGGGCACGATCGTTGGCAACGGGCTCCTACGATCGCCTCGGTGGGCCGCGTCGCCCGCCGCCACCCGATCTGCCACCACCCGACCTGCCACCACCGGGTCTGCCGCGCTGGCTCGACGGTTTCCGTTTCCGTGGTTTCGGTTTGACCAGTTCCGGCAAATCGTCGGGATTGTAGTTGGCCACCGGTATCTTGTGGCCGATGAAGTCTTCTATCGCCGGCAGCCCGATCGCATAGGATTCGCAGCCCAGGCTAACCGCGTCACCGGCCGCTCCCGCGCGCGCTGTGCGGCCTATTCTGTGTACGTAATCTTCGGCTTCGTTCGGCAAGTCGTAGTTGATGACGTACTGCACATCCGGGATATGCAAGCCCCGTGATGCAACATCGGTACCGATAAGCACAGCCAATTCACCGCTTTGGAAAGCCATCAGCATGCGCAGGCGTTTATTCTGCGGCACGTCGCCCGAGATGGCCTTGGCATGGATGCCGTTGGCTTCGAGGTAGTCCTGAACACGCTCGGCCTCGCGCTTCATATTCACGAAAATCATGATGCGCCGTGACCTTGTCAGGCTCGATGCGAATCAGCTCGGGTTCGTTCATGTGCTCGTAAGCGAGTTCCATGACGCGCTGCGACAGCGTCGCCGAAAACAGCATATTGAGACGTTTGTCGGGGTCCGGCAGGCGCCGCAGCAAATAGCGGATATCCTTGATGAAGCCAAGGTCGAACATGCGATCAGCCTCATCGAGAATGGCGACTTCGACCTGGTCGAGTTTGAACACACCCTGCTTGAAGTAGTCGATGATGCGTCCCGGCGTGCCGATAAGCAGATCGACACCATCCAGGAGTATGTTGCGTTGCTTGTCATAATCAGTGCCGCCGTACGCGAGGCCAATTTTGAACCCCGTGTGCTTGCCTAAAACCTCGGCATCGTTCGCGATCTGGACGGCAAGCTCACGCGTTGGTGCGAGCGCGAACAGCCGTGGCTGACGTTTCTCGCCGGAGTCAGATCGCGTGTTGATGAGGCGCTGATACGCGGCTATCAGGAACGCCGCCGTTTTGCCCGTGCCCGTCTGCGCCTGTCCGGCAACGTCGTGGCCTTTCAGGGCAATCGGCAGGGTAGTGGCCTGGATCGGGGTGCAGAACTCGAAGCCTGCGTCACGAATACCGGCCCGAATGCTTTCATCGAGTGGCAGGGAGTCGAATCGGAGTTCGCTCAGGTGGTTTTCAGACATAGAAATGAGACCAGAAAATATACGTTAAAAGCTTGCAAAATGGCTCGCGAAGCGTTCAAATTGGGCTTAATTCGACGCGACAACCGTCGCACTCGCCAATTTCGCTTCCCTTAGCCATCCAAATAGAAGCCGGAAACAGCCGGAATTAGCCGGTAATAAAGCTGCGACATAGTGCCTGATACTTAAGGCAGCGTCATCCATTTTTGCAATGTTCGTTCGTCAGAAGACCCGACAACGGGCAAAACCACAACCAACTATCACTTTCATTAGGAGGAAGTAGCCGGTGAGCGACAATATTGTGCACACATCGGACGGCACATTTGAGGCCGACGTATTACAAAACGAGAAAGCAGTTTTGCTCGATTTCTGGGCGGAATGGTGCGGTCCATGCAAGATGATCGCACCCTTGCTCGAAGAGGTCGCCGTATCGCATGCAGACAAACTTGCGGTCGTTAAGCTGAATGTTGACGAAAATCCGAACACGGCTCAAAAGTTCGGCATTCGCAGCATTCCGACGCTGATCTTGTTCAAGGACGGTGCCGTACAGGCGCAAAAAATGGGGGCGATGCCTAAATCGCAACTGGAAGAATTTCTGGACACTAATCTGTGAGAGGGTACTTGGGTACTTCAACTAAAAATCGCCCGAATAAGACTTGGGTACTTCAACTAAAAATCGCCCGAATAAGACGGGCAACAAGAGCAAGAGCAACCCGAATCGGCGTCGACGACGCCGACCGCAACATACCGAATATCCTGATGACGAAGAGGGCAGTCTCGACGTAATCACGCCGGAGCAGCTCGAGCAAACCAAGAACATCATGAACCTGTCGGAGCTGAAAACGCGCCCGGCAGCGGCACTCGTAGAGCTCGGCGAGTCACTGGGTGTCGAAAATCTCGCGCGCTCACGCAAGCAAGACATGATTTTTTCTATCCTCAAGGCGCATGCCAGCAAGGGTGAGGATATCTATGGCGATGGCGTGCTCGAGATCCTGCAGGATGGCTTTGGTTTCCTGCGTTCTTCGGACAGTTCCTATCTCGCGGGCCCCGACGATATCTATGTAAGTCCCAGCCAGATTCGTCGCTTCAATCTCCGCACCGGCGACCTGGTTTCAGGCCTGATTCGTCCGCCGAAGGAAGGCGAGCGCTATTTTGCGCTGCTCAAGGTTGGCCAGATCAATCATGACGCACCGGAGAATGCACGCAACAAGGTTCTGTTTGAGAACCTCACGCCACTGTTTCCGACCCAGCGTCTGAAGCTCGAGCAGGGCAACGGCAGCACTGAAGATCTGACCGCGCGCATCATCGACATGGTTGCGCCGATTGGCAAGGGCCAGCGCGGCCTGATCGTC
>CAMYLB010000315.1 GCA_947259145.1 uncultured Woeseiaceae bacterium
ATGGCAGCGCGTGCCGGAAGTGATCGACTGCTGGTTCGATTCAGGCGCAATGTCTTACGCACAATGGCATTACCCGTTCGAGAACCAGGACAAGTTCGAAAAGCACTTTCCGGCTGACTACATCTGCGAAGCAATCGACCAGACACGCGGCTGGTTCTACACGCTTCACGCGATCGCGACTCTGGTTTCGGATAGCGTCGCCTACAAGAATTGCATCTGCCTGAACCTTATCGTCGACAAGGATGGCAAAAAGATGTCGAAGTCGGTCGGCAATATCATCGATCCCTACGATGTATTCGACACGGTCGGTGCCGATGCGCTGCGCTGGTATTTCCTGGCGCGCCTGTCACCCGACGTGCCGAAGCGCATCTCCGTCGAGATCGTGGCTGACGTCGCCAGTTCGTTCATTAACACGTTCTGGAATACCTACGGATTTTTCGTGCTGTATGCACGACTCGACGAAGTGGACTTGAGTCGCGATATTCCGCTTGCGAAGCGGCCCGAGATCGATCGTTGGGTACTGGCGCTGTTGCACAGGACGATCACGACCGTGACTGACGCGCTGGATGATTTCGACGCGAAGACCGCCGGCGAGGCGATCGAGTCGTTCGTCGATCAGCTCAGCAACTGGTACGTGCGTCGCAACCGGCGCCGATTCTGGAAATCATCGGACCCTGAAGATACGCAGGCCGCGTACCTGACGCTGTATGAGTGCTTGAAGAGCGTTCATGAGCTCATGGCTCCGTTCGTGCCGTTTCTCGCCGAAAACGTCTATCAAAATCTCGTTCGTACGGTCGATAAGAGTGCGCCGGTCTCGGTGCACATGGGGAACTGGCCGAAAGCGGACTCGTCATGGAAAAACGATCGGTTGTTGTTCGATATCGGGGTCGTACAAAAAGTCGTCGGGCTCGCACGCGCAGCACGCGGTCATTCGGGGGTCAGAACACGACAGCCGCTGTCGAGGTTGCTGGTACGCGCACCCGATGATGCGTCGGCGAAGGCGCTCGACAGTCACCAGGACCAGATACTCGAGGAACTCAACGTCAAGTCGATTGAGTTCATAGCACGTGATGCCGGGCTCGTCAGCTACCGTATCAAACCTAACCTGCCGCGCATCGGGAAGCGCTATGGCAAACTCATTCCCGTTATTCGCAAAGCGCTCGAAGAAGCGGACGGTGCCGCGATAGCGGTCGCTGCAGCGTGCGGCGAGGCGTTCGAGATTGAGGCAGGCGGGCAGAAAATTTCACTCGAAGGTGATGATGTCCTCATCGAAACGCACTCCGCCGAGGGTTACTCCTGCGAAGCCGATGCCGGATTCCTGACGGCGCTCGACACGACCCTGACCGACGAGCTGGTCAGCGAGGGCGTCGCCAGGGAAATCGTTCGCTCGGTTCAGGACGCCCGTAAACAGGCCGGTCTCGAGGTATCGGATCGTATTACCCTGGGAATCTCGGGGTCGGAAGCGGTTGAAACGGCCCTGGCGAGGCATCGGGATTACGTGATGAACGAGACTCTGGCCACAACGTGGGAGGTCGGGCAGGCTAATCCGCTGTATTCGGCCGACCGGCACCTGGGCGACGAGCACTGGACCATCGAATTTCGTAAATGATCTCTTTTGGTGCATGTTACTTGCGCGCGCTTTATAAACTCTGTTATAAAAAAGCTGCGCAAGCTTCTGATAGATTGGGAGCCAAAGGGACTTGCCAGGCCCTTCCGGGGGGTCTGCTGATTACAGGCGGTAGTCAGCTCCAAGAATAAGAAAAGCGTACAGAAGCCGCCGCGTAGATTGGCGGTAAAAATAATACCAAACGCTGGAGTCGCAATGACAAAACACGTCGATCGCTTTCAAAAGGCACTCACGGTGCTTGCCGGAAATGGACATATAAAACAACGACTTATCAAGGCCTACGAAGACCATCTGGACGATATCGACGAGGATGAGCTACCGATCGCGATGAAGCAGGCCTATGCCGACCTGAGGCAATCGATGCATGAGGTCAGGCCACTCAACGGCGAAAGCCCGGTTTGTGCCTCCGTTCGCAAGATGTCTCCGGAAGACGCCAGCGACTGCGCATCCCACGTGGTTGCGATTTTTGGTGAGCTTTCCAGATTGAGGGATGACCGCCAGGCCGGTTTGCCGCGCGGCGACGACGATTCGGTCCGCGTACCGCCATTCCTGATCAAATCTATTTGATCGGATAGTAAACGTAGGTCAGCAGATCTTCCTCGGGCACATCGCCCGGATCACTAACGTAAGACTCCCATGTTGCGCCATCGCGTTCGATGCCGTGTGCGGCCAGGTAGGCTGAAATCTTCCGGTGCGTTTCTGTCAGGGATCGGTACGAGCCAATGTGCTTGACCCGAATGACCGGTCCGGCATACGTATAGCCTATTTTCACAGTCGTTCCGTCCTGCGGCGTGGATGCTGTTACGCCCCGGACCGGGATGGCCGCATCAAAAACGAGTTCGGCGCCACTGAAGGTCCGCGTAATCGACAGCGGCGCTCCTGCGACCTGCAGGCCGTTCGCATCGATGAAATTCAGGATCTGGAAATACGCATCGCCCATCGCTTCGGACATCGCAACGGGTTCCGGTCGCGAGGTCGCTGAGAGATACGCGATTTCAGTCGCCTCGACTGTTACGTGCTCGATCTCCGTATCGCCGAAGTCGGCTGACAGCAAACTCTCTGCGAGCTCCTTGAGATTTGCCAGGCCGCTTTCATAGTCACGGGCAACGATACGGCCGAGCATCGAGGCGAAGTATCGAGCCACGATGTTCATGCCGTAGTCGGCTTCGAAGCGCCAACTGACGATTGTCGTGCCTGTGCCGGCGGCCAGGTCGAACAGCGACCGTGCTTCACCTGGCTCGCCCGGATTCATAACAATACCGACATGCTCGTAGGGTCTGCTCTCGACAATGGTCTGGGTTCCGCTGCCGACGATCGCTCCGACCCAACTCATGGTCGCGCCGATACCCCTGTCGTTGCCAGAATAGAGAATTTGTACGTTCGGGTCCGTGTCGACCAGCGGCGACCAAAGTGAATATCGGCGAAAGTTATTGAGCAACGCGAACACGGTTGCCGGATGGGCGTCAATTTCGGTTGAGACTTCAACAGAGTGCGTGCGCGGCAACGCGAAGCCGATTACGATCAGTAATGCGACTAAAGCAACGACGCCATACAGCAGTTTTTGCACGTTCGGCAATTCCATCAGTTAATTGATTCGATCGCGATTATTCCACAGTTGACCATCCTTCGGCACAATGCGCTCATGAGTGACTCAAAAGAGAACGACCTGCCAATCGGCATTTTCGACTCCGGCGTCGGGGGCCTTACCGTGCTGAAAGCGATTCGTGCCGAGCTTCCCTGTGAAAACCTGCTCTACCTGGGAGACACGGCGCGTTTGCCCTACGGCACCAAAAGCCCCGCATCCATCGCCCGATATGCTGCGCAGGCGACTGCAGAACTGCAGAAGCGGGGGGTTAAACTGCTTGTAGTTGCCTGCAATACGGCTTCGGCCGTCGCGCTGGATGCGCTGCGGGAGCAAATGAGCCCGCTGCCTGTGATCGGCGTCGTGCAGCCCGGTGCCAGGGCCGCCGTGAGCGAACGGCCCGGCGGGTCCCACCTCGTCCTCGCGACCGAGGCAACCGTGCAGCTGGGCGCGTATCGCAAGGCGATTGAATCCCTGGATTCTGCCGCGACGGTTCGTGAACAGGCCTGCGAGCTGCTGGTAGCGCTGGCTGAGGAAGGCTGGACCGATGGTGATATCGCGACAAAGGTCATTCGAAGGTACCTCGTTGAAGCCAGCGGCGATGACTTTCGGGCCGACAGCATAATCCTGGGCTGTACTCACTTCCCGTTGCTCAAAGACTCGATTCAGGCGATCGCCTCCGACGAGGTCTTGCTCATTGACTCGGCGAGTACGACCGCGGCTGTTGTTGGCGAGACATTGCGGTCGAGTGGGAGTCTTCGCGAAACCGGCAAGGCCGGCGGTCTGCGCTTTTTGGCGACCGACGGTGCCACCCGCTTTGCGCGTGTTGGCGGCCAGTTTCTGGGGCAGCCGCTTTCGTACACGGATATCGAACTGGTTGATCTCTAGGCCGCGGCCTGGCGGCCTGTGCGATAATCACCGACTAACAATATTTCAGGGGAAAGCCGTGAATTTCCGAATCCTTACGCGCCCGTTGGGCGTTCTCATACTGTCGGCCATTGTTGCGTCCTGTGGCACGGAAACACCGCCCGAACCCGCCGCAGAGTCAGTAACTACGGTCAAGCCGCGGCCCGAAATTTACGCAGACTTCACGTTGACGGCGGACCTGGGCCATCTCAGCGACGACCAGCTCGAGATGATCAGGATCCTGATCGATGCATCGAAAATCATGGACGGCCTGTTTTGGAAACAGAGCTTCGGCGAGGATCATGTGGAATGGTTGGAGGGAATAGCGGACGCCGATGCGCGCCGTTTCGCCGAGCTCAATTACGGACCCTGGGATCGGCTTGACGACGAAAAGCCGTTTATCGATGGCGTTGGCCCCAAGCCGCTGGGCGCGCGTTTCTATCCCGAGGACATGAGTAAGGAAGAATTCAATGAAGCCTACCTGCCCGGTAAGAACGGGCTGTATTCCCTGATCCGTCGCAACGCGGCAGGGGAGCTCGTGCTCATTCCCTTTCATGTCGCATACGCTGCCGAACTCAGCGAAGCCGCCGGTTTGCTGCGGAAAGCGGCCAAACTGTCCGACAGCACTGACTTTGCGAACTACCTGAAACTGCGTGCCGCCGCGTTGATCAGCGACGAATTCCAGATCAGTGACCGCTACTGGATGGACGTCAAGGATAATGAAATCGACGTCGTGATCGGTCCGATAGAAAACTACGAAGATCGTTTGTTCGGTTACCGCGCCGCATACGAGGCTTACGTTCTGATCAAGGACCTCGAGTGGAGCGATCGTCTGAGTCGATTCGCCGCTTTCCTGCCGGATCTCCAGGAAGGGCTGCCCGTCGCCGATGAGTACAAATGGGAAACACCGGGGACCGATTCAGACCTGAATGCCTATGACGTCGTCTACTACGCGGGCCACAGCAATGCCGGCTCCAAGACCATAGCGATCAACCTGCCGAATGATGAGGAGGTACAGCTCGACAAGGGTACCCGGCGCCTGCAGCTCAAGAACGCGATGCAGGCGAAGTTCGAGAAGATACTTGAACCCATTGCGGATACGTTGATTGATGAGTCACAGCGGAAGCACATTACGTTCGACGCTTTTTTCGCAAACACCATGTTTCATGAGGTGGCACACGGCCTCGGTATCAAGAACACGATCAATGGCAGCGGCACCGTTCGCGAAGCTATGCTGGACCTCGCTTCAAGCATGGAGGAGGGTAAAGCTGACATCCTGGGTTTGTACATGATCACGGAGTTGCACAAAGCCGGCGAGCTCGGTGATGTTGATCTGCGCGATTACTACACCACGTTCATGACCAGCGTCTTCCGTTCGATTCGCTTCGGCGCGAGCAGCGCGCACGGCAAAGCGAACATGGTCCGCTTCAACTTCTTCATGGATGAGGGGGCGTTCGTTCGTGACTCTGACACCGGCCGATACCGCGTCGACTACGGCAAGATGGAAACGGCAATGACTGATTTGTCGCGATTATTGTTGACGTTACAGGGTGACGGTGACTATGACGGTGCCGCCGAACTGACCAGCAAGAAGGGCGCCATTACTGCACAGCTGCAGCAGGATCTCGACAGGCTGACCGATGCGAAGATTCCGGTCGATATCACGTTTCAGCAGGGCGCCGCCGCACTGGGCATCGAATGATGAATACAGTCATCAAGGCGATC
The DNA here is from genome assembly GCA_947259145.1 of uncultured Woeseiaceae bacterium. Classification (GTDB taxonomy): domain Bacteria; phylum Pseudomonadota; class Gammaproteobacteria; order Steroidobacterales; family Woeseiaceae; genus UBA1847. Next base: position 5,841 of record CAMYLB010000315.1, read on the forward strand.
GCAATGAAAGCAAAACATCCGGTTCTTCTGCTGGCGGTACTCGCGTTGGCTGCTTGCGGCGGTGGAGAAAAGCAGGTCGAGTCGACGGTTGCGGTAAAGCAACCGTGGGAGGCTTTTGCGGCAAACACGATCGCCGAGTATTACCGCCAAAATCCCGAGCTGGCCGTTGACGTCGGTCTGCATGAATACGATGGCCAAATGTCGGATGTTAGTCTCGAGGCGGCCGGAGAATACGCGGCCTGGATTGACGGCATCATCGCGGCAGCTGGATCTTATGACGATCTGCAGGGCATCGAGGCGTTCGAGCGCGATTACATGGTCGGCGTGTTGCGCGGCGAGCTTTTCTGGATTCGCGAATCGGGTTTCCTGACCAATAACCCGGTCTACTATTCGTTTGCTCTTGGCATGGACGTCTATATCGATCGGGAATATGCGCCGCTCGACGAGCGCATCGTTGCATACACTGACTATGTTTCTCAGGTTCCGGCAATGCTGCAGACCATGCAGCGCAACCTCGAGGCACCACTGCCGGCCCCTTACGTCGAAACTGCCCATGCAATATTTGCAGGGCTTGCGGACTACCTTGAGAATACCGTGCCAGGCCTTTTCTCGGCGGTTAAGGACGAGCAGCTGCAACGCCGTTTTGTGGCCGCGAACACTGCGGCGGCCGACGCCGCCGAACAAACAGCGGCGTGGCTGGACGGACTCAGGGCGACGGCGACCGACGAGTTCGCGTTGGGCGAAGACAAGTTTCTCGAGATGCTGCGTGCGACACAGGGCGTGGACATATCGCTTGCCGACCTTAAAGTTGCCGGTGAACTCAATCTCGAGCAGAACCTCGATCTACTGCATGAAGCCTGTGCCGAATTCGCGCCGGGCGAGAGTACCGAAGACTGTGTTCTAAAAGTACAAAGCCGCAAGCCGCCGGAAGGAGCGGTGGCCGGCGCGACACGCCAGTTGCCGGATCTTCGTCGGTTTCTCGAAGAAAATGACATCGTCAGCATTCCAGGTACCGAGGAGGCGCTCGTGGCCGAAGCGCCACCGCACAAGCGATGGAATTTTGCGTACATCAACATTCCGGGTCCCTTCGAATCCGGGCTGCCGTCGGTGTACTACATCGCCCCGCCTGACCCGGGCTGGTCCGAGGAAGATCAGCATGCCTATATTCCTGGCGAGACGGACCTCCTCGCGACGTCTATCCACGAGGTCTGGCCCGGCCACTTCCTGCAATTTCTCCATGCGAACCGGGCCGAGAACAACGTCGGCCAGCATTTCAGTACCTATTCCTTCGTTGAGGGCTGGGCGCACTACACGGAGCAGATGATGATTGATGCCGGGCTCGGCGATGGCGACCCGGAGTATCGCATTGGCCAGCTACTCAATGCATTGCTCAGAAATGTGCGCTACCTGTCAGCCATTGGCCTGCATGCTGAAGGCATAACCGTTGAAGAAAGCCAGGCGATGTTTGAGAAGGTGGCGTTTCAGGACTTTGGGAATGCCAGCCAGCAGGCGTTTCGCGGTACCTACGACCCCGGCTATCTGAACTACACGCTGGGTAAGCTAATGATCAACAAGTTGCGCAAAGACTGGACGACCGGTCGCGGCGGTGAGGAAGCGTGGGGCAGGTTTCACGACCAGTTCCTCAGTTTCGGGTCACCGCCGGTACCACTGATTCGCCGACAAATGCTGGGAGAGGATTACGACGGCGACAACGCTTTGCTACCGCAATAGACGTTTCAAAGATCCTGTTTGTCCAGGCGCGGGAGTTGATCGCCGAACAGGGTCGTTAGGTAAAGGGCGTCGTCCACTTCCAATACGCCGGTCAAGGTCGGGAACCGTGCGCCGGCGTCATGCAGGTTCATGAGAATCTCGCCGTCGCCATCAAACGCAATGACGTGCGACGACGGCACGGCTTTAGGGCGCAGGAATGCTGGCAGGCGCTGCACGATTTTGCGCATAAACGGTCGATCCGAGATTTGGTCCAGCAGGTGATTGCGTGGTGCCGCCAATCCCAGCCAGAACCGCCCTTGTGCACCATTCTTGAGGTTATCCGGAAATCCCGGGAGATTGTCGAGCAGTACCTCTGTGCTCCCCTTGCGATCGCCGGCGAGCCAATGCTTCAGGACACGGTAGTGGCCGGTTTCACTGACCAGCAAGAAGCGGCCATCGGCGCTGACCGCGACACCGTTCGCGTAATTTAGCTTCTCCAGTAATACTTCGACGTCGCCTGTCGATGGGCTAAACGCAAAAACGCGGCCGTGCCCACCGTGCTCCATGATATCCAGCAGGCTTGCTTCATACGTCCCGCTGGATGACTGTGCGCCGAACTTGCTGCTTGATTCGCTGAAAAAGATCGTGCCGTCGGGACCAATTGCGGCGTTGTTGGCATAGACGAGCGGCTGCCCATTTATGTCACTGAGCAAGGTAGAGACATTGCCGTCGCGTTCCACACGCTGCAGGCCAAGGTAGGCGTTAGCGATAATAAGCGACCCGTCAACGCTGGTCTCAATGCCCAGCGGCCTGCCGCCCGGAAAAGCGAATTCGCGAACCTGCCCATCCTGAATTTGAATGACATGTCCACTATGAGTGGTCGCATAGATACGTCCGTCAAGGCCAACAGTCGCGTCTTCGGGTCCCTCGTGTCCTTTCAGGTCGATGCCAACGGCGGCCCCCAGCAGGTCGTTCGGCTCGAAAGGGTCCAACAGGCCGCGGTCTGTGGGTGCGCTCCAGCCCACGGGCTCGATAGGAACCGGCCACGCGAGCAGGTAGGCGATGACGACGGCCAGGAGCAGTGTGGCGGTCGCGAAGCTCTTCTTCATAGTGCAGTGAGCGCTAGCGTTTGGCGTCGATCATGCGCAGGAATTCACCCCGCGTGCGCGCGTCTTTGCGGAACGAGCCCACCATCTGGCTGGTAACCATTGACACATCGGTCTTGTGAATGCCACGCGTCGTCATGCACTGATGCACTGCTTCAATGACAATGCCGACACCTTTGGGCTGCAGCACGTCCTGAATGCAATTTGCGATTTGCGCCGTCATTTTTTCCTGAACCTGGAAGCGTCGGGCAAAAGCCTCCACCACGCGGGCGAGTTTGCTGATACCGACGACCTTGTTGTTAGGCAGGTAGCCGACATGCGCTTTACCGATAATTGGTGCCATGTGATGTTCGCAGTGCGACTCAAACCCGATATCGCGCAGCACAATCATCTCGTCGTATCCCTCGACTTCTTCAAAAGTACGTTCCAGGTACTCGACCGGATTGCTCTTGTAGCCGCTGAACCAGTCTTCATAGGCTTTTGCGACGCGTTTGGGTGTATCGAGAAGACCTTCGCGGCGAGTGTCTTCGCCAGCCCACAGGAGCAGCGTGCTGACAGCGTCCTCGGCCTGCTTGCGGGTGGGTTTGCGTGGTTTGCGTTGCTTATTACTGGTAGCGGCCACATCTGTTCCTGCTTGAGTTTAACGGCATGCTACGCAGACTTCGCGTTGACGTCGAGGCCAATTGGGCAGGTCACGCCGGTTCCGCTTAATCCGCAATAGCCTCCCGGATTTTTGGCGAGGTACTGTTGATGATAATCTTCGGCATAGTAGAAAGCGTCGAGCGGCATTACTTCGGTCGTGATAGCGGCAAGCCCGGCGCTGTGCAGCGCGTCTTGATACCCGGCCATGGAGCGCCGTGCTTCGGCCTGCTGTGCATCATTCGTCGTGATGATTGCCGATCGATACTGTGTGCCGATATCGTTGCCCTGCCGCATGCCCTGCGTTGGGTCATGACTCTCCCAAAAAACTTGCAGCAATTCGGTGTAGCTCACTTTTGCCGGGTCAAAGATCACCTGTACGACTTCTGTGTGTCCGGTTTTGCCGCTGCAGACTTCTTCATAGGTCGGATTGCGGGTTATGCCGCCCGCATAGCCGACGGCAGTCGAAAAGACACCGTCGATTTCCCAAAATCGTCGTTCGGCGCCCCAGAAACAGCCAAGCGCGAACACGGCTTGCTGCAGGTGATCCGGAAATGGCCCGCGCAGCGGTGCAGCGTTGACAAAATGATGCGCCGGAACAGTCAATGCTGTGTCGCGGCCCACGAGGGCCTCATTCCGGGTTGGAAGGGTCAGGTTCTTCATTGTCTATTGTCTGCCTGTCAGGATTCTGAATTTTCGTCCGCGGACTGCTGCTCTGCCTTTGGCATTATTGTTGTCAGCTTGTCCAGGTCGGCTTGACGGTAGAAGAAAGAATGCTCGAAGACAAGATTGTCGGATTCCAGCAACCCTTCCTCGGACATTCTCGGGCGAAATAATTGCCGTTTCATTTCACGGTGTACTGTCTGCTGCATGTCTGTGAACTGGGGCGGGATCGCTGCGCTGCGTATGTTCCTGACCCGACCCCGCGCGGACACGGTGTAGTCGACGCGAATAGTACCGGTCAGGAATCCGTCGGTTGAAGTCCCGTCCGGCGACGTTTCGCCGACGTACTTCGGAAGGGGGTTTCTCATGAGAACGACCGGCTGCTCGAGCAATTCTGCTCGCGCTGCAAGTCGTTCTTCGGCGGCGGATAACAGGTTCCACACTTCTTTGTAAATTTTTCGCGCGCGAGTTTGGGCTTCGGCGTAGACGTAATAGTCCGCCAGCGCGAGCTTGGTCTTCGCGAGGACGCTCCAATCAATCCCGGGCGTCGCTTCCGCGATTCTCTCGGCGCGCTTGAAGTACATCTCGCCACTGGTCACCACCCCTTGTTGCTGCGTCATGGATTGGGTCAGATCGACGAAGTAGTAGGACTGGCCAAGCTTGCCCAATAGCAGTATGAGTTGCGGGTCTTCCTTGCCAAGATTTGCCTCGACAATGCGAATAGCTCGCCGATACGTTGCGCGTTCATCAAGGTAGTAACGGGCTGCATGTTGCCAGCTGGCACGCCGCATCAGCGAGGGGATCATTGCCAGGTCATTACCCTCGAAATGCCGCACGTTCAGCACGTGAATACGATTTAGGATATTGCGTGCGCCCTTTGAATCTCCCAGCAGCATCGCCGACTGAGCCAGTGACTCCAGAATTTCTACCTGCTCGATGTTGTGCGGACCTTCATTGACGTGGGTGATATGTGTTGCGCGATTAAATGTCCGCTGCGCCAGGTCGGGCCGACCGCTGCCGATTTGCGCGGCACCGAGTCCCTTAAGTGGATTGACCAGTTTTTCATTCAGGCGATCTTCCGCCGTCTCGATGATTTCTACAGCCGACTCAAAATTCTGAATAGCAGCTCCGTATTGGCCGTTCTTGTGCTGAACCAACGCCAGGTTGGTCAGCGCTTTCGATGCTTCCAGCGACTCTGGGCCGTGAATTGTTATGACCATCTGGACGATGCGCTTGGCCGAGACATCGGCCTCGTCCAATGCGCCTTCGGTAACGAGGCGCTGGTACCGGTCGAATTCCGCCGCGAGTCTTTGGTCCAGAGTCCGTGCGTCGTCAGCCGGTGTGGCACTTACTCCTGCGCCAGGCGACTCGTCAGCAACCGGGACAACCTGATCGAGAGGACTGCCTTCGTCATCGTTGTCGACGAGCTGAGCCTGGGCCGCAATAGCTGTCGAAATCGCGAACAACAGTGCGACTGTTTTGGTTACGTTGATCATGCGTTCAAATAGGGTCGGGCGTCCTGGGCTTTTTCGGAAAGGCAGTCGTGCTTCAGACCTGATTTGGCGCGAATAGTTCGAGCCAGACAGCTCTGGATGACCGCATTAACTATACCGTCTGGCATGGCATCGGGGTAGCCGATCGGCGCGAGAAGCACGCGCGTGTGCCACCTCGTCATCAATATCGACTGGTTGCGTCGTGAAGCGATTGTCGGGCGAAGAGATGGCTCCTCGGCCTTTATGTCCTTGCGTCGGCATGCGCAGGCCCAGAACTGTATAAAAATACAGTACTGGGCCTGCCGGTTTGGGTCAAGGCTGAATCAGTCAGTTGAGCACGCGGTAGCCGCGGCCACGCATGCAGCGTTTGAATACCTTTTGTTTTTCGCGATCGGCGTCAAGCCCGGATCGGGTTCCGCCGTACAATGCGCCACCGGCGGCGCCGCGGCCGGCGTCACCATCTATCGCGCCGCCGAGAGCACCCACGACTGCGCCAGTCGCACCACCCTTGACGATGCCCTGGCTGATGAGGATTTCCTCAGTGTAGGCTTCGCATTCGCCCCAGTCCTTGGCAAGCGCGTTGGGATCGACGCCTTGCGTATCAATTATAGGATCTGGATGGGCAGCGCAGCCGGCGATCGCCAGCACAAGCAGGGCTGCCAGACTATAACGGGTCTTTATCATCGTTTTGATCCGTCCATTCGAAAAGCTGCGAGTCGTGCCAGCATACGCCGTTCCGTTCGTAAGGCCGAGCATGGCATCATAGTGTTAACGCATGAACCCAGAGTTCGGTTGACAAGGCAATTTGATGGTTGGAACTTCACACGACTCGACAGTTCGGACCCGACACGATGCTGGCCGTCAAAGTCAAGTTGAGCCCCGACCTCAACATCAACGAAGCCGT
>CAMYLB010000316.1 GCA_947259145.1 uncultured Woeseiaceae bacterium
GCATCGACACGCATGAGGGCTGTGTATGAGTGATTCTCCTGTTCAGTATCGTCGCGTACTGCTGAAACTCAGCGGTGAGGCGCTGATGGGAGAATTGGACTACGGAATCGAGCCCAGCGTCATTCAGCGCATAGCCGCCGAAATCGCTACAGCAAGACAAACGGGTGTCGAAATCGCGATCGTAGTGGGTGGTGGCAATATCTTTCGTGGCGCAGGTCTGGCGCGCGCCGGTATGGACCGTGTGACGGGCGACTACATGGGAATGCTTGCGACCGTCATGAATGCGCTGGCTATCCAGGACGCGCTCGAGTCGCTCGACGTGTATGCCCGCGTCATGTCTGCACTGCAAATTCACGACGTTTGCGAGGACTACATACGTCGTCGCGCGGTTCGGCACCTTGAGAAGGGCCGCGTGGTTATTCTCGCTGCCGGCACCGGCAATCCTTTTTTCACGACCGATACTGCGGCGAGTCTCAGGGCGATCGAGATTGGTGCTGACGTTTTGCTGAAAGCCACCAAAGTTGACGGCGTCTACGACGACGATCCGATGACCAACTCCAAAGCGAAGCGTTTTGACAGGGTGTCGTATGACCAGGTTCTGGCCGACAAGCTTTCGGTGATGGATGCGACGGCAATAGTAATGTGTCGTGACAATGAATTACCGCTGCGCGTATTCAATTTGACGCGCGGCGACGCGCTGGTGCGCGCAATGTCGGGTGCTGACGTTGGTACACTGGTTAGCAGTTAATTTCAGCGCAGGAATCAACTGAGCATGAGTAGCGGAAGAGGACACTAATTGTGTTGGATGAAATCAAAAAGGATGCCGGTTCGCGTATGGCCAAGAGCGTCGCGTCAATGCAGGGGGATCTGACCAAGATTCGCACGGGCCGCGCGCACACGAGCTTGCTCGACCACATTACGGTTGAGTACTACGGCAGTGAGGTTCCGCTGAACCAGGTATCCAATGTCGGTGTGGAAGATTCTCGAACGCTGATCGTGACGCCATGGGAAAAAGACATGGTGAAAGTCATCGAGAAAGCCATTATGGGCTCTGACCTGGGACTGAACCCGGTTTCCGCTGGTACTGTTATTCGTGTGCCGTTGCCCGCACTGACGGAAGAACGTCGCAAAGACCTGATCAGGGTGGTGCGCCACGAAGCCGAAGGGGGGAGAATTGCTGTACGCAATATCCGCCGGGACGCATTGAATGATGTTAAGGAACTGCTGAAGGAAAAGATGATTGGCGAAGACGATGAGCACCGTGCGGAAGTGGAAATTCAGGGAATCACTGACAAGTACATCGCGGAGATCGACAAAGTGCTCGCAGAAAAAGAAACGGAGTTGATGGAGGTCTGAACGACCAGATTCCGTCAGCAATATTTTAATGACTTCCGAAAAATCAATCTTGCCGAGACACGTCGCTGTCATCATGGATGGCAACGGGCGCTGGGCGCGTGCCAGGCAGAAACCACGCCATGCGGGGCACCGCGCAGGTGTGAAGTCCGTTCGTTCAACCGTTGAAGCGGCTGCAGCGCACGGCATCGAGTGTTTGACGCTGTTCGCATTCAGCAGCGAAAACTGGGGCAGGCCGGCAGAAGAGGTCAGTAGCCTGATGTCGCTGTTTGTCGAAGCGCTGCGACGCGAAGTCGCCGAGCTGCATCGTAATAACGTGAGGCTCCGTTTTATTGGTGCCCGCGAAGAGCTAAACCCGGGTCTCGTCAAGAAAATCGAAATCGCAGAGGAAAAAACCCGCCGTAACACCGGCCTGTACCTAAATGTCGCGGTAGCATACGGGGGGCGCTGGGATATTCTGAATGCGACAAAGCAGCTTGCAGCAGAAGTCGCGAACGGTGATTTGCAGGTCGACGACATCGACGAAGCGCTTGTGTCAGCAAAGCTGCAGTTAGCGGATTGTCCGGAGCCGGACCTGCTGATACGCACGGGCGGAGAGCAGCGCATCAGCAATTTCCTGCTGTGGAACCTCGCCTATGCCGAACTGTGGTTTACCGATGTCTTCTGGCCGGAGTTCGATGCGAAGCAGTTTGATCTTGCGCTTGAGTATTTCGCGCGAAAGCAGCGTCGCTACGGACACACTGGCGAGCAAATAGGAGCAGCGGGATGCTGATGACGCGAATCATAACAGCCGTCGTCGCGCTCGCTGTATTGGGTATCGTTCTGTTCCTTATTCCGCCCCGGCTTGCCGAGTTGTTCATTGCTGTCGTCGTCGTGGCCGGTGCGTGGGAATGGTCGGGATTTCTGAACGCATCGGGTTCCATGTCACGAATTGCCTACGTTGTCGCTGTCGCGGCCCTCATCGTCGCAACGTACATGCTCCTGCCGGTCGTTTCGGTGCCGATACTGCAAATTGCTTTATTGTGGTGGTTCGGGGCGTTCATCTGGACGATGTTCTTCCCGACGCCGATACCATTGTTTGTTCGCGTAATCGTAGGCGTGCTCGTGCTTGTACCGATGTTCCTGGCGCTGATCGTCCTGTACCGCCTGGGGCCGGTGGTCTTGCTGTTGGCCCTGGTGATAGTCTGGGCTGCAGACGCGGGCGCCTATTTTGCCGGCAAGCAATTCGGCCGCGTGAAACTCGCGCCGAGCATCAGTCCGGGTAAGACCTGGGAAGGTGTTTTCGGCGGCCTGCTGGCCGTTGCATTGCTCGCGGTTGCAGTCGCTCGATGGAGCGATGCCAGTCTGACGGTGTTACTACCGTTCTGCCTGGCCGTCGCTGCGCTGTCCATCGTAGGCGACCTGACCGTAAGCATGTTCAAGCGTACTGCCGGCGTGAAGGACAGCGGTACCTTGTTTCCCGGCCACGGCGGCGTGCTGGATCGTGTGGACAGCGTTGCTGCTGCCGCGCCCTTGTTTGCGCTCGGGCTCCGCTGGCTGGATCTGGTGTGAGCATGTATTCATCTTGCGTTCATTATATTGCCAATATCGTATGCCATGCGGCGGGAACTGCGGCAGATTGTAGCGGTCCACATAACTGTAGGATTGCCTGCGGCATCCGCCGCGCCAAAAACCCGAATTGTGAGTGCATGAACAGACCAGGGATGTTTGTAAATCATGGGTAATGCGACGATCAGCCTCCTGGCGTTTATCGCTGCGATCAGCATCCTTGTTGCAGTGCACGAGTTCGGTCACTACATCGTGGGGCGCTGGAGCGGTATGAAAGTGCTCAGATTTTCGATCGGATTCGGTAAGCCTCTCTGGACGCACGTGGCGGGCAAAGATCAGACTGAGTACTGCGTTTCCACGATTCCCCTCGGCGGCTACGTGCGATTCCTCGATAGTCGCGAA
>CAMYLB010000317.1 GCA_947259145.1 uncultured Woeseiaceae bacterium
GCGGTAATGTACTCGGCATCGACGGTGGCAATGTCCTCGGCATAGACGGTGGCAATGTACTCGGCATCGACGGTGGCAATGTCCTCGGTATAGACGGCGGTAATGTCCTCGGCATCGACGGTGGCAATGTCCTCGGCATCGACGGCGGTAATGTCCTCGGCATCGACGGCGGTAATGTCCTCGGTATAGACGGCGGTAATGTCCTCGGCATCGATGGTGGCAATGTCCTCGCCGGCCCAGTCGACTCAATCGACCGAATCAACGGTGTATTCGAGTCCATGGGGCAAATTGTCATGGCCTCACAGGGCATGTTGGCCGGCATGAGTGTTGGCGACTATGTGTCTGTTGCGGGCTCGGTTGTTTCTGCGGGTTGGCTATACGCGGACGAGGTCGTTGTTTCGGCCGAAAGATATGTCCCGGGTGCAACCGAAGTGTTCGTCACCGGAATGCTTTCATCGGTCGATATGACACGTGGAACCGCGCAGATGGGTAGCCTGACAATCGACTACACACCCAGCCTGGGTTATGGACAGGCTCCTTCGGGTGCGATGTGGAGTTTCGGCGGCACGATACCCGCGGTGCATGGTGTGATGCTGTCTGACAGGACTAGCAGCAGATAAGGGATTCGTTCGAAAGGATGACTCTGATATCGCTCATTAGAGTCCCGTAACAGGGACAGCTGTTCCTTTCAATGAACTAAGACAAAGGTCACTTCGGTGGCCTTTTTCTTTGTCTGCATAAACTGGGGATAAAAAAAGTCGGCGTCCCTGCCGACTTAGGTCTCGTATCAGCCCGTTAGGGAGATGCGAGGGTTGGAGGAGCCATCCCCGAGCGATTAGGAATGGCTCGAGAAGAATACTAGGTGTGATCAATAGAGCGAGGTGTGACCCGCTTCACAAATCGAATTGTGAAAAAGAAAAGGGCGCCTTGCGGCGCCCTTAACTGAACAAAACAGACGTATTAAGTTAAGTTGTGGCTACTCGGTCAGAGTCGCACGTAACTCTTGCAAGTACTTTTGCAGTTTCTCTTGCTCGATGCGTTGCTTTACGACGTCGCGAACACTTTCCAATGTTGGCGGCGTGGCTTCACGCGAGTCCTCGCGCAAGATGACGTGCCAGCCGAATTGTGTCTGCACTGGAGTCTCGGTGAAGGCACCGTCTTCGAGCGACCCAACCGCTTTCGAGAACGGGGCAACCATCTGGCTTGGCCCGAACCACCCGAGATCGCCACCATTGGGCCCGGAAGGTCCTGTCGATTTTTCCTTCGCAAGGTCTTCAAAATCAGCACCGCCTTCAAGTGCCTCTACCAACTCCTGAGCCTGACTCTGCGTCTCGACCAGAATGTGGCGCGCCTTGAACTCAAGAGGTGGCGCCAGTGCAATCTGTGCCTCATAGGAACTCACGATCTCTGCATCGCTGGCCGCGTTTCGGGCCAGGAAGTCAGCTGCTACCACCTGCGCGAGGATACCGCGGGTCTGCAGCTCAATCTGAGACATGGTGCGCGGGTCCTTTCGCAGCTCTTTGACGCGAGGCTGCGTGCTCAGCAAATAAATGTCTTTGATTTCCTCGAGAATCGTAGCGCGCTCGTCCGCTGTGGCGCCCGAAGCGGGCTTTTGGATCCGTGACTCAAGGTACATATCGAATACATCAGAGCTGATCTCAGCTCCGTTAACGGTAGCTACCGTTTCTGCCCAAAGTGATCCAGATAGCATTAATACCGTGGCCGCAAGCACACCGACAGCCGGCCCTGTTCCGGAATTCCCGGAACCCTTATTGAAAATCATGTTGAGGTCCTTTTTGCGAAGTTGGCGAATAATAAACGATATGACGTGTCGCGCGCGAGAAAGGTCCGAAAAAAATGGGTGGCCAGGGCGTCAGACTTCGTCGGGAGTCTTGGCGTGGATGCGCAATGCGTGAATCTCCGTCTCCATCATCGACTCCAGAGCCGAAAAGATCATGCGATGGCGCTGCAGCGGGCGGCATCCATCGAAGGCCTGGGAGACGATGGTCACATCAAAATGACCGCCGCCGGATTTTGCGCCCTCATGGCCCGCGTGCAGATGGCTTTGGTCTTTCACGAGCAGTTTGACCGGAGCGAACGCCTCATTGAGCCTCGCTTCGATTGCTTGAACCCTTTCGTTACTCATGGTCGTCGTCGGCAATCAAGTTTGCGATCCAGAACGTCTGCGCGAGCATAAATACAAACGTTATGGCCATAAGACCGAAGACTTTGAACTTGACCCAGGTTTCCTGCGAATAATTGTATGCCACAAAAATATTGAGCAGGCCCGCAGCAACAAAGAACAAAACCCAAACGATATTCAGTTTGTTCCATTGAGCGCGCGTAATCTTGCCGAATGGCATCCCTTCGACCAGGCCGAAAAATCGCTGCACCAGCGGTTGGTCCCCGACCCAAAAGCTGCCCAGAAAAGCAATGGCTACCACCCAGTAAAATACAGTGGGTTTCCAGTAAAGGAACATGGGATTTCTGAAATACAGTGTCAATGCGCCAGCAACCAGGAGAAACACAGTGGACCAGAAATACATCTTGTCGAACGTCTGGGTGCGGACGTATTTGACGATCAGGCCGATTGGCATGGCGATCATCAGGACGACCAGCGCGAAATAGATACCTTTATAAAAGAAGGCGCCGAGAAACAATATGAGAGGAAGGAATTCGAAAAGTAGATTCATTATGCGCCCGCAGTGCTGCAGAAAATCGTGGCGAATGATAGCCTAATTTGTCCAGGCTGCACCATTGCCAAAAGACACTAGGCGCGGGGCCTCGGCTCCCCTACAATCCGCGCGTGGCAAAACTCATCGAAATACATCCAACAGATCCGCAGCCGCGGCGGGTGAAGGCCATTGTGGATATTATTCGCAGTGGCGGCCTCATTGCGTACCCGACGGATACGAGCTATGCGTTCGGATGTCACATTGGCGATAAGAAGGCGATCGATCGAATTCATCGTATTCGCCGCACGGACAAGAAGCACAACTTCACGCTGGTTTGTGGCGATTTATCCGAGATCAGCTTGTACGCAAAAGTTGACAACTGGGCCTATCGGTTAGTCAAGTCGCTGACGCCGGGCCCGTACACCTTCATTTTGACTGCCACCCGGGAAGTCCCGAAGCGTCTGCAAAACCCGAAACGCCGGACAATCGGCCTGCGGGTGCCGGATCATGCCCTGGTGCGAGCAATTCTCGGGGAACTGGGCGAGCCCATTATGAGTTCGACGCTGTTGCTGCCAGGTGACGATTTTCCGCTCACGGACCCGTTTGAGATAGAAAAACGAATCGGGCACGAGGTGGAAGCCATAATCGACGCGGGGCCTGCCGGTATTGAACCGTCGTCGGTATTGGATCTTTCCAACGGTTCCGTGGAGATAGTGCGGGCCGGGCGTGGTGATGTCAGTCAGTTCGCTTGACCCTCAAAATATGCGATAGAATGCGACGAACCACGTTGGAAGACGTCCGAGGATGCGCCGAAGCCCGCCCAGGACGAGAAACAGTCGCCCGCGCAGGCCGAAATGCCGTTCGCCGTCGTCGATGGCGAGCCGCTAACGACGCTCCCGCAGGACCTCTATATTCCGCCATACGCCCTGCAGGTATTTCTGGAGGCGTTCGAAGGTCCCCTCGATCTGCTGCTCTACCTGATTCGCCGCCAGAACATCGACATCCTTGATATTCCGGTCGCAGAGATCACGCGGCAGTACGTCCAGTACATAGAGCTCATGCATGAGTTGCAGCTGGAACTAGCCGGCGAGTATCTGCTCATGGCGGCGATGCTCGCCGAGATCAAGTCGCGCATGTTGCTGCCGCGTCCGGAGGCTATGGAGGAAGAGGAAGACGATCCTCGTGCGGAACTCGTTCGCAGGCTTCAGGAATATGAGCGTTACAAAAAGGCAGCCGAGGACATCAGCGACCTGCCGCGCCTCGAACGTGATGTCTTTATTGCCAGCGCCGACGCGCCTGAGCGCAAGATTGTTACTACAATGCCTGACGTGACATTGAAAGAGCTGTTGCTTGCATTTCACGATGTCCTGAAGCGTGCCGAGATGTTCTCCAACCTCCACATGCAACGTGAGCCGTTGTCGGTCCGGCAACGAATGAGTGAAATTTTGTCGCGAATAAAGGCCAATAGTTTTACAGGGTTTGCAGACTTGTTCGACCCCGAAGAGGGTCGCATGGGGGTGGCCGTCACCTTTATCGCAATACTCGAACTGCTACGCGAAGCGGTAATCGACGTCGTACAGTCCGAGGAATACGCGCCGCTGCACGTGCGGGCTGCATCAGCGGTCCGGCTAGTATCCGATGACGACGCGAGTATGTCAGCTCCGACCGAAGAAATAGATTGAGAAAAATCCTGAATGGACGCAACTGAAATAAGACACTTTATCGAGGCCGCATTGCTTGCTGCCGGACGCCCATTGAATATCGATCAGCTGCAGGGGCTGTTCGACGGCCGGATGGCGCCCGAGAAAGCGGAAATCAGACAAGCGATCGCGTCGCTTAACGAAGACTATGAAGAGCGTGGCATCGTCGTTACCGAAGTGGCTTCGGGCTTTCGGATGCAGGTTAAGTCGTCCATGGCCGACCGGCTGCAGAAACTCTGGGAAGAGCGTCCGCCACGCTATTCGCGTGCGCTTTTTGAGACCCTGGCGCTGGTGGCCTACCGGCAGCCCATGACGCGCGGCGAAATCGAAGAGATTCGGGGCGTGGCCGTGAGTTCCAATATCGTTCGCCAGCTGCTGGAGCGCGACTGGGTCCGTGTTGTAGGACACCGTGATGTTCCGGGGCGCCCCGCCATGTTTGGAACGACGAAGACATTCCTCGATTACTTTAGTCTCAAGAAGCTCGATGATTTGCCACCGCTCGCCGATCTTTCCGACTGGGAGAGCCTGCGCGTGCAGCTCAATCTCCCGGAAGTTGAAGATCATCTTGACGATGGCACCGAAGGGGCTGCGGCAGCAGCCGCCAGAGATCTGCCGGTACTCTTCCCGGTAGGTGAGCAAGAATCAGAGGAACAAGAAGAACCAGAAGAATCAGACGGAGCCGAAGTACAGCCCGACATAGCAGTAGCCGCCGTGGTCGAAGATGAAGACCATGAGGAACTGATGGTCTCGGAGTGGCCGGACCCGGTTGGCTGATCGGATTCAGAAAGTACTGGCGGCCGCCGGTCATGGTTCGCGACGCAAAGTTGAAACCTGGATCAGGGAAGGCCGGCTCACTGTCAATGGTCACCTGGCCGTTTTGGGTGAGCCTGTCGAAGGCACCGACAAGATCACGCTGGACGGGCGTCCATTATCGTTGCGGTCGCATGCGCAGCCACATCGGCACATTGTCTACAATAAGCCCGGCGACGAAGTAACCAGCCGCGATGACCCGGAAGGGCGCAAACTGGTATTCGACGCATTGCCGCCGCTCAAGGGCTCACGCTGGGTCGCAGTTGGCCGGCTGGATATTGTCACCACCGGACTCCTCATATTCACAACGGACGGGGCACTGGCGAACGCACTAATGCATCCCTCGGCTGAGGTCGTCCGCAAGTACGCTGTCAGGGTTCATGGACATCCCACGCGTGCGGAACTCGAAAAGCTGCAGTCCGGGCTGGAGTTGGCGGACGGACCCGCTCATTTCGACACGATCGAGCATGCGGGCGGAGACGGCGCGAATCGCTGGTTCAACGTCACGCTCAAAGAGGGCAGAAATCGCGAGGTCCGGCGGCTCTGGGAGGCGGTCGGCTATGAGATCAGTCGCCTGATTCGCACGGCATATGGGCCCATTCAGCTGCCTAGAAAGCTACGGCGGGGAAAGTACGAAGCATTGACTCCGTCACAGGTGCGCACTTTGTATTACGCAGCGGGCTTGCAGGCACCGGGCGAGCCGAGTCCGAAGAAAAGAACAAGAAAACCTTATAAAAAACGATAGCTTATGGATCATTATTAAAGCAAGGTCTTACTGCGCGTCGAAGCTCTGACTCGTAACCCCTTTGCTGTCAGGCCCCAGCAGGTAAATGTAGGTCGCGAGGATATCTTCGGGACCTTTTAGTTGATTCCGGTCTTCTGCTGGATAAGCCTCGAGACGCATTTTGGTGCGCGTCGGACCCGGGTTTATGCAGTTGGATCGCAGGTCGCCGTGGCGGTGCTCGTCTGCCAGGACTTGCGATAGCCCCTCGGTCGCGAACTTCGACACTGCGTAGGCACCCCAGAACGCTTTGCCGGTGCGACCGACTCCGCTGCTGGTAAAAATGACGGAGGCATCGTCCGATTCGTGCAGCAAAGGCAGGAAGACCTGGGTCAATGCAAATGCAGATGTGACGTTGACGTGCATGACGCGCTGCCAGAGGACGGCGTCGTACTGTTCTATAGCATAGCGCTCGCCCAAAATGCCGGCGTTATGTACCAGGCCGTCGAGCCGACCGAACTCCTGCTCGATACTCTGAGCGAGCGTGGTATACGACTCGCTGTTGGCCGATGCGAGGTCCATCACGGCGATGGATGGTCGCGGCGCTCCCTCAATCGCTTCGACCTCGTCGTACACCTTTTCGAGCTTGTCGACGTTGCGTCCATGCAGAATTACCCGGGCGCCAAGGCTCGCCGAGTGCAGTGCCAGCGCCCTGCCTATGCCATCGCTGGCCCCCGTGATAAGTACGATGCGATCGCGCAGCAGGTCAGCAGCGTAGGTGTAGGAGCGTGGATCGGTGCTCAAGAGTCATTTCCTTCGATCATCGTCCGCGGAACCGCCTCCAGCGTCTCCAGCTTCTCGATGTCTTTCTTGGCATGGGCCCCGAGTTCGACGAATTTGCGTGCGCCGGGCAGCACGTTGCGTTCCAGGGAGCCGACCGCCTTGTTGTAGTTTTCGACACTGCTTGCGAGTTGCCGACCGACGCGGTTCATATGCGTGACGCGTACAGGTCTTCGGCGAGTATCCGGATTTCTTTGGCGTTGTCCGCGAGCGCCAGCTGTCGCCAGCCATAAGCAACCGCTTTGAGCAGTGCCACCAGGCTCGTCGGCGTTGCCAGGATGATCTGTTTCGAGAGCGCATATTCGATCAGGTCGGGCTGCTCGTTGAGTGCCGCGCTCAGGAACTGATCGCCCGGAATAAACAGGATGACGAATTCGGGGCTCTCGTCAAATTGTTCCCAGTAGGCCTTCGACGACAGCAAGCGTATATGGGAGCGTACGTTCTTCGCATGTCGCTCCAGCCCCAGCTTACGCTGTACATCGTCTGGGGCTTCGGCGGCGGCAAGGTACGCATCCAGTGGCGTCTTGACGTCCACGACCAGTTCTCGATGATCCGGCATCCTCACGATCATGTCGGGCCGAATGGTATGCGAGTCGCCGACGGTGTGTACCTGCTCCATAAAGTCGCAGTGCTCGACCATGCCTGCCAGCTCGACCAGCCGCCGCAATGTAATTTCGCCCCAACGACCGCGTACTTCGGGCCGGCGCAGTGCCTTGACCAGGTTCTGCGTCTCCTGCGTCAGCGATTTCTGATTGAGTTGCATCTCCTCGAGCTGGTTCTTGATCCCGCCGTAGGCTTCGCTACGTGATTTCTCCAGTTCCGAGATTTGTTTTTGCGAAGCGTCGAGCGCGTCGCGGATAGGTTTTACGAGAGCCTCGACCGCCTGCTCGCGCTCGCTGAGTTCGCGTTTGGCCTTCTCCTGCTGAGTGCCGAGATTCTGTTCGGCCAGTCTGAGGAAGTTCTCACTATTGGATTTGAGCGACTGATTGGCGAGATTCGAGAAGGCCGCTGTCAGTTTCGCATTAGCCAGATCGAAGGCGGCTTCACGCTCGCTTTGAACTGTTTCCTGATTCTTTAGATTGTTTTCGACGAAGGCGATGTGTTCGATCAACTTATTCCGACGCTGCCGCGCGATCAGCCAGGCGATCAGGGCACCCGCGACTAGCCCGATCGCCAGCGCGGGCGCGCCGACTTCAAGATATACGGGCTCAATCGATATCGAGATCATCAGGATTTAAGGTTAACCGCTTTAAGCACGATTTGCGTCAGTTCTTGGGTATCCACAGCGATGATATCGGCGCCCCATTCGCGTGGATCGTCGTCTTCGGTGATATAGCCGTAGGCGGCGGCAATCGTGGCGCTCCCGGCCCGCAGCCCGGCCTGAATGTCGCGCTCGGCATCCCCAATATAGATCGATCGGCCGACGTCGATGCCGGCAATGTCGCAGCCCAGGAGCAGGGGGCCGGGCTCAGGCTTACGGACCGACAGCGTGTCGCCGCTAATCGCGCAGACGCTGCGGTGGTAAAGGTCCAATTGTTCGAGCAGGGGATTGGTGAGGTGCTCGGGCTTGTTCGTAACAACGCCCCACGGACAACCGATAAGGTCGAGCTGGTCGAGAAGCGTGTCGACTCCGGCAAACACAGTCGTTAGCTCACAGAGTCGATCTGCATACCGCTCAATGTATTCGCCAACCAGTTCCTGTCGCCCGTCCTCGTCGAGGTCGGGAAAACCGATGCGCAGCAGGCCCATCGCGCCATTGGACACGTTTGAGCGCGCGAGGTCGTAGGCGACCGGATCGTAGCCGTGGTCACCCTGCATTTCCAGCAGTGTCGCAACCATGTCGGGCGCAGTGTCTGCGAGCGTGCCGTCGAGATCGAAAAGCACAAGGTCGAAAGCATTGTCCTGAATTTGCATCAGTCGGCAGGCCGCTGAAAATACATCAGGTAGTTGACGTCCAGATTTGATCCGAGCGAATACTCCCTGGTGACGGGGTTGTAATGCATGCCGATGCTCGCCCTGAGTTCGAGGCCGGCGCTGCGCGCCCAGGCCTCGAGTTCCGAGGGGCGAATGAATTTTGCGTATTCGTGAGTGCCGCTCGGCAACAGCTTGAGAACGTATTCGGCGCCAACAATGGCAAACAAAAAGGACTTCGGGTTGCGGTTGATGGTTGAGAAGAACACGTGGCCGCCCGGCTTGACGAGTTCGGCGCAGGACTTGATGACTTGCGATGGATCGGGAACATGTTCCAGCATCTCGAGACAGGTAACGACGTCGTACTCGCCAGCTTCAGTGGCAGCCAGTTCTTCAGCAGTCGCTCGCCGGTAGTCAACGTTGGTGCCCGATTCGTGCTGGTGCAGTCGGGCGACGGCCAAGGGTCCCTCGGCCATGTCGATGCCCGTGACTCTGGCGTTCGCAGCCGCCATCGATTCCGCGAGAATGCCGCCGCCGCAGCCTATGTCCACAGCCCGGCAACCGCCCAAATTCACAGCCTGACGAATCCAGTCGAGCCGCAGTGGATTTATTTCATGCAGCGGCTTGAAGTCGCCCTCGGTATCCCACCAGCGGGACGCCAATGCATCAAACTTGGCGAGCTCTGCCGGGTCCACATTGTCTCTGACAGTCGTCATTGTTGCCTCACCTTGCGCTTTAGTAGGTCGTCGTGGCGATACGCTCGCGCCATTCGTTGCTGCGCTCCAGCAGCTCGTCAGTATTGATATGGGCGAGTTTGCCATTATCCAACTGATGCTTGCCCGCGACCCAGACATCTGTGACCTGTCCGGACCCCGCCGTGTAAACGAGCTGCGAGGCAATGTCGTAAATCGGCTGGCTGTTGAGGCCGCTTAGATCTACGCACGCGAGGTCTGCCCATTTGCCGGTCGTTATCGAGCCTGTCACTTCCGCGAGTCCAAGCGCCCGCGCGCCGCCCAGCGTCCCCATGTACAGCGCGTCGCTGGCCGAAACGGCGGCAGCATCATCGGCCGATACTTTCGCCAGCAGCGCTGCCAATCGGATCTCGGAAAGTAGATCCAGCACGTTATTGCTCGCCGCTCCATCCGTGCCGATCGCAACGCTGACTCCTGCCGCTCTGTAACGGGCAATCGGTGCAATACCGCTTGCCAGCTTCAGGTTTGATCGCGGGCAGTGGGCGATGTTCACGCCGGCTTCTGCAAATCGGGCCACTTCGGCGTCGCTCATGTGTACCGCGTGCACGGCCAGCAGGGAGGCATTGACAAGGCCCAGCTCGTCGAGGCGTTGGCAGGGGCGTTTGCCTGTCTTTTCGAGTGACGATGAAACCTCCAACGCGGTCTCGTGCAAATGCATCTGCACCGGGACATCGAGCTGGTCAGCCATGACTCGTAATTTTGTGAACCACTCGTCGGAAAGTGCGTTTATCGAATGGGGCGCAAAGCAGGTCGATATTAGTGGGTGCTCTGCGTACGGGTCATGCACCAGGTCGGAGCCCTTGCTGAGGTATTCCTCGGCGTCGTGGGCCCAGCTCGTTGGAACGTCAACGACCGGCGTACCGACCATGGCCCGCATATCAAGGTCAACGGCCGTCTCAGCGACAATCTCCGGAAAGAAATACTGGTCGCCGAAGCAGGTGATACCGGCCGAGAGCATCTCGGCTATAGCCAATTCTGTGCCGTCCCGGACCATTTCGGCGCTTACCCAGCGTTTCTCGGCAGGCCAGACGCCTTCCCGCAGCCATGCTTCCAGCGGGAGATCGTCGGCGAGCCCGCGCAGCAGCGTCATTGCAGCGTGCGTATGGGCATTGACCAGGCCTGGAATCAGGACATGCTCCGGGCGCTCGACCAGCACGCTGGGCTGGTAGTTCTTCAGCGCATTCTCGAGCGGCAGAAGATCCGTTATCTTGCCATCCGTCACGATCACGGCATGCTTATCCAGCACGGCCCCGGAAGGCTCGACAGGAATGCACCAGCGAGGCGCGATCAGGGTGTCACAATGACGCATAGTCGCCGCAGTATACGCGTCGCTGCGAGCAGCGCCAGCACCGCAATTTTGTGGCCTGAAAGTGCCGGAATCACTGCTGTTTCAGCCCCCGCTGTGGTATTATTTCAGGCCTGATATGGGCCTTGGAAAAGGCCCTCTTTAGTCCGGCGAAATCAACATTCTGGTCCGCTTGAAACCCACGACAAATTGACGCCTTTTTTCCGCTCCGACGGAGCGGAATTGCGCCGAGATTGTGAGCTGAGAAAGTAGAAAACTATGGCTGAAGTTGCACAGGAATTGCTGTCTGTAAGTCTCGAAGATGAGATGCAGCAGTCCTATCTGGATTACGCGATGAGCGTCATCGTCGGCCGGGCTCTGCCCGACGTTCGTGACGGCCTGAAACCGGTTCACCGACGCGTTTTGCACGCGATGCGAGTACTCGGAAACGACTTCAACAAGCCCTACAAGAAATCGGCTCGCGTGGTTGGTGACGTCATTGGTAAATATCACCCGCATGGCGACTCTGCTGTGTACGACACGATCGTGCGCATGGCGCAGCCTTTTTCGCTGCGCTACATGCTCGTGGATGGCCAGGGGAACTTCGGCTCGGTTGACGGTGACTCGCCCGCTGCCATGCGATACACCGAAGTCCGCATGTCCAGGATCGCGCATGAATTGCTCGCCGATATCGAAAAGGAAACCGTCGATTTCGTCGAGAATTATGACGGCTCAGAAAGCGAGCCGTCGGTCATGCCCACACGGATTCCGAACCTCCTCGTCAACGGCTCGTCGGGCATTGCCGTGGGCATGGCGACCAATATCCCGCCGCACAACCTCGAGGAAGTCATAAACGCGTGCCTGGCGGTGATAGAAGACCCGTCGATCGACGTTCCGGGGCTGATGGAACATATTCCAGGGCCCGATTTTCCCACGGCCGGGATCATCAACGGCGCGCAGGGCATTTACTCGGCGTATCGCACCGGAAGAGGGCGGGTCCACATGCGGGCGCGGACGGGGGTTGAAACAATCAATGCCCGTGGCAAAGAGGCCATCATTGTCACGGAGCTGCCGTACCAGGTGAACAAGGCGAGGCTGATCGAGAAGATCGCCGACCTCGTACGCGACAAGCGTATTGAAGGCATCAGCGAGCTGCGCGATGAATCGGACAAGGACGGAATGCGCATTGTCATCGAGCTGCGGACGGGCGAAATCAGCGACGTCGTATTGAATAATCTCTACAAACACACCGCGATGCAGAGCGTTTTCGGCATCAACATGGTGGCGTTGCATGACGGCCAGCCGAAGCTCATGAATCTGAAGCAGGTGCTTGAGGCGTTTCTTGCCCATCGCCGTGCTGTCGTTACACGACGGACCGTATTTGACTTGCGCAAAGCCCGCGACCGGGCGCACGTGCTCGAAGGGCAAACCGTGGCCCTCGCCAACATCGACGATGTCATCGCCTTGATCAAGGGATCGGCGTCGCCGGCCGAGGCGAAAGTCGGACTGATGGGACGGGCGTGGGCGCCGGGCGAGGTTACCGCCATGCTGGAGCGTGCCGGGGATTCGGACACGCGACCCGATGGGCTCGACGCTGGCAGCGGCCTGATCGAGGGTGAATACCACCTGTCCGCCGTACAGGCGCAGGCGATTCTTGACCTGCGATTGCACCGATTGACCGGCCTTGAGCAGGACAAAATAGTCAAGGAATACAAAGAAATACTGGTTAAAATTAAAGAGTTTTCTGACATTCTGGCGGACCCCGACAGACTCGTGCAGGTGATTCGCGACGAACTGGTCGACATGCGTGACACCTATGGTGACGAGCGACGTACTGAAATCGTGCAGGACCATTCCGATCTGAGTGTCGAAGACCTGATTCCGGAAGCCGAGGTTGTTGTGACCCTTTCCCATGGCGGTTATGCGAAGGCTCAGCCTACTGACGTCTACCAGGCGCAGAAGCGTGGTGGCCGTGGGCGCTCAGCGACCAAGGTGAAAGACGAGGACTTTATTGACAATTTGTTCGTCGCCAATACGCACGACACGATCCTGTGTTTCTCGAGCCGGGGCAAAATGTACTGGCTCAAGGTTTACCAGGTGCCACAGGCGAGTCGCGGCTCGCGCGGTAAACCCATTGTGAATCTGTTGCCGCTGGAAAAAGGCGAGAGAATTAACGCCGTGCTGCCGATTCGCGAGTACGACGAGGGTCATTTCGTATTCATGGCCACCTCGCGCGGCACGGTCAAGAAGACCCCGCTGAAGCAATTCTCGCGGCCACGTGCGAGCGGAATTATCGCTGTCGATTTGCGAGGCGATGACAAACTTGTCGACGTCGCCATCACGGATGGCAAGGCAGAGATTCTGTTGGTCGCCAGTCACGGTAAGGCGATCCGGTTCAATGAGAGCGGCGTACGGCCGATGGGCCGTGGCGCCGCCGGTGTCAGGGGTATCAAATTACCCGAAGGCCACGAGGTGATTGCACTCACGATCATTCGTGACGGCTTGATTCTGACCGCGACCGAAAATGGCTACGGCAAGCGCACGCCGGTCGACGACTTTCCGGTACAGGGCCGCGGCGGGCAGGGCGTGATTGCGATTCAGACGACTGATCGAAACGGCAGGACAGTCGGGTCGATGCAGGTCGCTGACGATGACGAAATTATGCTCATCAGTTCCAACGGCACGCTGGTTCGGACCGGCGTTGAAGACATATCCGTTGTGGGACGCAATACCCAGGGCGTGCGGCTGATTCGGGTTGAGAGCAGCCAGCGACTGGTTGGCCTGGCGCGGATAGAGTCGATCGACGAAGACGAGGAATAGCGCACTGATTTGGTGCGCTGAGCCCGCCGCGGGCTGTAAATCGATAGCGTCATTTATTTAGTGCATTTGCTTCTTTAAACCGTAACAATACGCGGCCTGAAATCATCCTCCTTATAGTCCAAGGACCACAGCGACATGTCGCGCGTTTTCAATTTCAGTGCCGGACCAGCAGCACTGCCCCTCGAAGTCCTCGAAAAAATCCGGAACGATATTCCCGACTGGCAGGGTACGGGCATGTCAGTCATGGAAGTCAGTCACCGTGGCAAGCACTTCGTCGAGCTGGCGGCTCGTTCGGAGGCCAATATTCGTGAACTGCTGGATATACCGGCGGACTACAGCGTGCTGTTTCCGCAGGGCGGTGCGACGCTGCAGATGGCGATGGTCCCCCTGAACCTCACGGGTCCTGACGACACGGTCGACTATGTCGTGACCGGAAGCTGGGGGAAGAAAGCCGCGGGCGAGGCGACGAAATTCTGCAAGGTCAACGTCGCTGCCGATGCGTCGGACAAGAATTTTACCTATATACCGGACGAAAGCAGCTGGCAGCGAAGCGCCAAGGCCGCGTACCTGCATTACACCCCGAATGAAACCATCGCCGGTGTCGAGTTTCATTTCGTTCCTGGCGGTGATGTGCCGCTGGTGGCGGATATGTCGAGTACGATTCTTTCGCGGCCGATCGATGTAAGCCGCTTTGGCGTCATCTATGCAGGCGCACAAAAGAATATCGGACCTGCCGGTCTTACCGTCGTCATTGTGCGCAACGACCTGCTGGAGAGGGTGCGGCCGAACAACGCCCACCTGATGACCTGGAAGTCGTACGCGGAGTCGGACTCCATGACCAATACGCCACCGACCTTTACCTGGTACGTGGCGGACCTGGTGTTCCAGTATTTGAAAGATCGTGGCGGACTCAGCGCTGTCGCTGAAGTCAATCGCCGCAAAGCCAGCAAATTGTACGCTGCTATCGACAATTCCGATTTCTATTCCAATCCCGTGAACAAGGATTGTCGTTCGTGGATGAACGTGCCGTTTATTCTGGCAGACGATTCGCTCGACGCGAAGTTTCTCGAGGAGTCGCATGCGGCAGGTCTAACGAATTTGAAGGGGCACCGCTCTGTCGGTGGCATGCGTGCTTCGATTTACAACGCCGTCAGTGAAGAGGCGGTTGATGCGTTGATCGGATTTATGGCGGAGTTTGAAAAAGCCAACGGCTGATCTTCCCGCGCGCTGCGACGCGCTACTCTAAAGAAACGGAATCATGTTTAAAGTACTCACATTGAACAACATTGCGGTCGAGGGGCTTCGTCGGCTCCCACGCGAACGCTACGAAGTGGCTTCTGAAATTGCACACCCTGACGCGATCCTGCTGCGGTCCCATAACATGCACGATATGGACATTCCGGACACGGTTGCTGCGATCGGTCGAGCCGGCGCGGGTACCAACAACATACCCCTCGACGCCATGAGCGCGCGCGGTGTGCCTGTGTTCAACGCACCCGGCGCGAACGCAAACGCGGTCAAGGAACTCGCAATTGCTGGCATGCTGATCGGGGCGCGTAACCTGTGCAACGCGCAGGAGTATGTCAGGACACTAACGGAAACGGGAGCCGCGCTAAAAAAGGCTGTTGAGGCCGGCAAGAAGCAGTTTGTTGGCTTCGAACTACCTGGCAAGACGCTTGGCGTCATTGGCCTCGGCGCCATTGGTGTGGAAGTGGCCAATGCTGCCCTCGACCTGGGAATGAAGGTTGTCGGCTTTGACCCGAAGATGACTGTTCGCAATGCCTGGCAGCTTTCGTCGGGCGTGGAACAAGAAGAAACGCTCGATCAACTTTTTCAGCACGCAGACTTTGTCACGGTGCACGTGCCGCTGATTGACGCAACCAGGAACCTCATCAACGCTGATCGCCTGGCGCTCATGAATGATAATTCGGTCTTGATCAATTTTGCGCGCGGCGGGATAGTCGATGACGCAGCGGCCATAGCGGCACTGGATAGCGGCAAATTGCATGCTTTCGTCACTGATTTTCCAACTCATGAGTTGATCGCACACCCGAAGGTCGTGGCTTTGCCGCATTTGGGTGCATCCACGGGCGAAGCCGAAGAAAACTGCGCCATCATGGTGGCGGAGAACGTAAAGGACTACCTGGAGAATGGAAACATTCGCCACTCTGTTAACTTCCCGGAAGCGCGCTTGTCGCGCATCGACGCCTGGCGCATTACGGTCGCCAACGCCAATGTGCCGAACATGGTTGGCCAGATTTCCACGGACCTGGCGAATGCGGGCCTCAACATCGAAGACCTGTTGAACAAGTCGGTTGGGGGCTTTGCCTACACGATCATTGATGTGAATGAGGAGCCAAAGGCTGAATTGCTCTCAGAGATCCGGGCAATCGAAGGCGTCCTGACGTTGCGAAATCTCGGCAAGCCTGTAACCTGAGGATTCCGTTACGGTTTTCTAGCAGAAATTGCATGGCAGGGTCGAAGGACAAATTGGATAAATCGGATCTCGCTGAGATTCGCGAGCGCATCAATGGTATCGATGAACAGATACAGGCGCTCATTAATGATCGGGCGAAGATCGCGCAGCAGGTTGGGGTCGCGAAAGGCGACCTGGCCTCGGCCGTCGACTACTACCGACCCGAGCGTGAGGCGGAGGTTCTCCGCAGTGTTCTGGACCGCAACAAAGGCCCGATGCGCGACGAGGAGATGCTGCGGTTATTTCGCGAGATCATGTCCGCCTGTCTTGCGCAGCAGGAACCGTTGAAAATCGGATTTCTTGGGCCGGAGGGCACGTTCACACAAACCGCGGTCTATAAACACTTCGGTCACTCGGTGCGGGCACTCCCGTTCCACACCATCGATGAAGTATTCCAGGAAGTCGAGAGCGGCGCCGCTGACTTTGGCGTTGTGCCGATCGAGAACTCAACCGAGGGCTCGGTCAACAACACGCTCGATATGTTCCTGACATCACCGCTCAAGATTTCCGGTGAAATTGAACTCAAGATCGAGCAACATCTGATGAGCAAGTTCAAGGGCCTCGAGAAAATTGAACGTATCTGCGCGCATGAGCAGTCGCTCGCACAATGCCGTGGTTGGATACGGGAGCATCTGCCGCACATTGAGCTGATCGGCATGTCCAGTAACGCAGCGGGCGCGAGACGCGCGCGTGACGAAGACGGCACGGCGGCCATCGGTCCCGAGGTCGCCGCCGATGTCTATGAACTCAATATCATGGTCAATAACGTCGAGGATCGGCCCGATAACGCCACGCGCTTCCTCGTCGTCGGACGACAGTTGCTGGCGTCGAGCGGTGACGACAAGACAACGATTCTTGTGTCGACAAGCGATACGGCAGCGGGCGCCGGCGTCTTGCACCATTTGCTGCAACCACTCGCAAATTACGGCGTCAGCATGACGCGCATCGAATCACGGCCGTCACAGCGACGTAAATGGGACTATGTCTTCTTTATCGACATTGAGGGGCACGCCGCGGATTTGCCGCTCGCGGATGCGTTGGCCGAGCTCGAAAAGACGAGTTCGCTGTTCAAGGTTCTCGGGGCGTATCCGAAGGCGATAGGCTGATACGCGGACGGCATGCATTTCAAGGTATCCCCATCCAAAGTTAAGGACGCGAAGGTCACGGTGCCGGGCGACAAGTCCGTGTCGCATCGGTCCCTGATGCTCGGCAGTATCGCCAGCGGCCGGACCGACGTCAGCGGATTCCTGGCCGGCGAAGACTGCCTGCAAACGCTGGCCGCGATGCGTGCCCTGGGTGTCTCCATTGAACAGCCGGGACCGACCGAAATATCAATCGACGGGGTCGGCTTGCACGGTCTCAAATCATCGGCTACGGCGCTCGACCTCGGCAATTCGGGCACAGCGATGCGCCTGATGGCGGGTCTGTTGAGTGGCCAGGTTTTTGACAGCGTGCTGACCGGCGACGCATCGCTCACGGGTCGGCCCATGGGACGGATCATCACGCCACTCAGTCAAATGGGCGCGGCAATCGACAGTCAGAATGGCAAGCCGCCGCTAAGGATTAACGGCAGTAGTGAGCTGCTGGCGATCGACTATGAGCTACCCATCGCCAGTGCCCAGGTGAAGTCGGCCATACTCCTGGCAGGCCTGTACGCGAACGGCACGACACGAGTCATTGAACCGGCTGTAACGCGGGATCACACTGAACGCATGTTGCGTTCCATGGGTGTGCAGGTGACAAGCCAGGGACATCGAATATCGATAGAAGGTGGGCAGGCTTTGAAGGGTTGCCGTGTAGAGGTTCCCGCCGACCTGTCGTCGGCTGCATTTGTCATTCTCGCGGCGCTGCTGGCTGAGAATGCGGACATCGTGATCGCCAATGTAGGCGTTAACCCAACGCGAACCGGTGTGATCGATATTCTGCAGAGCATGGGCGCTGATATCAGTTTGAAAAACAGCCGGCGGCTGGGCGACGAGCCCGTTGCCGACATTCGGGTCCGCTCCTCGGAGCTACACGGCAGATCTGTCGATCCTGCTGTCGTATCACTGGCGATCGATGAGTTCCCCGTCTTGTTCGTTGCTGCGGCTGCCGCGACAGGGAGCACTGTGTTTTCGGGCATCGGTGAGCTGCGGGTCAAGGAAAGCGACCGAATTGCAGCGATGGCAGAGGGCATGCGAAAGCTGGGAATCACGGTCGACGAGTCTCCGGATGGTGCCGTCGTGCATGGCGGGGACTTCACGGGCGGAACCGTAGAAAGCTTCGGCGACCACCGCGTGGCAATGTCCCTTGCGGTGGCCGGCACGATAGCCGACGGCGAGGTCTTCGTTCGTAACGTCGAAGCCGTCGACACATCGTTCCCGGGTTTCTGCTCCTGCATGGCTTCCATCGGAGCGGATATCCAGGCGATCGAGGAGGGTTCCGCATGAAGAAGCCAGTCCCCGTGATCGCCATCGATGGCCCGAGCGGTTCGGGCAAAGGCACAATCGCGCACCGAGTCGCGAAAGCGCTCGGGTGGCATCTGTTGGATAGCGGTGCGCTGTATCGCCTCGTCGCCTTGTCAGCGAACAAGGCCGGTGTTTCTCTCGAGGACCCCGGGGGACTTGCGGAGATTGCGCGAGTCCTGGATGTCCAATTTGACAGTAATGAAGACGGATCCGAGCGAATTTGGCTGGACGGCGACGACGTGACAGGCAAAGTCAGGACCGAGGAAACCGGGGCCGGGGCCTCCACCGTGGCCGCCATTCCCGCTGTTCGTGAGGTACTGTTGGCTCGGCAGCGTGCTTTTCGGCAGGCACCCGGGCTGGTCGCTGACGGTCGGGATATGGGAACGCATGTATTTTCCGATGCGCCGCTCAAAATCTACCTCACGGCTAGCGCCGAAGAACGGGCCCGAAGGCGCCATAAGCAGTTGAAAGGCAAGGGTATGGATGTTAGCCTTGCCGCCCTTTCACGGGACATAGAGTACCGTGACCGGCGGGATTCCGAGCGATCGGTCGCTCCGCTGAGACCGGCAGA
>CAMYLB010000318.1 GCA_947259145.1 uncultured Woeseiaceae bacterium
TCAGAACCGACATTGCCGGAATGCCGCTCGAGTGGATTGACTACCGTGAAGCGGTACGTCTTTACCACGCCGAGCAGGTTGCCTATGACTGCGGCACACGCCTTTACTCTGTTTTCGGCGGATACAGCTCCATAGATGGTTGCCGCAGCCGCATTGACGTCAACTCGATCATCGCAACGCACGGCACGAGCCAAAGTCTGTCACGCAACCGCGACAAATATGTGCCGCCGCTGAACAATCGGACCCTTTTCAAACGCGATGCGAATCTCTGTCTTTACTGTGGCATGCGTTACATGACGCGTGACCTGACGCGGGACCACATAACGCCCGTCTCGCAAGGCGGACACGATGCCTGGAACAATGTCGCCACGGCGTGTCGCCGCTGCAACAACTACAAGGGCGGTCGCACGCCCGAGCAGGCGGCAATGCAGCTGATTGCCGTGCCGTTCATACCGAATTATGCCGAGTACATTTACCTGAAGGGCCGACGCGTACTGGCTGACCAGATGCAGTATCTGCTGGCGCATATCCCGCGCTCCAGCCCGCTGCATGCGCGATTGCGTGATCATCTTTCCAACGGCGAAGAGATTGTAGAAGTGCATTTCCACGACTGATGCAATATCTGATTGACGCCAGCGTCTACGTCTTTCGCGCTTACTATTCCATGCCCGATGACATGGTTGATGACAGTGGTAATCCCGTCAACGCGCTTTACGGCTTCTGCCGTTTCATTGGCGATTTCATGGAAAACGTCACGCCGGAATACGTGGCGGTGTTGTTCGATGAAAGCCTGTCGAAGTCGTTTCGTACCGAAATCTACCCGCAATACAAAGCCAACCGCGACCCGGCACCACCCGAGCTCAAGCGCCAGTTTGAGCAATGCCGCCGCTACGTACGCGCGCTCGGTGTCATGGAGCACGCGAGTCCGAGGTACGAGGCAGATGACCTTATTGGAACGCTGGTCGAACACGGACGTCGCAACGGTCGATCGTCCACTATCGTGACCCGCGACAAAGACCTGACCCAGTTGCTGAAGCAGGAAGACGTGTTCTGGGATTTTTCCGGCAAAGGCAAGCTGAGATACGACGAAATTCCCGATTCATTCGGCGTCTGGCCGGAACAGATAGCCGATTTTCTCGCGCTGGCGGGTGATGCAGTCGACAATATCAAGGGTGTCCCCGGCGTCGGCAAGAAAACGGCAACCGTGCTGCTGCAGCACTTCGGCAGTCTTGATGCGATTTATGACAACCTCGACAGGGTGCACGAGGTCAATGTGCGCGGCGCCAAGACGTTGGGCACCAAGCTCGAAACACATAAAGATGACGCAATGCTTGCGCGTCGTTTGACCGGAATTGCCTGCGATGCACCGTTTGACGACGCTGAAACATTGATGCAACCCTCGGCTCCGAGGCTGGGGGAGATCAACGCATTGTTCGATGAGGCGGGCATCGGTACGGCGCTTCGTCGACAAGCAGAGCGCGTCTCCGATATCTACCGGCACTAATCGTTGCGCAGACCATGCCTGATTGGTCGTCGATAACTCAGCACCTGAGAAACGCCGGCATTCCACTTGAGCGTGCGGTGACACCGCGGCCCGTGGGCGGTGGTGACATCAGCGCGGCGTGGCACCTCGATACCAGGAGCGCAGAGGTCTTTCTCAAGACCGGGCCCGTTGCAGTGGCCGAGATGTTTGCGGCTGAGGCAGACGGTCTGGCGGAGATCGCGCTGGCGAACGCCGTACGCGTTCCCGTAGTTCTTGCCATAGGGCAAACCGGGGACACGGCATTTCTGGCGCTGGAATGGTTGCCGTTTGATCGGGCAGACGCAAAATGCGAGCAGCGACTCGGCAAGGAACTGGCGAAAATGCATCGCACGACCAGCGACCGTTTCGGCTGGCATCGTGACAACACCATAGGGCTGACGCCACAGCACAATTGCTGGACAGCGGACTGGGTCGAGTTTTTTCGAGAGCACCGTATTGGCTATCAGCTCAATCTTGCGGCGGAGAATGGCTACACCGGTGAGCTGCAGCGAGAGGGTGTTCGCCTGCTGCAGCGACTGCCGTCATTGTTCGACAACTACCGGCCATCGCCGTCGTTGTTGCACGGTGACCTGTGGGGGGGCAACTGGGCCAGCAGTGGCGGCGAACCGGTAATTTTTGATCCAGCCGTCTACTACGGCGATCGCGAGACGGATCTTGCCATGACAAGGTTGTTTGGTGGTTTTGGGCGAGCTTTTTACGACGCTTACGAAGCAGCGTGGCCGTTAGAGCCCGGCAGTACCAGGCGACAGGATCTTTACCAGCTTTACCACGTGTTGAATCACCTCAACCTGTTCGGCGGCGGCTATCAGAGTCGGGCGCTGGCGCTGATCAGGGCCCTGTTGTAGGGTGCGCCGAAAGGAGAAAAGCGTGAATAAAACGATAGCGGCCATGGCCGTGATGATCCTGGTCGCGGCCCTGGCGCTGACACAAATCGCCATGCGCGAGGATCATGCGCCGGGTGTTATTGTCGAGCGCCTCGGGCGAATTGACTCGGCGATTAACGCCGAGATAAAAGCCGGCGACATAGCGGGTGCGGTCGCGCTGATCGCGAAAAATGGCGAAGTCGTCTATCACAAGAGCTTCGGTCTTGCAGACATCGAGTCCAGGGTGCCTATGCAAACCGACAGCATCTTCCGTATCGCGTCGATGACCGCAAAATACCTTCCGGAATTTGCGCAAATGAGTGTCATCTCGGGCGTT
Organism: uncultured Woeseiaceae bacterium; assembly: GCA_947259145.1. Taxonomy (GTDB): domain Bacteria; phylum Pseudomonadota; class Gammaproteobacteria; order Steroidobacterales; family Woeseiaceae; genus UBA1847. The sequence goes on from CAMYLB010000318.1 coordinate 2,744, forward strand.
GACGAAGAAGGCAATGTGACGGCAACTGTTCCTGCGACAAGACCGATAAAGATCATCGATTTAATGACACATGCCTCCGGGATTGGTTACCCGTTTATCCCGAGCAAGGTGCAGAAGCCCTACCACGATGCAGGAGTCATCGACGGGTTGACGGTCAAAGACATCAAGCTCGCTTCGCAAATGAAGGTACTCGCCACTCAGCCGCTGCTTTTTGAGCCGGGCTCGGCGTTTGCCTACGGTCTCAGTACCGATGTTCTCGGATACCTCGTCGAAGTCATCAGCGGTAAATCACTCGATCAATTCCTTCGTGAAGAGATACTCGAGCCGTTGGGCATGAACGACACGTATTTCTACCTGCCGGAGGACAAGTCAGGCCGCCTCGTCACCTTGTATAACGAAGTTGCTGACGTCGGCCTGGTCGCGCATGAGGGTACCGGAACGGACCTGGAAGTAAACGATGTGCTCTACCCGGTTATTGGTGCGAAGACCTACTTTTCAGGGGGCGCCGGATTATCGTCCACAGCGCGTGACTACGCACTTTTCCTGCAAATGCTGCTGAACGATGGCGAATTAGACGGTGTCAGGATTCTCGGCCGCAAGTCGGTTGAACTGATGCGCACGGGCCGGGTTGATTGGGATGGCGATGATGTTCCCGATTTTGGCCTGGGATTTGAAGTCGTATCGGACCTGGGCAGGAACGGTGAACTCGCGTCACCCGGCGCCTATGCCTGGGGCGGGGCGTTCGACACGTCTTACTGGATAGATCCGCATGAAGACCTGATCGGGGTTTACATGTCGCAGGCTCGGCCGACCGGCTCCGACCTTGGCGCGAGGTTTAAAACGCTCGTCTACCAGGCACTTGAATAGCGAGGTTGCTGCGCTTAGCCCGGCAACGCGCTGAAGTGACCGGTCTCCTCTACCTCGTAGGACTCGCCGAGGAAGTCTTCCGCGAAGACATACAACATCGTGCCCTCGGGCGCCCTGATTGCAACGAACGCTCCCTCGAAGCCCGGGAATTTCTCATAGTCCATGCCGTTCTGTTCAAGGAGCTGCATCAATTTCGGACGATCAGGGCCCTTGAACGACAAGGAAGGCCCTTCCAACGCGATGCTCTCCGAAAGGCCGAGAGGAACTCCGTTGGCGTCAAAACGCATGTGCGTTGTTGGCTCTTCACGCATGTCCAATAAGGTCGGCGCGATGGGCGCCCAAAATTGTGCGGCCCTCAAAGTGTCACGAACAGGAAGCGTCAGCTCGAGCAAGCTGCCACAAAGCGAGTCCCTCTCGGCTTCCTCGCTCGCGTGAAACGTGCGCGCTTCGACCATGCTGATCATATGCCCGTCGCGATCAGTGAAGCCGGCTTCATTAAAGGAATCCTCGCCAAGCTGCAAAAAACTGAAGTCGAAGCCGTGATCCGTCATCTTGCGTGCGCGCTTCGCGAGGTTCTGTCGTACAAACGTGATGGCGGGCGAGTCAAATTCGCGGTCATGCAAGCCGATGTTGAGTTCTCCATCGCTGACGACCGCATACTTGTGTGTCCAGACGTCGCCGATTTCAAGCTCGACAAACCCGAGTGTCTTGTAAAACTGCAGCGACTCGAGAACGTCCGAGGTCTGAACGGAAAACTCGAGGAACTGACCCAGCGTGCTCATCTCGATGCTCCCATGGCAAGGGCGCGCTCACGGCATGGCACGTCCTCGGAGTAAGACCGGGGCCAGCCGCCGAGATGCCGTTCGATAAGATCAGCCAGGAAACGGACATGATCGTCGCGCGCGTTCAGCGCAGGTATGTAGTGAAGGGACTCTCCACCCGATTCCAGAAACAGTTCTGCATTTTGCATCGCGATCTCCTCGAGCGTCTCGAGACAATCGGTGGAAAAGCCGGGGCAGACGACATCGAGACGGTCCAGGCCTTGCCGGCCGAGTTCGACAATGGTCTCGTCAGAGTAGGGGCGCAGCCACTCTTCACGGCCTACGCGGGACTGAAACGACAGAATCCATTCATCGTCGCCCAGCTCAAGCGCGGCGGCGACAAGGCGCGCCGTCTTCTGGCACTGGCAGTGGTACGGGTCGCCTTTCAGCAACGTGCTTCTGGGCACACCGTGGAAAGAGAACATCAGCCGGGTGCCGCGCCCTTCCTGTTTCCAGAACTCACGGATGCTGGCGGCCAGTGACTCGATGTAGCCCGGCTCGTCGTGGTACTGGTTGATGAAGCGAAATTCAGGTATCCAGCGCAGCCGGTTCAATTTACGAGCGACGGCGTCGAAGACGGATGCCGTTGTTGTGCCCGAGTACTGCGGGTACATTGGCAGCACCACGAGCCGCCGGGCCCCTTTGGCAAGCAGGCGGTCGATTGCCGCATCGATAGAGGGTTCACCGTAGCTCATCGCCAGCTCGACCTTCGCAGTCCCGGGCAGTCGCAGTTCAAGTTGCGTCCGGATCCCATCGGCGACAGCCTTCGAGAAAATCATTAACGGCGAGCCAGCGTCAGTCCAGATCTTCTGGTAAGCGGCTGCCGACCTTGAGGGGCGAATACGCAAAATAATGCCATTAAGAATCAGCCACCAAAGCCAGCGCGGATATTCAATGACCCGTGGGTCCGAGAGGAACTGCTTTAGAAAGCGGCGCACGGCCGACGAAGACGGCTCTTCGGGCGTACCCAGGTTGACGAGCAGAATGCCTGTCGATTCTGATCGTCCGTGTTCAAAGTCGGGTGTTGATTGGTAGGTTGGCATAAGCCCGGAAGTCGGCATCAGACGCGATCAACACTACTGCAAAGCCATGCCGGGCGCCAGCCGATAGGTCTATAATTGCTTGTCTTACTTGACATTTGTCAGAAGAAATCCAAATGAATGAATTGTCCGAAAGCAAAACCGACTCATCCGATCGCTGGACCCTGATCCGCGACATAGCAGTCCTGCAGGTTAAGCTCGTTGTAGATGGGCTGCGCGACCTTATTCTCGTGCCCGCGTCGCTGATTGCCGGAATCGTCAGCCTGGTCTCCAGCGTCGACGGACGGCCAGGTGACCATTTCTATCAATTGCTCGGTATGGGCAAGGAAAGTGAGCACTGGATCAATTTGTTCGGCGCCTTGCGCAACGCTCCACCTGACCTGCAACATCTACACGAGTTTCCCGACGCTGACATGGACGATCTCGTCGGTCGATTGGAAACGTTTGTGGTCGACGAACATCGAAAGGGCGGCATAACCGCGCAGGCGAAAGCGCGCCTGGACAAGGTGATTGACGCGATTGGCCGCGGCCACGGCACAAAGGATGGGGACGGCTAGGCCCTCAGCCTTTCTCTACATCACGTCCGGAAAGCAGGTCATCGAGGGACGGCGGTGGATGATCAGGACCCATTCGGCCGGACTTAAGTCGACCAATATATTCCTTGTAAGCGCGCATCGCCTGGTAACCGAAGAGCCAGCAGATCGGAATATTTACAAACAACAAAACGGCAGTCCCGATCCCCGTCACGTTGTCGAGGTCGGTATCGGTCTGCACGAGGCCGAGCGTCGCCACAATGATCAGGATGCAATAAACCACCTTGTATCCCGGCACGGCTTTCTCGCCCGCGAGAAAGACGACGCCCTGCTCACCGTAGTATCCCCACGAGATCATCGTGGACACCGCAAAAAACCACGCAGCAATCGATATCAGCCATTTTCCGAGCCCTGGCCGCACGGTGTCGAAGGCTTTCGCAGTCAGCGTCGCGCCTATGTAGTTTCGGTAAAGCCCATCGCCAACGATCGTTGGCAAAGAGGGTCCGAGGAACGCATCCCAGCTTGTCGAGTAGCCCGATTCACTGCTGAAAACCGTACCCTCGATGCGGTGAAACGTCAGGCCGGTTTTCTCGTTGTCATGTGCTTCGATGACCATTGTGGTCTTGTTTCCCGCCATCCAGTCATCGCCCGGCAGCGGTGTTTCCGCAAACAGCCAGCCAGCCTCCGTTTCTGTGGCAACGGGGAGAGGATCGAGCGGAACGTCCGGCGCACGATTCCAGATACCGGTCGAGAGAATAATCAGTGCCGTAAATGTGCAGACCACTATCGTATCGATGAATGGCTCCAGGCCTGCGACGATACCCTCGCGGACCGGTTCGTCAGTCTTTGCGGCCGAGTGCGCAATCGGAGAAGAGCCCTGTCCTGCTTCGTTCGAAAAAACCGCCCGCTTCATACCAAACAGGAAGGCAGAGGCCGCCGTGCCACCAATGAAAGCGCCGCCTGCCTCGGTCGGCAGGAAAGCCGATTTAACGATCAGTACGAACATGCCCGGTATATCGCCAATGTGTATGGCGAGAACATAGCTTCCGGCGGCCAGGTAAAGGGCCACCATCAGGGGCACCAGTGTGGCGGTCACTCTGCCGATGCGTTTGATGCCGCCAATAATGACGGAGCCGACAATGACGGCCAGTACGATGCCGGTGATCCAGCTTGGAACCGAGAAATATTCTTCGGTTAGTTCTCCCACGTTCCAGGCCTGGAACATGTTGCCGCCGGTTGCTGTGGAGACCAGGAGACAAACGCAGAAGATGCCACCCAGCGTTCGCCCGAGGCCTCCCATGCCTCTGCGCTCCAGGGCCTTGGCGGCGACCCACATGGGCCCGCCGTGAGGATTGTCGGGATCGTCAATGTTGCGATACAACATCGACATCGTCACTTCCGTGAGCTTTATCGACATGCCCAGAAAGGCGATGACCCACATCCAGAACATGGCGCCGGGTCCACCGAGGGCAATCGCCAGTGCGACCCCGCCGATATTGCCGAGGCCGACGGTCGCGGACAGCGCGGCCGACATGGCCTGAAAATGATTGATGGCACCCGGGTCGTCGGGATCGTCATAGACGCCGCGCAAAACCCTGCTGCCGTGAGTGATGGCCTGGTACTGTGAGAATCCGCTCCAGATCGTAAACACGAGACCGGTCGCAACGATCATGTACAGCACGTACTCATGCCACAGGAAACCATTGATCGTCGCGAGCAACCCGCTAATGTCTCCCATCAGGTTTCCCGTTTGTTGATCAGGTGGCCTCCATGATCGCAGAGATACCCATGCCGCCCGCTGTACATATCGAAATCAGGCCGCGGCCGGAGCCTTTTTCCTGCAGCATTTTCGCCATGGCGCCGACGATACGGGCGCCTGTCGCGGCAAATGGATGGCCGATTGCGATGCTGCCGCCTTTCGTATTGAGCCGCGACAGATCGATCGGGCCCATGGGCTCGTTTCGGCCGAGCCTGTTACGACAGAAGTCTTCCGACTGCCAGGCCTTGAGCGTAGCGATCGTCTGCGCCGCAAACGCTTCATGAATTTCATAGAAATCGAAATCCTGCAAACGTAGATTAGCCTCCTTGAGCATATCCGAGACCGCGTACGCAGGCGCCATCAACAGCCCTTCCTGGTCGACAAAATTGACGGCGGCGACCTTGGCAAACGTCAGGTACGCCATGATCGGGAGATTTTTCTGGCGCGCCCAGTCTTCCGACGCGAGCAGCACAGCCGCGGCACCATCAGTCAGTGGCGTGCTGTTGCCTGCGGTCATCGTGCCTTCGCCGGTTCTGTCGAAAACCGGTTTCAAAGTACTGAGTTTCTCAAACGTTGTATCGCGTCGAATGTTGTTGTCTTCCTCGACATCCTTGAATGGCACGATGATGTCTTCATACCAGCCCGCGTCGTAGGCCGCGGCCGCCTTGATATGACTGGCGAGAGCCAGCTGGTCCTGATGTTCTCTCTGTACGTCCCACTGCTTGGCGGTTATCTCGGTACTTTCACCCATGGACAGCTTGGTGCGCGGCTCCTCGACACCGGGTAACACGGGTTTGAAATGACTCGGGCGAATGCGAATCAAGGGTTTGATGCGGTCCATCAGCGAGCGCGAGCGGTGGATCTCCATAAGAATGCTGCGGTAGTCGTCCGGATAAACGATCGGCGCGTCACTGACCGTGTCCGTGCCGCCCGCCATGCCGACTTCGATCTGGCCCAGGGCGATCTTGTTGGCAATCATGATGGCAGCTTCGATGCTGGTGCCGCAGGCGCGCTGCAGGTCCACGCCAGGCGTCCGTAAAGACAGGCCCGAGTCGATCACGCACTCGCGTGCGAGGTTCCAGTCTTTCGAGTGTTTGATGACAGCACCAAGGGCGACGTCGCCCAGCGTTTGCCCTCGCAGGTCAAACTTGGTAACCAACCCACCCAGGGCGGCGACCATGAGGTCCTGGTTTGAACAATCCTTGTACGCCGTGTGTGATCGACAGAACGGAATACGTGCTCCACCGACTACAGCAACTCGAATAGCTCGTCCATCGTGCAACATACCTGTCTCCGTTTATTATTGTGACTCGGGGCGCGTGGCAACTTTACACCATCCAAGGACTTCACCTCTAGGTTAAGATGCCGCTCATGATGGCCAGACATGACAGCGGTTGGCGCGCGCAGGCGAAATCGCTGCTTCGACTCGGTGGCCCACTCATTGTCAACAACCTGGCGGTCGCGGGCATGCAGTTTGCCGACACAGTAATGGCAGGCCAGCTCGGGGCCGATGCGCTGGCGGCGGTTGCCGTTGGCGGCAGCGTCTGGATGCTTGGATTTTCCTTTTGCCTCGGGCTATTGATGGCGATCTCGCCGATTGTCGCGCGACACTTCGGTGCCGGCGATCACGGGCAGATCGGGCGGTACACGCGGCAGGGAATTTATCTGGGTCTTGGGCTGGGTGTCCCACTGATCGTCATCGGCCAGTTTGCGGTCGATCCACTATTGACGATGATCGGCATCGATTCGGCGTTTCGCGATCTGACCGTCGGGTATGTCGCGGCGATAATGTTCGGTGCGCCGGGCATATTCATTTTCCTCGCGCTCAGGTTCACGACCGAAGGCATCGGCCACACGCGCCCGATAATGTTCACCTCGGTATTTTCGTTGATCTGTAACGTGTTTCTGAATTACGTGCTGATGTTTGGCAAGTTCGGGGCGCCGGCGATGGGGGCTGTTGGCTGTGGCGTGGCGAGCGCGATAACAATGTGGATTGTGGCATTAGCGCTCGGTGTGCATGTTTTCCTTAGCAAGCATTACCGGCCATTCAAAATATTCTCTCGAATAGCGCCGCTGCGACCGTCAACGCTCAAGGAAATCGTGTTTCTGGGCGTCCCGATCGCGATCACCATTACGGCTGAGGCGGGCCTGTTCGCGGCCGTTTCCATACTCATGGGTACCAGGGGCACCGAAATAACGGCCGCACATCAGATAGCGATCAACTTTTCGGCAACGATGTTCATGATCCCGTTGGCAATGAGTTCGGCAACAACCGTACAGGTGGGCCAGCGTATCGGCGCCGGCGACATGCAGGGCGCAAGGATAAGCGGCGCCGTCGGTATCGGCCTGTGTGCGTCCTTCATGGCCCTCTCGGCCATATTTTTGCTGGTTTTCAGGGATGCGGTCGTTGATTTGTACACCGATGACCCCGCGGTCAGGGGAATAGCGATCAGCCTGTTGCTGATGGCGGCAATTTTCCAGATTGCCGACGGAGTGCAGATCGGAGCAGCGGGGGCACTGCGCGGCTACAAGGACACGCGAATTCCGATGGCCGTCAATATGTTCGCTTATTGGGTCCTGGCGTTTCCGCTGGCGTTCCTTGCAGCGATTACTTTCAAAGCGCCGCCGAATTACGTCTGGGGAGGTTTTGTCGTTGGGCTGGGTGTGGCCGCCGTATTGTTGACGTGGCGCTATTATCGCCTGTCGAAAATCGAGGCCTGAAGGATTTAGCCGCCGCCCTGACCGAACGTCGGGCTGTCGCCGGCCAGGTACTCATCTTCTTCGGGCGTGTTCTCGCGATTCAAGAGCTGATTGCGATGCGGAAAACGACCAAACTGATCGATGATGTCTTTGTGCAGTTCCGCAAACTGCGTGACGGTCATAAAAGTCTCACGGAGCGTTGGCGAGACAGTTTCGGCAAGGCGACGAAAAATCTCAACCGATTTCGCCTGGACTCTTCGCGACTCGGCGTGCTGCAAAGGCATGTAGAAAAATACCTTCTGGATAGGCGTCAGGCCCTTGTCTTTTTTCTCCATGGCGCCCTGCACGCAAAGTTTTAGCGCGAGTTGATCTTTGGAAAAGGCCTCGGCCGTACCGCGATGAATATTGCGGCGGAACTGGTCAATCAGAATAATCAATGCGAGTCGGCCACGTGAATCTTTCCCCCAATGATCGAGTTCGCCTTTGCTGGCCTTGTCTACTTCATCGGCAAATTCTTTCTGAATCTCGAGGTCGAAAACCGGGTCCTCGCTGAACCAGATCTCCATACGTTGGTCAATTTGCGGTGCGGAAAGCTCATGTTCCTTGAACCAGAATGAAAGAATGGCATCGACGCGTATCTGGTCATCATCGGTAATCGTCGGGTTCATGCTCTCGCTAAGGAGTTTTACTGACATTTTTTCCCATCCCAGCCGTGGCCTGGTGGCCAGTGTGCGGTGCCCGCACTGTGTGAAGTGCGAACCCGGTCACAAATTGAGTCGAACGGCGCAATTGGCGTACCGGATACCAGTAGACTTTAGCAGATGAAACACATCACAACCCGATATTGCGAAAGGCCGATGTTTCGTTGCTGGCTTCTGGCCAGTGTCGCGATCATGTTCTTGTGCGCTTGTGGCAAGCCGTCGACGGGCCCGGAAGAGCAGTTGCGCGACTGGGTCAGCCAAGGTGTCACGGCGGCCGAGAATGGCGAGCGTCGCGTGCTCGTTGGTATGATTTCGCCAGCCTACAGGGATGCCCGTGGCAACGACCGGGACCGAATTGAGAACATATTCAGGGCGTATTTCCTGAGAATGAACAACATCGAACTGCTACCCGCTATCGAGGAGATCACTGTCATCGGCGACACGGCGGCGGAAGTGTTGATCACGGTGGGTATGGCTGGCACTCACGATGGCGTCCTCGGTTTCAGCGCGGATGCTTACCGCTTTTCGCTGGAGCTCGAAAACGACGGCGACGACTGGGCGCTGATCTCCGCGCGTTGGGGCGAATTGGGCGAGGAATTGCGATGAACGCCGTGGTGCGAATATTTGCGTTGTCATCTGCGATCTTCACGATTGGCCTTGGTGGCTGTGCGACGACCCTGGAAAACCTGGTAAAGAGCCCGATCGTCGAGCTGCGAAATGTTCAGGTCGTGGGCCTTGGCTTCAATAGCCAGACCTTCTTGCTGTCGTTCGATGTCAGCAACCCGAATCCGTTTGCGCTTCCTGTCAGGGCCGTCAGTTACGGCATCAAGCTCGACGGGCAGCGTTTTGCTGGCGGCAAGACTCCCAGCGAATTTTCGGTGCCGGCAAACGGCGAGACGAAGTTCGCGATCAGTGTCGATCTGAACCTGCTGCAAACCGCGCCGCAGTTGCTCTCAATTGTGCGCCACAGCCTCCGTGAAGACGTGACGTATGAGCTCGAGGGAGTACTGGCCGTTGACCTTCCGTTCACACCGTCCGTTTCCTACCGTAACGCCGGGTCGATTCGTCTGAGTCCTTAAGCTCTGCAAGGGTTGCAGCAGCACGCCAGCATCGGTGCACCCCATGGTTACGCGCGCAACAATCTGGCGGTCTGCGGCATCGTCCGCGACAACCCATTGAAAAACACAGGTTTCTGGCGAAAAAACCGCTGTTTTTGACCGGCTTGAGCACCAGTGCGATTTCCTGCTTTATACTGATTGGTTCCCGGCGTCCTGCGCCAAACCATTGTATCGAGTAAGTTAAAGGGGGCGCCCGCGCGCTCCCGACGGCACGTATGACACAGCAAACCGGCAAATCTCTGTACGACCCCGCATTCGACCGCGATAGCTGCGGCTTTGGGCTGATCGCCAACCTCGACGATATGCCGAGTCACTGGGTCGTCGAAACCGCGATCTCCGCATTGACGCGATTGACGCACCGCGGTGCTGTCGCGGCGGACGGCAAGACGGGCGATGGCTGCGGCCTGCTGATCAAGTTTCCGAAGACATTCCTTCGTGCCGTTGGTGAAGAGTCGGGCTTGATTATCAGTAAGCGCTTTGCCGCGGGATCGGTGTTCCTGAGCCAGAAGGAATCAGTCGCCGATGCCGCGCGCAAGGTCATCAGCGACGCTGTGGCGGAACTTGGCCTCGAAGTGGCCGGCTGGCGTCCGGTTCCGATCGATGCATCAGCCTGTGGTGAGCAGGCGCTGGCGACCTTGCCAAGAATCGAACAGGTCTACGTCAATGCGCCCGACAACATGCCGCGCGGTCGCTTCAACCGCCGCCTCTTTCTCGCGCGGCGCCGTGCCGAGAACAGGCTCGCCGATCGCGAGACCTACATAGCCAGCCTGTCGTCGGTGACCATCAGCTACAAGGGCATGATCATGCCTGCGGCGTTGCCGGTGTTTTATCCGGACCTTAGAGATCCGCGACTCGAATCATCCGTTTGTGTATTTCATCAACGATTCTCCACGAATACGCTGCCCGAATGGCGACTGGCACAACCGTTCCGTTTCCTCGCCCACAATGGCGAGATCAACACCATCCAGGGTAACCGCAACTGGGCGATGGCACGCGCGAAGAACTTCCGCTCCGACAAACTCGACGACATATCGGACCTTGATCCGATCATCTCGCTGACCGGATCCGATTCATCGAGTCTCGACAACATGCTCGAAGTGCTGCGAGCCGGTGGCATGGACGTCATCCAGGCTATGCGTATCTTGCTGCCACCGGCCTGGCAAACAGTCGACAATATCGACCCCGACGTGCGAGCCTTCTATGAGTTTTTCGACTGCCAGATGGAACCCTGGGACGGGCCAGCGGGCATCGTGCTGACCGACGGCCGTTACGCGGCCTGCTGTCTTGATCGCAACGGTCTGCGCCCGGCCCGCTACGTCATAAGCAAAGATCGCCATCTCACGATTGCATCGGAGGTCGGCGTATACGACTACGACGAAAAAGATGTCGTCGCCAAAGGTCGACTCGGTCCAGGTGAAATGCTTGCAGTAGATCTTGTAAACGGTGTCTTGCTGGACAATGACGAGATCCACGATATTTTGAAGACGCGCGCACCGTACAAAAAGTGGCTAAAAAAAGGCATCAGGTATCTCGATTCCCGGCTTGTCGACACGGCGACGGCCGCGGAGCCGATGGAACCGGAGGTACTTGCAACCTACCAGAAGATGTTCAACCTGACGCGCGAAGAACTGAGTGAGATCGTTGCCGTTCTCGCGAGTGCTGAAATGGAAGCGGTTGGGTCGATGGGCGATGACACGCCGATGGCTGTACTGTCGAAGAAGTTACGCTCGCCGTTCGACTATTTCAGGCAGCAGTTTGCGCAGGTAACGAACCCGCCTATCGACTCACTGCGCGAACGTATCGTCATGTCCCTGCAGACCAATATTGGTCGTGAGTCGAGCTTGTTCGACATTGGTCCGCATCATGCCGAACAAGTCATTATCAACTCGCCAGTATTGTCGCAGGCAAAACTGCGCCAGTTGCTGGGTCCCGACATGTTCGAGGACAGTTGCACGTACATCGATCTCAACGTGGACGAAAGCCTGACCCTGGTCGACGCCCTCGATCAAATATGCAGTAAAGCCGAGCAAAGTGTGCGTGATGGCCAATTGCTGCTGCTGCTGAGCGATCGATATCTCGAACAGGGCAAGATCCCGGTACACGCACTACTGGCGACCGGCGCCGTGCATCATCACCTGGTCAAAGTCGGCTTGAGATGCGACACCAACATTATCGTTGAGACCGCCGTCGCGCGTGATGCGCATCATGTCGCTTGCCTGATCGGCTACGGGGCCACTACGGTCTATCCGTACCTTGTTTACCAGTCGCTGCACGAAATTGCACGGCGCGGTAACGTCGGCAAACAACGACAGCTGGGCCGCAGTTACCGGCGCGGAATTCGCAAGGGACTTTTCAAGATCATGTCGAAGATGGGCATTTCGTCGATCTCGAGTTATCGCGGCGCACAGCTGTTCGAAATTGTCGGCTTGCACAGCGAAGTCGTCGAAAAGTCAGAAAGCGCTGGCAGCGGCCGCATGGGATCCGCGACTGTCAATCGAGCAGGGTGGCTTGTTCAAGTATGTGCACGGCGGTGAGTACCATTGCTACAACCCGGATGTTGTAGCGACGCTGCAGGCGGCCGTGCGGTCGGGCGACTATGCGCACTACCAGGAGTACGCGAGGCTCGTTAATGAGCGGCCCGTCGCGACACTGCGTGACTTGATGAAAATCACGCCCGCAGGCCCCGCGATACCGCTAGACGAAGTGGAATCTGTCGAGGAAATATTGCCGCGCTTCGACAGCGCGGGAATGTCGCTCGGTGCGCTGTCGCCAGAAGCTCACGAGGCGCTGGCAATTGCCATGAATCGCATGGGCGGGCGCTCCAATTCGGGCGAGGGCGGTGAAGATCCCGCGCGCTATGGCAATGAACGAATGTCGAAGATCAAGCAGGTCGCGTCGGGACGATTCGGCGTGACGGCGGAGTACCTCATCAATGCCGAGGTCATCCAGATCAAGATCCTGATATCACCGCCTCCGCATCACGACATCTATTCGATCGAAGATCTGGCGCAGCTGATCTTCGACCTTAAGCAGGTTAATCCTGCAGCGCTGGTATCCGTAAAGCTCGTGGCCGAGCCGGGCGTTGGCACGATCGCGGCCGGAGTGGTCAAAGCCTACGCGGACCTCATTACCATTTCGGGATACGACGGCGGCACGGGCGCGAGTCCCCTAAGTTCCGTGAAATATGCGGGCAGTCCCTGGGAGCTGGGTTTATCCGAGACGCACCAGGTGCTGCGAAAGCAGGACATGCGCCACAAAGTGCGGCTGCAGAGCGGCCATGCTGGGCGCCGAAAGCTTCGGCTTCGGCACCGGACCGATGGTCGCGCTGGGCTGTAAGTACCTGCGAATTTGTCACCTGAACAACTGTGCAACCGGTGTCGCGACCCAGAATAACGTCCTGCGCAGCGAATATTTCGTTGGTCTTCCCGAGATGGTGATCAACTTTTTCCACTTCATTGCTGAAGAGGTGCGTCGCCTCATGGCTGAGCTTGGTGTTCGCAGGCTCGAAGAGCTGATTGGTCGCGTGGACCTGCTGGAGTTGCAGCCGGGCGAGACAGCGCGGCAATCGCGCCTCGACCTCAGCCCGATCGTATCGAGCGACGGCCTTACAAAGGACGGACCGCAGTTTTGTACCGATTTGCGCAACGAACCATTTGATAAAGGTGAGCTCGCGGAAAGGATGGTCGCAGCGACCCTGCCGGCAATCGAGTCGATGACGGGCGGCCGATTCGAGTTCGACGTGCAAAACTTCAATCGATCGATCGGCGCGCGGCTCGCCGGAGAAATTGCCCGCCGACACGGTAACCACGGTATGCGCGACGCACCGCTGGACATCATGCTACGCGGCACGGCGGGCCAGAGCTTCGGTGCATGGAACCTGTCGGGCCTGAACCTGACGCTGAACGGCGATGCGAACGATTACGTGGGCAACAAAGGCATGTGTGGCGGGAAAATTACGATTCATCCGCCCGCCGAGGCAAGCTACATCGCGCACGACACCGCCATCATCGGCAACACCTGTCTTTACGGTGCCACCGGAGGTGAGCTGTTTGCAGCAGGCCGTGCCGGTGAACGTTTCGCTGTAAGAAACTCAGGGGCTACTGCCGTTATCGAGGGTTCCGGCGATCACTGTTGCGAATACATGACGGACGGCGTTGTCGTCGTGCTCGGTAGCACCGGCGTTAATTTCGGCGCCGGCATGACCGGCGGTTTCGCCTATGTCCTCGACTTCGATCGTGATTTCGTTGATCGCTACAATCATGAGCTCATCGACATTCACCGCATTACTCCCGAAAGCATGGAGGCGCATTTGCATCATCTACGTTCGCTGATTACGGCACATGTTGAGTCGACAGGCAGTGAATGGGGAGAAACGATCCTTGATGATTACCGCACTTTCTTGCCCAAGTTCTGGATGATCAAGCCCAAAGCCAGCGAGCTGGGTTCGCTCATCGAATCGCTGCGGCGGGCCGCGTAATGGCAAAACATCCACTGCAGTTTCTGGAAGTGCCACGGCGTGATCCGGACAAGGAACCCGCCGAAGTTCGCATAAAGCATTTCGGCGAGATTTACGGGCACTATGACGGCGCGAATGCAGCTGCGCAGGCAGGCCGCTGCCTGTCCTGCGGAAACCCTTACTGTGAATGGAAGTGCCCGGTTCATAACTACATCCCGAACTGGCTCGCGCTCATAGAAGAAGGACGCCTGTTCGAGGCGGCCGAACTGTCGCATCAGACGAATTCACTGCCCGAAATTTGCGGCCGCATTTGTCCGCAGGACCGCCTTTGCGAAGGCGCCTGCACGCTCAACGACGGCATTGGCGCGGTGAGTATTGGCAATATCGAGCGTTATATTACCGACGAGGCCGTGAAGCAGGGTTGGCGCCCGGACATGTCCAATGTCGTCGGTACCGGCAAGTGCGTAGGAATCATTGGTGCAGGTCCAGCCGGACTTGCGGCTGCCGACGTGCTTGCCCGTAACGGCCGGCATCCCGCCTTTCAAGCTCGAGAAGAGCATCGTCGATCAGCGTCGCGAAATTCTCGAAGGTATGGGTGTGAGCTTTGTTCTCAACACGCGCATTGGCGAGGACAAGCCGTTCCAGGACCTGCTGGATCAATACGATGCGGTGTTTCTTGGTATGGGCACTTACAAGTACGTGCGTGGCGAATTCCCCGGCGAGGATCTTGCGGGTGTTCACGAAGCGTTGCCCTACCTTGTTGGCAACGTATACCGGGAACTCGGTCACGACGAAGCGAATAGGCCGTATATCGATCTGGCTGGCAAGAACGTTGTCGTTCTTGGCGGTGGCGACACGGGCATGGACTGCAATCGCACGGCAATACGCCAGGGCGCGGAAAGTGTTACCTGTGCTTATCGTCGCGACGAGGCGAACATGCCGGGCTCACGGCGTGAGGTCGCCAACAGCAAGGAAGAGGGTATTCGCTTCCTGTTCAACCGCCAGCCCGTGGAGATTGTTGGCGACAACGAGGTCACTGGCGTCCGGGTTGTAGAAACTCGCATGGGCGCGGCGGGATCGGACGGTCGCCGGCAGCCGGAGATCATTCCCGGTTCCGAAGAAATTCTGCCTGCCGACGCCGTTGTCATTGCATTTGGTTTTCGGCCAGATCCGCCCGACTGGTTCGAGGAGTTCAAGGTAGAGACTTTACAAAGCGGGCGCGTTCGCGTTGCGTCATTGGGGGCCTATCCTTACCAGACGACGAATCCGAAAATATTTGCGGGCGGCGATATGGTGCGTGGCTCCGACCTGGTCGTCACGGCAGTACACGAAGGTCGCGAA
>CAMYLB010000319.1 GCA_947259145.1 uncultured Woeseiaceae bacterium
GCCAATCGATTCTTGATAAACAGCATGCGTTGCTCGGCGTCCGGCGCGTACTCGCTGGACGGGAATCGCTCGACAAGACGGCGCAGCGATGAATAGGATCGCTCGAGTTCTTTGGGTGGGCGTTTGCTTGTGTCTTTGCGGAACCAGCGCTCCAGGAGTCCCGGATCGTCCTGAAAATAGGCCAGTCCCTGAACATACAGCGCGTAGTCGACGCGTGGATGTATCGGGTTTTCGCGCATGAAAGTCTCGGCGGCATCGATCGCCTGTTCCCGCTTGCCACTCTTGTAATACGCATACATGAGTTCCAGCTGAATCTGCCGCGACAAATCAGAGAACGGATAGCGGGCCTGGATAGCCTCAAAGATCTGGACGCCGCGACTGTAATTGCCGCGCGCGATCGACTGCTGGGCTTTCTCGTAGGCCTCAGTAATGTTCTGGACTTCGGACGGTTTCTCGTCCTTGCCGGCACATGCGACAAGGGTTGCGCCGAGAATGAGGATCAGGAGCAGGCGGGCCCGCTTCATGATTTCTGAATTAAGTTGCATACTTTGCGTTGTTCCCACGTATGAGCCGTCGTCCCGGAGCTGCCGGGCCGGCGAGTATACCGCAAACCAAAGCCAATCCATGAGCGAAGCACAGCAGACAAGAGCTATCCCGGCGGAACTCGCCGGTCTCCGTTTGGACCAGGCCCTGGCACGGATGTTTCCCGAGTATTCCCGTAGCCGGCTCAAGGAATGGCTCCTGGCGGGCTCGATTACCCTGGACGGCGCGTCGAAACGCCCGCGCGATGCGGTTGCGGGCGGTGAAATAGTGTCGCTACAGCCGCAGACGGAGGCCAGCGTTCGGGCCCAACCTGAGCCGATAGCGCTGGATGTCGTGTTCGAGGACGAGAATTTGTTGGTTGTGAACAAGCCCGCCGGCCTCGTCGTGCATCCCGGCGCGGGCAACCCGGCCGGTACTCTGATGAATGGCCTGCTGCATCACGCACCGACCCTGGAGCAGGTTCCACGAGCCGGGATTATTCACAGGATCGACAAACAGACCAGCGGCTTGCTGCTGGTGGCGAAAACCCTGCAGTCACACACGTCGCTGGTGCGCTTGCTGGCTGATCGGGAAATATCGCGGCACTACCTGGCTGTGTGCAATGGTGTGCTGACCGGTGGCGGGACGATTAATGAGCCTATCGCAAGACATCCGGTGGATCGCAAACGCATGAGCATCCAGCAGGACGGCAAGCCGGCCGTTACGCATTACACGGTTATCGAACGCCTCCGCGCGTTTACCTACGTCAGCGTCAAACTGGAGACCGGGCGTACTCACCAGATCCGGGTGCATTTCGCGCATCGCCGCCATGCGCTGGTCGGCGACCCGGTCTACGGCGGCAGGCTGGCATTACCAAAAGGCGCTTCGGAGGAACTCATCCAGATGCTGCGTCGCTTCAAGCGCCAGGCGCTGCATGCGGCACAGCTGGGGTTCGTACATCCGGTCTCGGAGGAGCGACTGGAGTTTGAAGTGGCGCCGCCGGACGACTTCCAGGAGCTGCTTGCGGTCATGCGCCGGGACGCGAAAAACGCATGAGCGCTGACTGGATCGCTGCAGACTGGCCGGCGCCGGATTCAATTATCGCCGGCACGACCTTGCGCAATGGCAGCATTGCTTCCCTGCAACTGCCCGGCGATCCCTGCTGGCTGAAGCAGGTACACGGTGCGGATGTTGTTGCCGCGGGGCATTACGATTCGCCGCCCGATGCCGATGCGTCAGTGGGCCGGAAGGTCGGCGATGTTTGCGTCGTGCGCACCGCCGATTGCCTGCCCGTGCTTTTTTGCTCGATCGATGGCAGCGAGATTGCCGCGGCGCATGCCGGATGGCGCGGGTTGGCCGCGGGCGTCCTTGAGGCGACGGTTGCAAATATGGCCCACGCGCCGCGCGATTTGCTGGTCTGGATGGGCCCGGCTATATCGCAGCCGGCCTTCGAGGTTGGCGGGGAGGTACGGGACGCCTTTACGGCACAGGACCCGGGAGCGGCCGGCTGTTTCGTGGCCAATAGCCGCGGCCGCTGGCAGGCCGATCTGTACGAGCTGGCGAGTCGCCGGCTCTCCGCCCTCGGTGTCAGCCGTGTGTATGGGGGCGGACTCTGCACTTATGCCGATACTGAGCGATTCTTTTCGTATCGACGAAATCCCGACTGCGGCCGCATGACCAGCTTTGTTGCCCGACGTTCGTAGGACGATGCTCGAGGGTGCGATCAACCCTGGCCCTTGAAAACAGTGGCAGCGCCGCAATCTAAGGACCACTTGTACAGTCGCCGGTGTTCCGGCCAAGAGGACTGCAATGCGTTCGGACAAACTAACAAGCAAATTCCAGATGGCGCTGGCTGACGCGCAGTCGCTCGCCGTCGGCCAGGACCACCAGTTCATCGAGCCCGCTCATGTCATGGTCGCGTTGCTGGATCAGCAGGGCGGCAGCGCGCGCGGCTTGCTGACGAAAGCCGGTGTCAACGTAAACCTGTTGCGCTCCCAGCTCGGCGACGTTATCGATCGCCTGCCCACGGTCGAAGGCGCTGGTGGTGACGTGCATATCGGCTCTGATTTGACGAAACTTTTCAATCTGACCGACAAGCTTTCGCAGCAGCGCGACGATCAGTACATCTCGAGCGAGCTGTTCGTGCTCGCGGCGATGAATGACAAATCGCCGCTGAAAAGCGTCATGGAAGGAGCCGGTGCCGTGCGTGGCGCGATCGAGAAAGCGATCGATGATTTGCGCGGCGGCCAGCAGGTCAATGACCCGAATGCAGAGGACACGCGCCAGGCGCTCGACAAGTACACGATCGACCTGACCGAGCGGGCCGAACAGGGCAAGCTTGATCCGATTATCGGGCGCGACGATGAGATTCGTCGCACAATCCAGATCCTGCAGCGCCGCACCAAGAACAATCCTGTGCTGATCGGTGAACCCGGTGTCGGCAAGACCGCGATCCTGGAAGGCCTCGCGCAGCGTATCGTCAATAACGAAGTACCGGAGGGATTGCGCGGCAAACGCATCCTGTCGCTCGACATGGGCTCGCTGATTGCGGGCGCCAAGTTTCGTGGCGAGTTCGAGGAACGCCTCAAGGCGGTGCTTAGCGACCTCGCGAAACAGGAAGGTCAGATCATTCTCTTCATCGATGAACTGCATACCGTAGTAGGTGCCGGCAAAGCCGAAGGTTCGATGGATGCAGGCAATATGCTCAAGCCCGCGCTGGCGCGCGGCGAGCTGCACTTCCAGAAAGTGTTGATTGAAGAACCGACGGTGGAAGACACGATCGCCATCTTGCGCGGACTCAAAGAGCGCTATGAGGTGCATCACGGCGTCGAGATTACCGACCCGGCGATCGTCGCTGCAGCGACGTTGTCGCATCGCTATATTGCGGACCGGCAGTTGCCGGACAAAGCGATCGATCTAATCGACGAAGCGGCGTCGCGTATTCGAATCGAGATCGATTCCAAGCCCGAAGCGATGGACAAGCTGGAGCGCCGCATTATTCAGTTGAAGATCGAAAGAGAGGCTCTCAAGAAAGAGTCGGACGATGCCTCGGTAAAACGCCTCGAAGACCTGGAGTCACGCCTCGGCGACCTGGAGAGGGAGTTTGCGGATCTCGAGGAAGTCTGGAAAGCCGAGAAGGCGATGATGCAGGGTGCAGCGCAGATCAAGGAAGATCTTGAACGCGCGCGCATCGAATTCGACACGGCGCATCGCGCCAATGACCTGGCACGCATGTCAGAGCTGCAGTACGGACGCATACCGGAGCTCGAGAAGCAGCTCAAGCAGGCCGTGCAGGCGGAGACCGCGGAGACAACGCTGCTGCGAAACAACGTTACGGAAGAGGAAGTCGCCGAAATCGTGTCGAAATGGACCGGCATCCCGGTGAGCAAGATGCTCGAAGGCGAAAAAGAAAAGCTGCTGCAGATGGAATCCGTCGTACAGAAGCGCGTCGTCGGCCAGGAAGAGGCGGTCAC
>CAMYLB010000320.1 GCA_947259145.1 uncultured Woeseiaceae bacterium
AGGCTGGCTCAAAGACCTGAGCAACGACAATGCACAGGGCGAGTATTATCTGACCGACGTCATCGCCATGGCGGTCAATGATAAGGTGCCAGTGCACGGCATCAAGGCGAGCAGCCCGGTGGAGGTTATGGGGATCAACGACAGGAAACAGCTGGCTCAAGCGGAGCGTGCTTTGCAGGCGCGCCTCGTCGATAAACTGATGAAAGCAGGTGTTGGGTTTGCCGATCCGGCCCGCGTTGACATTCGCGGCGCGCTTACCTGTGGCAAAGACGTGTTCATCGATGTCAATGCCGTGTTCGAAGGCAATGTCGAACTCGGTGACGGTACGAGAATCGAATCGAACAACCTGATCCGCGACAGCAAACTGGGCGCCGGCACCGTCGTGCACTCGAACTGCCACCTTGAGGGTGCAACGACGGGCAGCGATTGCGAGATCGGTCCATTTGCGCGCATGCGCCCGGGCGCCGAACTTGCGAACAACGTGAAGATCGGCAATTTCGTCGAAATCAAAAAGAGCGTGATCGGCGATGGCAGCAAGGTAAACCACCTGAGCTACCTTGGCGATAGCGAGGTCGGGACAGGCGTCAATGTGGGCGCCGGCACGATCACCTGCAATTACGATGGTGCCGCAAAGCACAAAACAACAATCGGCGACCATGCGTTTATCGGGTCAAACGTCAACCTGGTAGCGCCCGTTGAGATCGGTGAAGGCGCGAACATCGGCGCAGGTTCGACAATTTCAAAGCTCGCTCCCGCCAACCAACTGACGCTGACGCGCGCCAAACAAACGACAATCAAGGGCTGGAAGCGGCCGGTTAAGAAAGGAAGCTAGTCAATGTGCGGAATTGTCGGCGCGATTGCCGAAAGGGATATCGTCCCGGTGCTGGTCGAAGGGCTGCGGCGCCTCGAGTATCGTGGCTACGATTCGGCCGGCGTTGCGGTAATTGGCAGCGACGACAAGATCGGGCTGTGTCGCACCACGGGTAAAGTCGTTGAACTCGAAGAGAAGCTCTCGAAGTCACCGCTGCAAGGTCACATCGGTGTTGCGCACACGCGCTGGGCCACCCACGGTGGCGTGACCGAGGAAAATGCGCATCCGCATGTGTCCGGTGAACGGGTCGCCGTGATTCATAACGGCATCATCGAGAACTTCCAGCCGATCAAGGAAGAACTGCTGAAGAAAGGCTATGTCTTCGAATCCGAGACCGACACGGAAGTTGCAGCGCACCTGGTCCATGACTATCTGAAACAGGGGCTGGACCTCGTCGCGGCCGTCGGCAAGGCTGTAAAGCGATTCGAGGGCGCGTATGCATTGCTCGTTGTTGACGTGGAGGACCCGGATCGAATCGTAGTCAGCCGCGTTGCAAGTCCGCTCGTTGTCGGACTCGGCGACGGCGAGAATTTTGTCGCCAGCGGGGTACCCGCCTTGTTGCCGGTTACGAAGCGCTTTATCTATCTGGAGCAGGGTGACCTGGCGGAGATTCGCCGCGACGGCGTGCGGATCGTCGACACCGATGGCAAGGAAGTCACACGCGAGGTTCATGAGACAGAGTGGGATAGCGCGTCAGCTGAGAAAGCACCGTACAGCCACTTCATGTTGAAAGAGATATTCGACCAACCGAGCGCGTTGGCGGATACGCTCTATGGCCGGGTGTCGAATCAGCGGGTACTGCCCGAGTCGCTTGGGCCGAAGGCGGAAGAGCTGCTTGACCAGGTAGAGCATATCCACATCGTTGCCTGTGGCACCAGCTACCACGCCGGATGTGTTGCCAAGTATTGGATAGAATCGCTGGCTGGTGTGCCGTGCCAGGTCGAAATCGCCAGTGAATATCGTTACCGTCATGTCGTAGTCCCGCCGAAGACGTTATTCGTTACGCTATCGCAGTCCGGCGAGACCGCGGACACGCTGGAAGCTCTGCGCCTTGCAAAGGAACTCGGTTACCTTGGCACGTTGACCATTTGCAACAGTGCGCACAGTTCGATGGTCCGAGAATCCGATCTTGTGATGATGACGCAGGCAGGTCCGGAGATAGGCGTTGCCAGTACAAAAGCATTTACAACCCAGCTGCTGTCAGTGCTCATCGTCACGCTGATGATGGCCAAGCATCGCGGACTATCGAGCGAACGAGAGAAAGAGTTCGTTGCGAACCTGACACATGCCGCCGCCGCTTCGGACCTGGCGCTGCGGATGAGCGACGAGCTACAGGAACTGGCCAAGGATTTTGCCGACAAGCAGCATACGCTTTTCCTTGGACGGGGACCGATGTGGCCGATCGCAATGGAGGGCGCGCTTAAGCTTAAGGAAATTTCCTACATTCATGCAGAGGCGTATGCCGCAGGCGAGCTTAAGCACGGGCCCCTGGCGCTGATTGATGACGAAATGCCCGTTGTTGTTGTTGCGCCCAATAACGAGTTGCTGGACAAGCTCAAGTCCAACATGCAGGTAGTGCGCGCGCGCGGTGGTCAACTGTATGTCTTTGCCGACCAGGAAACCGGCATCAAGAGCGAGCCGGGCATGAAGGTAATCGCAATGCCGCACGCGGACCGGATGATTGCACCGATCGTTTATACGATTCCGCTGCAACTACTCGCCTATCATGTGGCGGTGCTGTTGGGCACCGACGTTGATCAACCGAGGAATCTCGCGAAGTCGGTAACGGTTGAGTAGCATCTGCACCAGGCGGCAGATTTGAACCTCAGAACTTAACTCCGTCACTCCGGACGTAACTCCGTCACTTTTGGACGGTATGGTCGGCGTAACTCCGTCACTTCTGGTCGTAACTCGTTGAAAGCTCGTGGGCCGTGTCTCGGCCAACACTTACCTCTTGAGCTCACTGGTCGTTTCCCGAAACTTGCCGCTCACGAATGGCTGCTTTTGGTGAATGGCCAGGTCCGCTATACCCCTAATACCAGCCGCTCGAACGGCCGCTTTCGGGGTGTGATGAGGGTCTGCTACTGACTGCGGTTTCAACCGGTCGTCCAGCAGCACTTAGACCATCTCTAATTTAGGTAAATCCCAGAATTGACGGCGTCTCTCCACGCCGCATAATTAATTCGATAAAGGCAAATCCAGCCAAAGCTGGAGACGCAAAGCCACGGGTCCTCGCTTCCTCCGCGACGACATCTGCGACGCCACGAAGGACCCAAGATCGCCGGGCTGCCGACATCACAATTGGGTGACAAGGGAGCATCAACATGAATAATCGAGGAAGCAAAATACTGGCGCTTGGTGC
>CAMYLB010000321.1 GCA_947259145.1 uncultured Woeseiaceae bacterium
GGGGATTTTCAGCGACGGCGGCATCTTCGCGACCAAGCCGTACATTTGCGGCTCGAACTATCTCCTCAAGATGAGCGACTACAAGAAGGGCCCATGGTGCGACATTGTTGACGGCCTCTATTGGCGCTTTATCGACCGGCATCGCGAGTTCTTCAGCGGCAACCCAAGGCTTGCGCTGATGCCGAAAGCGCTCGATCGACTGGATGCCGACCGGCGATTGCGGATTACCACCGCTGCTGAGGACTTCCTGGAGCGACACACGAACCGTTCCTAATAAGGTACGCGTTGCCGTCAGTTGATCACTTGAGAACAAAGATATTGTGCTTCTCGCAGACCTCATGGAGCTGCCTGGGCCACACCGTAGTGCTCACCTCACCGAGATGAGCCTTTCTGAGCAGCAGCATCTGCACCCTCGACTGGCCGATACCGCCACCGATAGACAGCGGGATCTCATTGTTCAGGATCATCTGGTGGTAGGGCTGTGAGAGTTCGTCTTCCCGCTCAGCAATCTTCATCTGCTCCCTGAGTGTTTCGGGCGTGACCCTGATGCCCATTGACGTCAGTTCATGCCGTCTTTTGGTCACATGGTTGTACACAAGGATGTCGCCGTTGAGGCCGTGCATCAGCTTGCCATCTTTCTCAATCGTGGGGGTCACCCAGTCGTCGTAATCCGCTGCCCGCATCTCGTGAGGGTAGCCGTCATCCAGAACCCAGCCGATGCCGTAGATAAACACGGCGCCATATTCCTCGATGATCCTGGTCTCCCGCTCTTTTCTCGCCAGGTCCGGATACTTCGCCAGGATCTCCTCGGCATGGATGAAGTGCAGCTCTTCGGGCAGCGATGGGAACCTGGGGTCCTGGAGCTCGGGATACTTCTCCATAACCATTTTCTCGGCGCCCGTGATGACCTTCCATATCTTCCGCACTACCCCGGTCAGATACTCCAGATTCCTGTGCTCAGCGGTGATGACCTGCTCCCAGTCCCACTGATCAACATAGCTGCTGTGGTCGTGATCAAGAAAGTAGTCCTTCCTGACGGCTCTCCGAGCGCCCACCGCTTCCACTTTGTGGCCGCCTGTACGATTGATGCCCGAACCGGCTCATCCAACCCCAGACCGCAATCGAATTCGACCGGCGTCCTAGAGCCGTCCCGATCGAGCATGTCGTTCATGCCGGATGCAACCTCAACGATCAGAGGCACCTGCACCAGCATCAGGTTCAATTCCCTGGCAAGCCCTTTCTCGATGAACTCCTTCACGTCGTAGATAGCCATTTGCGTCCGTTTTCGGCCCAGCAATGACGCGTAATTGGCAGGCAGGATCTCGTCGACCTTTTCGTAGGTACTGATGCCAGGTCCAGCCAGGTCTGATCTTTTATCCGACATTGTTTCGCCTCCACTTTGCAGATGGGTGCTATTTAAGGCTTTGCCGTGCTCCAGTGCCATCGTGGAAACTAACACCCCTCCCTGCGATTTGGCGCAGGCGAGGACCTCCCGGAGCGGCACACGATTCGTTCCTGATATTGAAGTCGCGGCCGTTACACCACAAAAAATGCTCAGGCCCGATTCTGTTAACAATTGTGACAGCCGGATGAACCCCACCCTCGGACGTATAGAATCGCCTCACCTGCCATGGGGCTCGGTTTCGTTTTTGCTCTTAAACAGGGCAGTCGGAGCCTGGGTCGGCTACAAGCAACTAATAAGCCCAGGAATTTAAAGGGCAACTCCTGCATAAAGCAGGTGGTTGCATGGGAATCATAAACTTAGGAAGTAAATCATGAGTACTAAAATGCAATTAACCGCAATCGTTGCTGTCGCGACTTTTGCGCTCGGCGGCTGCGCTGGTACCGGTCACGGTAGCAGTAGCGGCACGAGTGCAAGTAACAGCGAAATCGACGCGCGGACGCAGGACCTCACTCGCAGAGAAGCTGCTGTCGCGAGCGAAGCAGCGGCGCTTGAAGCCGAGAGAATGCGACTGGAAGATGCTCGGAAGGCAATGCAGTCCGCACCGTCAACGACCAGCATGGCCAGCAACAACACCGGCCTGATGCCCTCAAACCCGAAACCGGGCGAGTGCTATGCCCGCGTAATCATACCGGCCAAGTTCACGACCAGCTCTGAACAGGTTGTAAAACGTCCGGCGTCAGAGCGCATCGAGATCATTCCTGCTCGCTATGAGACAGTGAAGGAATCACGTATCGTCAAGGAAGCCTCGAGCAAGCTCGAAGTCATTCCTGCCAAGTACGAGACAGTCGAAGAGAGCGTACTGGTCAAACCTGCAACCACGAAGCTTTCGGTCGTGCCGGCTGTGTATGAGACCATCGAAGAACGTGTAATGGTCAGGCCCGCGTCGACTCAGACGATTGAAGTTCCCGCTGTTTACGAGACGGTTACGGAAACTGTACTGGATCAGCCCGCTCGTACGGAGTGGAAGCGCGGTACTGGCGTAGGCACCGGTAGCGGTGTCGCCCTGTCAAGTGCGTCGCAGGCGGTCAAACGCTTCGGTGACTTCAAGGTAATCGAGACTCGCGTGGAAGATACCGGCGACCTGATGTGCCTGGTCGAGATCCCGGCTACTTACAAGACCATCGAGAAGCAGGTACTTGTATCGAAGGCCACGACACGCAAGGTTGAGTCTCCGGCCGAATACAAGACCGTTAAAAAGACGGTTTTGAAGACGCCTGCCTCAACGCGTGAAGTTACGATTCCTGCCGAATACCGCACGGTGAAAGTGACCAAGCAGGTTCGTCCTGAGACGACCCGCGAAATCACGATTCCTGCCGTGTATGGCGATGTTGCAGTGACCAAGCTGGCACAACCCGCCACGGAGCGTCGTATCCCGATTCCGGCTGAGTACGCAACCTTGACACGCAACAACAAGGTGAGCGATGAGCGCACGGAATGGCGCCCGGTTCTGTGTGAAGTCAATATGACTCGCGAGAACGTCGCTGCCTTGCAAACATCTCTGAACGATTCCGGTTGCTGCAAATGCGGGCCGAACCGAAACGAGTGCAAGATCGATGGTGTCATGGGTCAGTGCACACTGCAGGCCGCTCAATGCTATGCGGAGCGCAATGGTCTGTCTTCAGGTAAGAAGTACGTCACGATGGACGTGATCCGTGCCTTGAACTTGAAGTTCTGATCTGACTGATCAGTAGTATTCCTGGCCGTACGGCTGGGACCTGACAGCCACGTCCCCCGGGACGTGGCTGTTTTTTTTGGCGCTTATGTGGAAATTCGAAGGTAAGCGTAGCCGAAATACGTCAGCAGCAGAAAAGCGCCAATGTTCCTGCCCAAACGGGCATCACCGAAGATGAATATTGGAATCAGTATTGCGGTAAGAAACAGAGACAGCAGCAGGTCGCCGACACCTCCGCTTGGCACTGGTATCTGACTGATAAGGCTGCTCGCCGGCAGTACGATCAGGGAATTGAAAATGTTGGATCCCACAACATTGCCGAGAGCCAGATCAGCCTCGCCGCGACTTGCGGCAACGATGGAGGTGACGAGCTCCGGCATACTTGTTCCCACGGCGACCAGGAACAGGCCGACAATTGTAGGTGAGACGTCGAGATTGTCGGCGATGGCAACGCCGTTTCGAACGGTTATTTCGCCACCGAAAAGCAGAAGCCCCATGCCGCCAATTACGAACAGCCAGCGAAACCGGCTGTGTGGATCGTTTTGTATGAGCGGATTGTGCTCAATATCCGCGATCAGTTGGTCTGACTGCCGCGTCTCCACGAAATCGAGCACGTTAACGTAAGCGAAAATGCAAAATAGCGACAGCAAAATAATGCCTTCCGACCTGCCAATCATCGCGGGCAGCCCTTCCAGCTGCTGGTCCAGCGCCATCACGACCATTACCGTTGTGGCTAACAGCAGTAGCGGCACCTCCCGCCGAACCAGCTGTCCTTGAATCTTGATTGGTGCAATCAATACCGCTGCGCCGAGTACGAGCGCCAGGTTGCTGATGTTCGATCCAACGACGTTGCCAAACGCGATTTCGGTTTCGCCGCGAAGGGCGCCGACCACGTTAATAATGAGCTCCGGTGCACTGGTGCCAAATCCAACCACGGTCAGACCCACGATCATCGGCGACACGCCGAACCTCGTCGCAATTTCTGAAGCGCCGCG
>CAMYLB010000322.1 GCA_947259145.1 uncultured Woeseiaceae bacterium
ACGGTGCAGTTATAGCGCTTGACGCCGAACACCTCATCCGGGACCTGCACTTCCATGTCCTGCTTGACGGCAACCTGGCACGACAAGCGGTAATGGTCTGCGGCCTCGCGCTTGTTAATGACAGAGAGTTCCGTCGGAAGGATCGCTCCGCCACCCGAAATGACTCGCACGCGACACTGACCACAGGTGCCGCCGCCGCCGCAGGCTGACGGTACGAACAGCTCTGCGTCAGCAAGCCCCTGCATCAGCTTGGAGCCAACTGGAATCGGAAGCGTCCGTTCGCCGTTGACCACGACATTGACGTTTCCTATCGACACAAGCCTCGATCGTGCGGCAAGAATGACAAATACGAGTATCAGGATGACGGCCGTAAACAGGCCGACGCCCAAAAACACTTGCTGCAACACGGCAGAGTCTATGTTCACGTTAGTGTCCTGTCCGGAAAATTCGCATAGTTTTAGCACGCTGTACAAGGTGCGTGGCAAGGCGTGTCCTGCCGGCAATGGCCGGGTCCTTGCCAAAGGACGCAACGCAGCCACACACCTTGTACGGCGCGCCCTTCGGGAATCGATGAAATCCACCATGATGGCGTTGCATCCCTTGCCAAGGTCTAGACATTGGCGGCGGAATGCGCCTTGTCCTAGTGAATTTCATCGGTTCTAAAATCATGTGAATTATCCGGGCAGGACACTAGATTCCCGAGAAGCCCATGAAGCTCAGCGACATGAGACCTACAATGATGAATGCAATGCCAAGTCCCTGCAGTCCGTCAGGGACGTCCGAGTACTTGAGCTTTTCGCGAATACCGGCGAGCGCGATCAATGCGATCGCCCAGCCTGTGCCGCTACCGACGCCAAACACGACCGACTCCGCGAAGTCGTACTGCCGTTCGACCATGAACAGCGTACCGCCGAGAATGGCGCAGTTCACGGTAATCAGCGGCAGGAAGATGCCAAGCGCGTTGTAGAGTTTCGGAAAGTACTTGTCGAGTGTCATCTCGAGGATCTGCACAAGTGCAGCGATGACGCCGATATAGCTGACCAGCCCGAGAAAGCTCAGATCGACATTGGCAAGACCGGCCCAGGCTAAAGCGCCGTCGGCCAGCAGGTACGTGTAAATCAGGTAGTTCGCGGGGACAGTGATGACCTGAATTGCGATCACGGCCACGCCAAGGCCAATGGCCGTCTCTACACGCTTGGACACGGCGAGGAAGGTACACATGCCGAGGAAGAACGCGAGTGCAAGGTTCTCCACGAAGGCGGCCTGGATGAAGAGGCTTACGTATGCTTCCATTAGGGTCTACTCACACTTTGCAGGTCGCTGCGTTGCCGGTCCAGATGGCCCCAGGCAAGGCGCGAGGAATGTGGATTGGTCATTAGTAGACCTCCGTCCGGTGAACTTCATGAATCTGGTAGTCAGGCTTCTCGACCTGCTGCGTGCGCCACGTGCGGATGCCCCAGATAAGAAGGCCAATGATGAAGAACGCACTCGGCGGCAGCAGCATCAAGCCGTTGGCTTCGTACCACCCGCCATTCGAAACCAGGTCGAGCACGGGGTAGCCGAGCAGCGTGCCGGCACCGAACAGCTCGCGCAGTGTCGCAACAGCGATCAGTATCACGCTGTAGCCGAGCCCGTTGCCAAGCCCGTCGAGGAAGCTCATGACGACGCCGTTCTTCATCGCGAACGCCTCGGCACGGCCCAGCACGATGCAGTTGGTGATAATCAGACCGACGAATACGGAAAGCTGCTTGCTGGTCTCAAAAGCGTACGCTTTAAGAAGCTGGTCCACGAGGATCACGAGCGAAGCGATGATCGTCATATGGACGATGATACGAATGTTGTTCGGGATGCGATGCCTTAATGCGCTGATCGCGGCGCCCGACAATGCTGCAACGCTGGTCAGCGCGAGGCACATGAGCAGAGCCGGCAGCAGTGAGGTCGTGACCGCCAGCGCCGAGCAGATGCCGAGCATTTGCAGCGTTATCGGGTTGTTATCGACCAGTGGATCGATCAGGACTTTGCGTGCTCCGTTCATGGTCAGCTGGTCTCCGTTTGACGGAATTTCTTCAGGTAGGGTCCGAAGCCGTGCGGCCCGGTCCAGTACTGCACGAGGCCGGTAACGCCATTAGCGGTCAGCGTAGCGCCGGACAGGCCGTCGATCATGTAGCGCGCATCCGGCGCAGCGGCCGGTACCACGCCCTTGATAACGCGGATCTGTGGCTCGTCACCGCCGTCATAAACGAGTTTGCCAGCCCACTGGGCGCGCCACGGTTCCTTGTCGATCTGGTCGCCAAGGCCGGGTGTCTCGGCGTGGGCGTAGAAGCGCAGACCTTTGATCGTATTGCCATCCGGCGCAAGCGACAGGTAGCCAAGCATCGTTGACCACAGGCCCTTGCCGTAAACCGGCAGGATGACCTGGTCGATCTTCGCGCCATCCCGGACGATATACACGGCTGCGTACTTCGCGCGGCGGCCGATACCGGCGATGTCCTTGTCAGAAGGGATCGCGATGCCGAGCTGCGGGTCGCCCGCGGCCAGCAGTGCGTCAAACGTGGCGGCATCTACCTCCTCGGTGTATTCGCCGGACTCCAGATCCACCATGCGCGGCTCGATAGCGGCAAACAGTTCCTCGGTATTGCCGCCGGGCTGCATCAGGCCCGCCACGTCGAGGATGATTTGCTGGCGGAACTCTTCCTCGTTCTTCTCCTGCACTGGCTTCAATACGATGGCCGCACTTGACACTATGACCGAACAAACCAGGCTCAGGCCGATGGCGACCAGCAGCGTGTTGGAAATACTGTCGCGATCGAAATTTTTCTTGTCAGGCATTGCGTTTCACCCTTCGCCGGACATTGGCGCCAATTACGAAGTAGTCGATGACCGGGGCGAACACGTTCGCGAACAGGATCGCGAGCATGATGCCTTCCGGAAAGGCCGGGTTGATGACCCGGATGACCCAGGTCATGAAGCCGATTAACAGGCCGAAGGCCCACTTGCCAGCGTTTGTTTGCGCAGCGCTCACCGGGTCGGTCGCCATGAAGACGGCGCCAAAAGCAAAGCCGCCGACAACTATGTGCCAGTGCCACGGCATCGTCATCATCGGATTGCTGCTGCCGGCATCGGTAAACAGCAGCGACGGAATAATCAGTCCGGCGAAGGTGGCGACGATGATGCGCCACGACGCGATGCGTGCGTAGATCAGGAACAGGCCACCAACAAGACACGCCAGCGCTGACGTCTCGCCGAGTGATCCCTGCAGCTGCCCGACGAAGGCCTGCGTCCAGGTCAGGCCCATGCCGGCAATGCCGGTCATGCCCTCGATGGCGGAGACGCCTAGAGCGGTTGCGCCGCTGAAGCCGTCCACTGCAGTCCACACCGCGTCGCCCGAAATTTGCGCCGGATAGGCGAAGTACAGGAAGGCGCGGGCAACCAGTGCGGGGTTCAGGAAGTTCTTGCCGGTGCCGCCGAACACCTCTTTGCCGATAATGACACCAAAAGTGATACCTACGGCAACCTGCCAGAGTGGAATTGTCGCCGGCAGTATCAGTGCGTACAGCCAACCCGTTACGAAGAAGCCCTCGTTGACCTCATGATTGCGAATGCCGGCGAACAGCACCTCCCAGAACAGGCCGACGACCATTGTAACGATATAGATCGGCAGGAAGTACAGGAGCCCGTGTAGGAAACAATCGTAAACGCTCGAAGCGTCGTAACCGGCGCCAAGCAAGGGCAGAACAGCGCCGCGCCAGCCGTCGATGCTGAGGAGCCCCATGCTCGTCAACGCTGAATTCGCCTGGAAACCGACATTCCACATGCCAACGATCGCCGCCGGTGACGATGCGAACAAGACCAGGATCATGACGCGTTTCAGGTCGAGCGCGTCACGGACATGCGGCGATCCTCGCGACAGGTCGCCCGGCGAGTAGAAGAAGGTGTCTACCGCTTCGTACAGTGCGTACAGTTGCTCGAAACGACCACCTTTCGTGAACAGAGGTTCAATTCGATCGAGGAACGAGCGTATTGGTTTCATTAGCCGTTCACCTCGATCTCATGCAGGTTTCTGCGCAGATGTGATCCATAGTTGTACTTGCCGGT
Organism: uncultured Woeseiaceae bacterium; assembly: GCA_947259145.1. Classification (GTDB taxonomy): domain Bacteria; phylum Pseudomonadota; class Gammaproteobacteria; order Steroidobacterales; family Woeseiaceae; genus UBA1847. The sequence goes on from CAMYLB010000322.1 coordinate 4,096, forward strand.
GCAGACGAAGGAGCACAGTGCCAGATCCTCCTCGTCGAGTTCGAGGCATCCCAGGTCGCGTGCGCCATCGGTGTCCCGCACCAGCAGTGCTTTGAGCAACGGCGTCGCCAGTATGTCGAGCGGCATGACTGCCTCAAAACTCCCGGTTGAAACCATGGCACGCGGGCTGCCGTTCTGCGACGTCGTGATATGAAAGTCCTTGCCGAAGAGGTTGCCCGCGAACGCGCGTGCGGCCGAAAATTTGCCGAGCCCGGGACGCGCGAACGCAAACAACTCGCGCGGCGTGCCTTCCTGCAGGACGGTAATTTGCCGGTCATAACGGCCGAGATAGGCACCCCAGTTGACCGCCCGGTGACCGTTGAGCACCGAGCCGGCCACGACACGCACATTGCCTGCCAAAAATTCGCCGCGCACGAGGTCGCTGGTGTTTGCGCCCAGGCGTGTCGAAATCAGGCGCGGTTTCAAAACCTTGGGTCCGGTTAGTGCGATCACTCGTTCGACCGGCAGCCGCCCCGTCGCAAATAGCTCGCCAATTGCGATGACGTCCTGGGAACGGATGTGCCAGACCACTTTGTTTTCGCCGACGGGGTCCAGCAGATGAATGTGGGTGCCGACCAGCCCGGCCGGGTGCGGGCCGGCGAATTCGGCGTGCCTGAACTGCTCGCGAGACGGGCATTCGATGCCGGAGTCGACGGCCGTGCACACGTAGACGCTGCCGTCGGTGAGCTTGGAGACGATTTCAAGCCCCTGTGCGAAGGCCTCTTTTTTGGGCTCGATGACCACGGCCGGATCGGCCGCCAGCGGATTTGTATCGATCGCTGTAACGAATATCGATCTCGGTGATGCATCGACGGCCGGTACCTTGCTGAATGGTCGGGTTCGAAATGCCGTCCACAGTCCGCTGGCCTGCAGGTTGTCCCGCACCGCCGCGCCCTCGAGGCTGTACAGGCGTTCGGTGGAATAGGAATCGAACGTTTCGGCGTCGTCTCCTTCCAGGCGCACAACAACCGACTGCAACACGCGCCGTTCACCGCGATTTATCGCCGTAACGACCCCGGCGCCCGGCGACGTAAAATGCACGCCCGGGTTCTGTTTGTCCTTGTATAGCGGCTGCCCGAGCTTAACCCGATCGCCCTCGCGTACCAGCATGCCGGGCTTGAGGTCGTTCGTGTCAGGCCCAAGCAGCCCGACAGACTTCACCTCGGCGCCGGCCGAGATTTTTTGTTCTGGCGCCCCGGCCAGGGGAATATTCAGACCTTTCTTGATTTTAAACAGCATAGGAAATCGCTACTGGTTGCTTACCACCACAAGGCAAAAAGAGAACAAGCGATGAGCCACAGGCAGCCCACCGTTTGAATAGCTAGCGTCGATTCGATCGCTTGTGTCATGGATTCGCGATTCTCAACGCCGACACGAATACCCGCCGACGCGCGCCACGCCAGGACCAGAAGCAGGACCGGCACCACGGGTGCCAGCAAAGGCAGGAAGCCTTGAATCGTCAACCACACGACGATTGCCGCGGCGGCAATATGCATGGACAGGTACAGATTCGCCGTCTTGGCCAGTCCAATCCGCACCGGCAACGTGTTCTTGCCACAAGCGCCGTCAGCTTCGATATCCGGGACCTCGTTGATCAGCAGGATGGCGGACACCCAGATACCGACGGGCAGCGAAAATAACAGCACTGCGCTGTCGATAGGCGCGCCCTGCAGCCAGGCTGCGCCGCTGACCGGCAAAACGCCGAAGGCGACAACAATGGACGTCTCGCCAAGTCCCAGCGCGCTTAATTTCACTGGTCCGAGCGAATACAGTACTGCAAGCGCAATGCCCGCGAGACCGAATAGCAATACGACCGGCCCTCGTTGCACGAAGAGGGCGATGCCGGCCAGCGACGCGAAAATCAGCAGCGCTGTGCCGAGCCACGCCATCCGCGACTGTGACAGGATGCCGGTCTGAATAAACCGTGAGCCGCCGGTATAGGGATATATCCGCTTGGTATTGATCCGATCGGTGCCGATGCTTTCATCGCCGACGTCGTTCAGGACGTTACTTGCGGCGTGCACGCAGACGGTCGCCAGCAGCGCCAGCAGGAAAACGAGCATATCAATGCGGCCCGTTACCATGACACCCCAGGCGGTCCCGGCCAGAACGGGCAAAACGGAGGCGGGGAAGAATTTCGGGCGCGTCGCATGAAAAGCACGTTTTGCGGCTTTCGCGAACGATTCACCGGCAAATTCCTCCAGTACCGGATCCATCGGTCGGGTCGTATCTTGAGACATCGTGTATTCCTGCGCTAAATGGCGGCCGGACGGCAGCCGAACCTGATGATACCGACTCAATTGTGTGCCTTTTATACCGGAAACCCGCGCCAGTTACATACGCGCTTACCGAGAGCAACGGGCGGATCGGCTTCGTGGTCCGAGACTGCCTGCAAACTGAACCCTGAAGTCAGCCCTGCTTGATATAGGGGCGCAGTTCGTGGCGCGCCACGACCATGCGATGGACCTCATCGGGCCCGTCTGCCAATCGCAAGGTTCGCGCATTGGCGTACATTGCGGCCAGGGGAAAGTCCTGCGACAAGCCGGCAGCGCCGTGCATCTGGATTGCGTCGTCAATGACATCGATGGCGATGATTGGAACCATCGCTTTAATTTTCGATATCCAGACCTGTGCTTCCTGCACGCCTTCGGTGTCGATGACGTGTGCCGCGCGCAGCGTCAGCAGCCGGGCCATATCGATATTGATACGCGCATTCGCAATCACGTCGTAGTTACCGCCGAGTTTGGCCAGCGGCTTGCCGAAAGCAGTCCGCGACACGGAACGCTCGCACAACAGCTGCAGCGCTCGTTCGGCCATTCCGATGGCGCGCATGCAATGGTGAATTCGACCGGGCCCGAGTCGTCCCTGCGCGATTTCAAAGCCTCGCCCAGGGCCCAGGATGATGTTGTCCTCCGGCACACGTACGTTTTTCAAACGAATGTGCATATGGCCGTGTGGCGCGTCGTCTGTTGCAAATACATTCATGCCGCGAACGATTTCAACGCCCGGCGCATCGACAGGCACAAGAATTTGCGAATGCTGAGTATGGCGGTTGTTTTCGGGATTGGTCTTTACCATGCAGATCAAAATTTTGCAGCGCTTGTCACCGGCACCCGAAGCATAGGTTTTTTCACCGTTGATAATCCATTCGCCTTTCTCGAGCACGGCCGATGTCGAGATGTTGGTGGCGTCGGATGATGCGACGTCAGGTTCTGTCATCGCGTAGGCCGATCGAATCTCGCCCTCGAGCAGTGGCTTTAGCCACTGTTCTTTCTGCGCCTCGGTACCATAGCGCTCGAGCACCTCCATGTTGCCTGTATCGGGTGCGCTGCAGTTGAATGCCTCGGCCGCCAGGTGCGCGCGCCCCGTCTCTTCCGCGAGCCAGGCGTACTCGACCGTGCTGAGTCCATAGCCTTGGTCGCTGTCTGTGAGCCAGAAATTCCATAATCCCTGCTCACGAGCGGCGGACTTAAGCTCGTCCATGATCTCGGCCTGCCTGTCGGTCAGTGACCAGCGATCGCCCTTGGAAACTTCCTCAAGGAATTCCTCATCAACCGGGAGCACGCGGTCGTTAATAAAGGTTCGAACGGCATCGAGCAAAGGCCGTACGCGGTCGCTGACTCCAAGGTCCATAGCATTGTCCATCGGTGAGTTGTCGCAACGATTCTACACACCTGCCAGGCTATCTGCGCGCCCTGTATTGAAGTTGTATAGAATCACCGGTCGGCACGCTGTTCACGGTCTGAGGGCATACGATGCGCGAAAAGTTTGGTTTGACGATTCTCGTTGCGATACTCCTGTGCGCATGCTCGAAAAAAGAGCAGCATGAGCAGGACTACGATCCTGCTCATGATTATTTCTCATATGCCAACACCGAGCAGTTCGTCACGGAGCATCTTGCGCTGGATCTGGTCGTCGATTTCGATGCCCGTGAACTTCGCGGCGCTGCGACGCTTACCCTGCAAAAGCTTGATTCGGCTGCGACGGAAATCGTCCTGGACACTCGCGATCTTGATATTACTGGTGTCCAGGTGTTACTGGCGGATGGCGAATCCGTGGCGGCCGACTATCGCTTCGGAGAAAGCGACAAGGTTAAAGGAACGCCGCTGATTGTGAGCCTGCCGCAGGCAGCAGCGGCGGCGACGAAATTCAGTCTGCAGGTGACGTACACGACCAGCCCGGGTTCAACCGCGCTGCAATGGCTGCCGCCTAAGCTAACAGCGGGTGGCAAACATCCACTTATGTTTTCGCAGTCTCAGGCCATCCACGCCCGCAGCTGGGTGCCGTTGCAGGATACGCCGGCCGTGCGGCTCACCTACGAGGCGACGATCAGGACGCCGCCGGAACTGCTGGCAGTGATGAGTGCGAACAACGACCCGCTCACACCGCGCGGTGGCGAATACCAATTCGAAATGCCGCAGCCGATACCGTCCTATTTGTTGGCGATAGCCGTGGGCAATATTTACTTTGCACCGCTCGGCGAGCAGACCGGTGTCTACGCTGAACCTGAACTTCTGGATGCGTCGGTATTCGAGTTCGCTGACACTCAGGAGATGCTTGACCAGGCTGAGATACTCTTCGGGCCCTATGAGTGGGGACGGTACGACCTGCTTGTATTGCCGCCAAGTTTTCCATACGGCGGCATGGAGAATCCGCGACTGTCCTTTATCACGCCAAGCCTGCTCGCCGGTGATCGCAGCCTGGTCTCTGTCATAGCGCACGAACTTGCGCATTCATGGTCCGGCAACCTCGTCACCAATGCGACCTGGCGCGATGGGTGGCTGAACGAAGGTATGACCAGTTACCTTGAGTCTCGCCTGATGGAAGTGATTTACGACAAGGCCCGCGTCGACGAAGAGCGAGTATTGTCGTACCAGGAGCTGCTGCTGGACCTCGAAACTGTCCGACTGAACATGCAGGCCCTGGCGCCGCGGCTTGACGTCGGTGATCCGGACGATTTCCAGGGTACGATTCACTACAGCAAGGGACAGTTGTTTCTGCAATACCTCGAAAACGCATATGGCCGTGATGCGTTTGATCGCTTCCTCTTTGCCTACTTCGACACCTTCGCGTTTCAGACGATCACGACGGAACGGTTCCTCGATTACCTCGACGAGAACCTGCTGCAGGCGGATTCGAGCACGGTTAGTCGTGCCGACGTGGAAGAGTGGCTGTATCAACCCGGCCTTCCCGATAACGCACCGGTGCCGAGTTCGAAGACACTGGACGATGCAGAAGCGCTGGCGGCTGCCTGGGCAGAGGGAGAGATCGACGTTACCGAAATCCCCATAGCAAACTGGAGTCCACAGACGACGGTGCATTTCATCAACAGTTTGCCAGCGGAGCTCCCTGACGATCAACTCACGAAACTGGATGAAGGGCTGGGTTTCAGTGACACGCGAAATGCCGAGATCGGACGCGCGTGGTTCATTCAGGTCGCAAAGCGCCGGTATACGCCCGCATACGAAAAACTGGAGCGGCATTTAAACCGCTTTGGCAGAGGCAGGCTGATTGAGCCTGTCTACATTGCACTCGCACAAAATGGAACGGATCTCGAACTTGCACGATCGATGTTCGCCACGGCTCGTGGCGCTTACCACCCGCTCACTGAGGCGAGCATTGCGCGCGCCCTCGAAGCGAAGGGCATTGACTCAAAATAACGCGCGGCACGAATTTGAGGAAAGAATTATGAGATTAATCGTATTGGTATTTGTAATGTTACTACCATTCGTTTGTGCCGCCGACGTCGTCGTACCGATCGACAAAGTCGAAAGTTCGGTGAATATTCGTTCGGCACCGGATGCCAGTTCCGATGTCGTGGGTCGCCTCAAACAAGGCGAATCGCTGCGACTTGTCGGCAGCGAACCAGGCTGGCATGAAGTCCAGCTCACGGGTGACGCGACGGGCTTTATCAGTGCTGACTGGGCCCGTGTCCGCGCGGAAGAAATTACCCCGGAGACCGCGGCGGATGTAGCTCCTGCGGATTTGGCCCCTGCGGATGTGGCCCCGGTTATTGACGAGGTAGTCTCTGAAGAGGCGGCTCCGGTGCTTGTAGAGGAGGTCGTTGAAGAGGCCGCCGAGGCTGTTGCCGAGGAAGTCGTGGAAGAAGAAGTCGAGGCGGAGGTCGAGGAAGTCATCGAAGAGGAAGTTGAAGCTGTCGTTGCGACGGACGTTGCCGTATCGCCGGCCGCAGCGCGTGCGCCGGAACCATCCGCTGCCGCGAACATCAAGGGCCGTGAAAATTTCCTGGTGAAATTCAGGAAAGAAACGGAAGGCGGCAATTCTCAGGTCTATGACAACGGCAACCAGGTCGGGATTGGAACGACGACTCCCAAGCAGCGCCTCGAAGTGAACGGCAGCATCCAGATTCACGAGCAAAACAGCAGCGTCGCCGGGCTGATGATCACACAGTCCTCCGGGGAGACTGGCTACATCATGCACAATCGGGCAAGCACGTTGACGATTGGTGCCGGATCACAGGATCGAATCACGGTTGACCGGGAAGGAAACGTTGGCATCGGCGTATCGAAACCGCGACATCCGCTGGAGATGGCCAGCGGCGCACACGTTACAGCAGGCGGTGTCTGGACCAACAGTTCATCACGGTACAGGAAAGAAAATATTGCCGAGTTGTCGACCGAGCAGGCCAGGGCAGCGCTGATGCAGCTCGAACCCGTGCTGTTCAACTATCGCAACGAACGTGCCGAGGAATACGTCGGTTTCATTGCCGAGGAAGTACCGGACCTCGTGGCAAGCCGTGACCGGCGAAGCCTGAGTACCATGGACATCGTTGCCGTTCTTACGAAAGTAGTGCAGGCGCAGCAAAAGAGAATCGAGGCACTGGAGGCACGGCTCGAATAGCCTGTTGCCTATGCCGGGTGATCAGATGCAGCCGACCGCGGATGGGTCAAACCGGCCCGGCTTCCTGCAGGGCGTCGGCCGTCGGCCGCATGGCGCGCCAGCTTCGATTCAGGCCGTGCAAGAGCACGACACACTCATTGCTGTCTGCAACAGATACGAGCTGGGTTCGCGGGACGCTCGCACAGGATGCTATAAGGGCGGCGCTGAGCAGCAGCCCACATGTCAGCTTGTGGTCAATCGTCTTCATGGTGCAATTCTGCCTGAGCGCCAAGCCCTCTGCACCTGCCAAAGTCTCATGGGCGGGCGAAATCGACCGGAAACTACGTATCGCACCGCTATAAGCCCCGGCGGTAGTCTGGCCTGATGAACGAGGCTCAGATCCTGCTAGTGACTACGGCGTCCATAGCGTTTTTGCATACGATCATGGGTCCGGACCACTACCTCGTTTTTTCGGCAATGGGCAAAGCACGTGGCTGGAGCCTGCCGCGTACGCTCCGGGTAACGCTGGTCTGCGGGATGGGCCATGTACTGAGTTCAGTCGTGATCGGGGCCATCGGCCTGGTGCTGGGCGCGCAGCTGGCATCGCTCATCGAAATCGAGAGTATGCGCGGCAACCTGGCCGGATGGGCGCTGCTCGCATTCGGCCTCATGTATTTTGCCTGGGGGCTCAGAAAGGCCGGCCGGGATCGATCGCATTCTCACCTGCATGCGCATGGTGAGGTCGTCCACGACCACAAACACAACCATCACGACGAGCATATGCATGTGCATGACCAGCATGCCACGCATTCGATAACGCCCTGGGCGATTTTCATCATTCTCGTTCTCGGTCCCTGCGAGGCGCTGATACCGTTATTCATGTATCCGGCGGCGCAGCAGAGTACCGGGCTGGTAATTACCGTGGCCCTTGTTTTCGGCTTCGTAACGCTGGCCACCATGCTCGCGGCCGTCGCTATCACCAGCATGGCACTAGATCGAGTGAAATTGCCGGTCGCGGCTCGTCGCTACGCGCATGCGGTTGCCGGTGCATCTGTCGCAGCGTGCGGCGGTGCCATCAGCTTCATGGGGAT
>CAMYLB010000323.1 GCA_947259145.1 uncultured Woeseiaceae bacterium
CCCATGATGCGCCAGTATCTGGGCATCAAGGCCGAGTATCCCGACATGCTCGTGTTCTACCGCATGGGCGACTTCTACGAACTCTTCTACGACGATGCCCGGCGCGCCGCCTCGCTGCTCGACATCACGCTCACGTCGCGAGGTAAATCCGCAGGCGACGCGATTCCCATGGCCGGCGTGCCCTATCACGCAGTTGAAGGCTATCTGGCCAAGCTGGTACGTAAAGGCGAGTCGGTTGCCATTTGCGAGCAGATCGGCGACCCGGCGACGAGCAAAGGGCCTGTCGAGCGCAAAGTCACGAGGGTTGTTACGCCGGGCACGCTAACCGACGAGGCGCTGCTCTCGGCCAGCCGCGACAACGTCATCGCCGCGATCGTTGCAAGCGGTGGTGGCATCGGTATCGCATGGCTGGATCTTTCGGCCGGTCGGTTTCGGCTTACCGAGGTGCCGGACTTCGAGGCTCTTCTGGGCGAGATCGAACGCCTGCGCCCGGCCGAAATTGTGGTCGACGAAGACCAGTCTTTTCCGGACTCATTCAATAGCAACATACGGGTTACACGCCGGCCGCCCTGGCATTTCGAAACGGACAGCGCGACGCGCCTGCTGTGTGCCCAGTTCGGCACACGCGATTTGAGTGGCTTTGGCTGCGAGGAGTCTGTGCGCGGCATTGCCGCCGCCGGTGCGCTGCTGCAGTACGTCACGGACACGCAAAAAGCGTCGCTGCCGCATTTGCAGTCCATCAAAGTCGAATTGCGTGAAGACGCCGTGATCATGGACGGGCCCACGCGCCGCAACCTCGAACTCGAAGCGTCTTTGAGCGGTTTTCACGAGCACACGCTGGCTGGCGTCATGGATCGTTGTCAAACCGCAATGGGGAGTCGTTTACTGCGGCGCTGGATCCAGCGACCGTTGCGCAGCACATCGACGCTGATGGGCCGCTACCAGGCGCTCGACGCGATGATCGCGACAGCCGCCGTCGATTCCCTGCAGGATGCATTGCACGGCATCGGCGATGTCGAACGTATCTTGTCTCGCGTCGCACTGCGTTCTGCACGACCGCGCGATCTTCGCCAGCTATGCGAAGCATTATCGCGCTTGCCCGAACTGCGCCGTCAGATGGCCGCGGTGGATTCGCCGCTGCTGCATGAACTTGGCGAACAAATCGGTGATCACAAGCAGCAACACCGGTTGCTCGAGAAAGCCATCATCGACAGCCCGCCCATGCTGATTCGTGATGGCGGAGTCATTGCGCCCGGGTATGACGATGAGCTTGACGACCTGCGTGCCATTGCCGAGAACGCCGACAACTATCTCGTCGATCTCGAAATTCGTGAGCGTGAACGAACAGGGATCGCCACTTTGAAACTCGGCTATAACCGTGTGCACGGTTATTACATCGAAATCAGCAAGCTACAGGCTGACAAAGCGCCCGTTGAATATGTGCGGCGGCAAACGCTCAAGTCGGCCGAGCGCTACATCACGCCCGAGCTCAAAGCGTTCGAAGACAAGGTACTCGGTGCTCGCGAACGGGCCTTGGGCCGCGAGAAATATCTCTACGAGAAACTGCTCGACCTGTTGCACCAGGTGCTTGGACCGCTGCAGCTTGGCGCCACCGGCCTCGCAGAGCTGGACGTACTCACCTGTTTTGCTGAACGCGCCCAGGCACTGGGTCTGTCGCAGCCCGAGATTTGCGACGATCCGTGCATCGAAATCCAGGGCGGCCGCCACCTCGTCGTTGAGCAGGTGATCGATGCGCCGTTCATTGCCAACGATTTATCGCTGGGTGATGACAAGCGCCTGCTCGTTATCACGGGCCCGAATATGGGCGGCAAATCGACCTATATGCGGCAAACCGCGCTCATCGTCATTCTCGCTCACATCGGCAGTTTCGTACCCGCCGACAAACTGCGGGTCGGGCCGATCGACAGGATATTCACCCGCATCGGCGCCTCCGACGATCTCGCTGGCGGACGTTCTACGTTCATGGTCGAGATGACGGAGACCGCCACGATTCTCAACAACGCGACGGAACAGAGTCTCGTACTCATGGATGAAATTGGCCGCGGCACAAGCACCTTCGATGGGCTGTCGCTCGCCTGGGCAGCCGCGCATCACATGGCTGAAAAGGTGAAGGCTTTCACGCTGTTTGCCACTCACTACTTCGAACTCACGGCACTGGCACAGGAACTCGAGCACTGCGACAACGTACATCTCGACGCCACCGAGCACGACGGGCAGCTCGTGTTCCTGCACTCCGTCAGGCCCGGACCTGCCAACCAGAGCTACGGTTTGCAGGTCGCTTCGTTGGCGGGTGTACCCAACGATGTCATTCGCCGCGCGAGGAAATACCTGAAAACCCTCGAATCGCAGCAAGCCGCACAGCCGCAGAGCCCGCAGGGCCAGCTCGACCTCAAAGTCGAGGACTCGCCTGCAGACGACCCCGTGCTCGAGGCCGTTGATGCACTCGACCCGGACTCAATGACGCCGCGAGAAGCGCTCGATGCGCTCTACAAGTTGAAAAACTTGTAGGAGGCCCTTCGGCCACAATCTTTGACCAGGACAAACAATATGAATCGTCTTATTATCACGGCCGCACTGTCACTCGCACTCCTCTCGTGCACTCAAAGTCCTGACGAGATCGCCCCGCCGGCCGATATCAAGAAGCTCGCCCGCGACTACCTGTTTCTGGAACTCTCAATGGGCCAACACGATGCCAATCATGTTGACGCATACTTCGGCCCGGATGAGCCGAAGAGCGCCGCTAATAAAGCCAAACTTAGCCTGGATGAAATTATTTCCGCATCGGCAGGACTGACGAATACTCTGTCCCGGTTTGATACGTCTCACGATCGGCAACTTGCGCAGAGGGCCGCGGGATTGATGGCGCGCCTGCGAGCACTGGATACACGAATCGCCATGAACAAGGGCGAGTTCGTCGACTTCGACGAGGAGTCGAAAAGACTTTTTGGTACGTCTGCCCCGAAATACGATAAGAGTCGCTTTGAAGCAATCCTCCGGCAAATTGACCTATTGCTTCCGGGCCCCGGATCGCTGACATCGCGGGTCGAGGAATTCACCAGCGCGTTCGAGATTCCTGCGGACAGGTTGCCAGCGGTTTTTGAGGCCGCTATCGTCGAGTGCCGCCGCCGCACGCTCGAATACATCCAGCTACCCGAGGGTGAATCGTTCACGATCGAATACGTCGCCGACAAGCCCTGGTCCATCCACTGTTCAGCCCGCAGTCACTGATCGCCGAAGGCAGCGCCAATTACGGCATCGAACTTGCGTTTCCCGGAGACGAACGAATCGAGTTCGAAAAAAGTGTGCTGTTCCCTTTGGCGGGACTCGACGACGCCCTCGCCGACCGCTACTACCAGCTTCTTGAGTTGCAGGCAAAGCTCAGCTTTTCAGGGAACGAGGCGGCCCGTGGCTATCTAAACGGCGAGCTCACTCGCGAGCAGGCCATCGACTGGTTGATGACCTTTTCGCTCTCGACGAAAGAAAGGGCGCAGCAGCGAATTCGCTTCGTGGAAGCCTATAGAAGCTATGTCATTAACTACAATCATGGCAAAGCGATGGTCGCCAATTACATAGAGACCGGGACGACCACGCCCGCTGAGCGCTGGGAAAAATAGAAAAGAGGCGGCCTGATCGGCAACGTCGGAGGAAACGAGCATGCCTTTGTGGCTGACGGGCATGACCAGGTGATCGGTGGCACCTTCGATGCGCGTTTCGGAGACGGCGATTGTGCCGTCATTATCCTCTTTAAAATTGGCAAACAGGCGTCCGAACCCCAGCGGCACGTTGCCGGCGATAACGCCAATCTCTCTTTGTTCGCAAACGTGGCTGGCCCATTCATTCGCCGCCTGGTGAATTACGCCGTCCGGCAGCGATCGGCCGATGATTTCCTCGGCCCAGTTTTGTTCGCCAAGAAAGTCGGCGGCACGCGAACCGGTCAACGGCGAACCGAGGCATACCACCCTGCCCGGCAATGCGCTCGGGTCGTTTGCGAGCATGCGCAAAGCGAGCACGCCGCCGAGACTATGCCCGATAATGTGCACACCATCAGCAGCTTGTTCGTGAATGAAGCGGGCAAGCGCGGACGCATTTTCATCGAGGGTGCCGCGTACGGATCGGTAGCTGAATAGCCTGGCACGAAAGCCAAACTCCTTTTCGAGCCGGCGCTTGATCAGGTACATACCGGTGCCGTGCGACCAAAAGCCGTGGACGCAGACAACCGTGTCGATCGCGGTCATTCCGTGCGCGGTACTCGCAGGCGAATGCCGGTTTCTTTTAGCTGCTCGGCCGACACTTCGCCCGGTGCGTTAGTCAGCGGGCAGCTGGCTGTTTGCGTTTTCGGGAAAGCAATCACGTCCCGAATACTTTCGGCGCCGGCCATGAGCATGACCATACGATCGAGGCCGAACGCGAGACCGCCGTGCGGCGGACAGCCGTACTGCAATGCCTGCAGCAGGAAACCGAACTTCTCGTCGGCTTCTTCGTCGCTGATATCCAGCAGCTCAAACACGGCTGCCTGCATGTCCTGGTCGTGTATACGAATCGAACCGCCGCCAATCTCGGAGCCATTGAGCACAATGTCATAAGCGCGAGACAGCGCATCTCCGGGGCCGGCGCGTAACGCGTCGGCATCGTCAATGCTCGGTGCAGTAAAAGGATGATGTAGCGCCATCCAGCGCTTCGACTGCGCGTCCTTCTCAAACATCGGGAAGTCGACAACCCACAGCGGTGCCCAACCGTCGGCGACGAGCCCGCGGTCTTCACCAACTTTCACACGCAATGCGCCGAGCGCGTCATTCACGATGCGGGCTTTGTCCGCGCCGAAGAAAATCAGGTCGCCGCTCGCGGCCTTGGTGCGCTCGATAATGCCGGCAACAGCGTCGTCGGGCAGGAATTTGAGTATCGGTGACTGCAGGCCCTCGCGTCCGGCGCCGACATCATTGACCTTGATGTAGGCAAGTCCGCGCGCGCCATAGCGACTGATGTACTTGGTGTAGTCGTCGATGACCTTGCGGCTCATATCGCTGCCGCCGGGAACGCATAGTGCGGCAACACGACCCTCGGGATCGGCAGCAGGGCCGGCAAACACCTTGAATTCGACCGCACTCATCAGGTCAGAGACATCGGTGAGTTCGAGGTCGATGCGCAGGTCGGGTTTATCCGACCCATAGCGCTGCATCGCGTCGGCATACGTCATGCGCGGGAAAGGGTTTGGCAGCTCGACGTCGAGCGTTTCCTTGAAAACGTACCGCAACAGCTCTTCCATCGTGTTTGTGACCGCGGCTTCGTCAACGAAGCTCATCTCAACATCGAGCTGCGTGAACTCGGGCTGGCGGTCCGCACGCAGGTCCTCGTCGCGGAAGCAGCGCACGATCTGGTAATAACGGTCGAGGCCCGACATCATAAGCAGCTGTTTGAAAATCTGCGGCGACTGCGGCAACGCGAAAAACTTGCCGGGGTTGGTACGGCTCGGAACGATGTAGTCACGCGCACCCTCGGGCGTCGCACGCGTCAGCATCGGTGTTTCAACGTCAATGAACCCGTGGCCATCGAGAAAGTTGCGCATGGCAGCCGTGACCTTGTGACGCAGCATCAGGTTGCCGAGCATGTTCTCGCGCCGCAGGTCGAGGTAACGATACTTGAGGCGGATGTCTTCGTTTGCCTGCTCGTCATGGTGAACGAGCTCGTGGGCCAGCACTTCGATCTCGCCGGTCCGCATATTCGGGTTGACCGTACCTTCCGGCCGCGGCCGAACGAGGCCTGTCACTTTGAGCACGAACTCGGAGCGGATGCGCTCTGCTTCGGCGAAGATCCCGGCACGATCGGGATCGAACACGACCTGCAGCAGTCCCTCACGATCACGCAAATCGATAAAAATCACGCCACCATGGTCGCGCCGCCGGTGAACCCAGCCGCATACTTCAACTTCCTGACCGACGAGAGATTCGTTGATCTCTCCACAATAGTGACTGCGCATCGTTAAGCCTGAGGGGAAACCCCTAAAAAAGGAGGCGGAATGGTACGGCGTGCGGTCCGGCTTATCAAGCAGGCTCGTCCGGCTCTGCGACGGGCAATTCCCGGGTCGGGCCCTTCCTCCAGGTCGGAATAACGACACCCAGCGAGATGATCATCCTGAGCGCCTCATCCACTTCCATATCCAGCACTGTGATGTCTTTTCTCGGTACGATGATGATGAATCCAGAGGTTGGGTTTGGCGTCGTGGGTACGAAGCAGCAAACGACGTCTTCCCCGGTGCGGCCCTGGACCTCACCGAGTTCCGACGATGTCTGAAATGCCAGGCTGTAAAGGCCTTTGCGAGGATACTCGATCAACAGGACGTTCTTGAAAGACTGACTCGAGTCCGAGAACACCATCTCGGCGAAATGCTTGGCACCCGAATAGATAGAACGAACTATCGGAATGCGGTGCATCAGGGCTTCCCATCCGCCGACAAAAGCACGTCCGACAAAATTGGCCGCCAGGAAACCCGTCAGCAGCAGTACCGTGAGCGCCAGAATGATGCCGAGCCCCGGGATGTGGACGGGGTTTTCAGAACCGATTAGCTGCTGAAGCAGGATTTCCGGCCGCAGGTCGGCCGGTATGAAGCGCAATGTGCGATCCATGATGTTGACGGCAAAATTCAGCAGCAGGTAGGTAACGGCCAGCGGCGCCCAAACCAGGATGCCGGCGACCAGGTAGCGGCGTATCCGTTTCACGAGCGATGCCTCACGTCGTACCTACCAGCCTTAAGGTCAGACGATGGTTTGCTAGACGATTGTTTGGTAGACGATGGTTTGGGTTCTATCTTTTTGGCCGGCTTGTCCACGGACTTGTCGTCGGCCTTCTTTGCAGGCTTGTCGTCAGACTTTGAGTCGCTCTTCTCCGATTCGCCGGCCAGGTTTCGCTTGTCGCCGGTCTTGAAGTCAGTCTCATACCAGCCTTTGCCGGCCAGCCTGAACTTCGGCGCAGACAAGAGTTTTCTTAGCGAGGGCTCGCCGCACTTGGGACAATGAACCAATGCGGCTTCACTGATTTTCTGCAACTCATCGAACGCATGTTCGCAGTTAGTGCACGCGTATTCGTAGATCGGCATTTAATACTTTGCTCCGTGAATTGTCCTGATAATAGCGTAGGAGCGCGCCCCAGCGCGCGAATAATTGATGGCCGGTCAGGCCGCCGCAAGACAGGATCGCGTTCTGAGGCGCGCTCCTGCAATCTATGCCGCGTTTTGAAAGTCCAGCTTGTCGTCGGTGACTCCCACTTCGATCACGTCACCGGGCTTGAACTTGCCCTGCAGGATCTCCTGCGCCAGCGGATTCTCCACCTGCTGCTGGATGGCACGCTTCAATGGACGTGCGCCATAGACAGGATCGAACCCGGCGGCGGCGAGCTTGTCGCGCGCAGCATCCGACAAATTGATGTTTATGTCGCGATCAGCCAGGCGCGCATGCAGGTAGCTCAACTGGATATCGACGATCTTGCGGATATGCTCGCGGCTCAGCGGATGGAACACAACAAGGTCGTCGATACGATTGATGAACTCGGGCCGGAAGTGGCTGCCGACCACGTCCATAACGGCCGCCTTCATCGCATCGTAGTTATCTTCGCCGGCCATCTCCTGAATCAGCTGCGACCCGAGGTTCGATGTCATGACAATGACCGAGTTGCGAAAATCGACCGTGCGCCCCTGGCCATCCGTCAGGCGCCCGTCGTCGAGCACCTGCAGCAGCACGTTGAATACGTCCGGATGCGCTTTTTCCACTTCGTCGAGCAGGATCACCGAGTAGGGCCGGCGGCGAACTGCCTCGGTCAGATAACCGCCTTCGTCGTAGCCGACGTAGCCCGGAGGCGCGCCAATAAGACGTGCCACCGAGTGCTTCTCCATGAACTCGGACATGTCCAGGCGAATCATGGCTTCATCCGTGTCGAACAGGAAGTCTGCCAGCGCTTTGGTCAGTTCGGTCTTGCCGACTCCGGTCGGTCCAAGGAACAGGAACGAGCCGATGGGGCGCCTCGGATCTGACAGGCCCGCGCGTGAACGACGAATCGCGTTCGCCACGACCGTGACCGCCTCATCCTGGCCGACGACGCGCTTCTGTACGACGGATTCCATCTGCAGCAGCTTTTCTTTTTCGCCTTCGAGCATCTTGCTCACCGGGATTCCGGTCCACGCGGAGACGATCTCGGCAACCTCTTCTTCCGTAACGTTGTTTCGCAGCAGCGTGGTCTCCGCGGTCTCCGCCTGCATGGCCTGCTTGAGCTGTTTCTCCAGCTCCGGTATGCGGCCGTACTGCAGCTCCGACATGCG
>CAMYLB010000324.1 GCA_947259145.1 uncultured Woeseiaceae bacterium
CCTGGTCGAACCGCTGCTCGTACCGATGCGCGGCCGCATGGTGCATCACCAGGACGGGCGAACCGAATTCCTGCGCTACGGGCAGCAGGCCGATGAGGAAATCTATTCTGTAACCAGGCTCGGACTCAACCAGGTCCTGCTCGGCGTTGCCGACAATTTGCCGAACCTCAGCCTTAACTTCGAGCAAAACGCGATCGGCTACGATGCGCCCGATCGAACAGTGCATGTCCGTGACGAGACCGACGGCAGCCTGTACCAGGTTGAAGCAGATCCGCTGTTTGCGGCCGATGGCGCAGGCTCGAGCATTCGGCGCTCGTTCGACGGCTCCGACACTTTCGGCGGTATCGAAACGCTGTTGCGGCATGGCTACAAGGAACTGTCCATTCCGGCGGGGCCCGGCGGGCGGTACCAGCTGGCTCCGGACGCCCTGCACATCTGGCCGCGCGGCGGGTTCATGCTTATTGCACTGCCCAATCCTGGCGGCGACTTTACGTTGACGCTGTTCCTGCCAAATGTCGGTGACAACAGTTTCGAGGCGCTCAACGATGAAACCTCTGTGATCGCATTTTTCGAAACCCATTTCGCCGACGCTGCCGCGCTCATACCGACGCTCTGCGCGGATATGTTGAATCACCCACTAGGCACGCTGGGCACCGTGCGCTGCCGGCATTGGCATGATCGCGGTAACGTCTTGCTGCTGGGGGACGCGGCGCACGCCATCGTGCCATTTCATGGTCAAGGCATGAACCTTGCGTTCGAAGACTGTGTTCTACTCGATCGCGTTGTCACAGAACACGGTGACGACTGGGCAAACGTTTTCGCAAGATTCGAAGCCGAACAACTAGCGAATGCCAACGCGATTGCGGATATGGCGCTGGACAACTACATCGAGATGCGCGACACCGTGCGCGACCCGAAATTCGCGTTGCAGAAAGCACTCGCTTTCGAGCTCGAGAAACGCCTGCCAGAGCGATTCATTCCGCGTTACTCGATGGTAATGTTTCACGCCGATATTCCGTACCTCGTGGCGCAGCAACGCGGCGAAGTCCAGAAAGCATTGCTGGAAGAGTTCACGGCCGACGCCAGCTCCATGGATGAGATCGATATTTCAGCAGCAATTGTCGCTGTGAAGAAGCGCCTGCCGGCGATCGATACGGTCAGGAACAACCTTGCCGTTCGTAGGTCCTGAACTCGAAGGCGAATTGATTGGCGTCATCAGCCTCGTGGGGCTCGCTGTCGACGAGCCGCCAGGCAGCTTCGTCGATCTCCGGAAAAAACGCGTCGCCGTTAACCTCGGTAAGCACCCGCGTAACGTGGAGACGGGTGGCTTTCGGCAGGAATAGTCCGTAGATCTGGCCACCGCCGATGATCATTATTTCTTCGGCATCGGCGGCGGCGGTCAGTGCCGCTGCGGGTGACGCCACGATGTCGCAGCCGATGGCTCTGAAATCAGCCTGGCGTGTAAGCACGATATTTTGGCGGCCCGGCAAGGGTCGACCGATGGATTCCCAGGTCAATCGTCCCATGACGATGGGTTTTCCCAGGGTCAGCTGCTTGAATCTTTTCAGGTCGTCCGTGAGCTTCCAGGGAAGGTCGCCCTCTGCGCCTATCACGTTGTTCGTCGACGTCGCGACAATAATGCTGATCACAATGCTTAGGTCAGACCGCGATCGCCGCTTTAATGTGCGGATGCGATTCGTAGTTGAGAATGTCGAAATCCTCGTACTTGTAGTCGAAGATCGTCTCGGGGCGGCGCTTTATCGCGAGCCGCGGTAGCGGCAGTGGCTTACGACTCAGCTGCTCATCCGCTTGTTCGAGGTGATTCGAATAAAGGTGACAGTCTCCGCCGGTCCACACGAAATCGCCAACGCCCAGATCGGCCTGTTGAGCGAGCATGTGCGTTAGCAACGCGTAGGATGCGATGTTGAACGGCACCCCGAGAAAAATGTCACAGCTGCGCTGGTACAACTGGCACGACAATTTGCCGTCCGCTACATAGAACTGGAACAGGCAATGGCACGGCGGCAACGCCATGTTCTCGATTTCTGCAACGTTCCAGGCACTGAGTATGATGCGGCGGGAGTCAGGCGTTTCGCGCAACTGCTGCATGATCTGCGCGATCTGGTCGATGCTGCCGCCATCAGGCGTCGGCCAGTTGCGCCACTGCACGCCGTAAACGGGTCCGAGGTCGCCGTTCTCGTCCGCCCAGTCGTCCCAGATCGAAACGCCGTTTTCCTTGAGATAAGCAATATTGCTGTCG
This sequence comes from uncultured Woeseiaceae bacterium, assembly GCA_947259145.1. GTDB lineage: Bacteria > Pseudomonadota > Gammaproteobacteria > Steroidobacterales > Woeseiaceae > UBA1847. Next base: position 2,261 of record CAMYLB010000324.1, read on the forward strand.
CCGCTCAGGAACCACAGCAGCTCGTGAATAATAGAACGCAGATGCAGTTTCTTGGTCGTTACCAGCGGAAAGCCCTTGCTGAGATCGAAGCGCATCTGGTGCCCGAAAATGGCGCGGGTCCCGGTGCCCGTGCGGTCTTCCTTGCGCGTGCCTGTGTCCCGGACGAGCCGCATCATGTCGAGGTATTGCTGCATGTCAGGCTTTTTTCCCGGCCCAACGGTAGGCCATGACCAGCAGAACGGCGCCGGCTGCGACCATCGGCAGGCTCAGAACCTGGCCCATCGTTACCCAGCCCAGTGCCAGGTAGCCCGGGTGAGCATCAGGAACCCTGTAAAACTCGATAATGAAGCGGAATATGCCGTACAGCAGCAGGAACATGCCTGAGGCGGCCAGGTAGGGCCGCGGTTTCGCGGTGTAGACCCAGAGAATTGCAAACAGCAGGAAACCCTCGAGGATGGCTTCATACAGCTGCGACGGATGCAGCACCTGGCCGTTTACGAGAAATCCCCAGGGCACATCCGTTGGCTTGCCCCAGAGCTCGCCATTGATGAAATTGCCGATGCGGCCGAAGCCGAGACCCAGCGGCGCAACCGGCGCGACGAAGTCCGTCATGCGCCAGATCGAGTGGCCCAGCTTACGGCCGTACAGCCACATCGCAATCATCACGCCGACGAGTCCGCCGTGGAATGACATACCGCCCTCTGTAATCTTGAACAGATACAAAGGATCGCTCGTCAGCTGACCCCAGCCGTAAACCAGCGCGTATCCGACGCGGCCGCCAATGATGACACCCAGCATGGCGTAAAAGATCAGGTCATCCACCTGTTCGGCATTGATCGGCGAATCGCTGCGTTTGCATCGGCGCCTGGCAAGCCACCAGGCGAACAGGAAGCCGATGACATACATCAGGCCGTACCAGCGAATTTTGAGAAACCCGATCGAAA
>CAMYLB010000325.1 GCA_947259145.1 uncultured Woeseiaceae bacterium
CAATATCGAACTGTCACTTACCAAGCCGCGCGACCGCTGGTTGCTCGGCACTCGCGGGCCGCAGCTGGGCCCCGCGGTGCTGTACTGGTCTGAACTCGCCGTGCTGGTCCTTTTCGCGCTGATTCTCGGTCGTGTTGGACTTGCGCCACTCAGGAGCTGGCACTGGTTGCTGCTGGGCCTCGGTTTCAGCACTTTCAGCTGGCCGGTGCTGGGCGTAGTCGTCGTCTGGCTGCTGGCCTGCGGCGTACGCGAAAAGTGGCAAACCGACGTAAACTGGTGGCGTTTCAACCTGATTCAGCTCGGGATAGGCGGACTCACCGTCGTTGCGCTGCTAAGTATCGTTACCGCCCTGCCGCAGGGTCTCCTTGGTACACCCGACATGCACGTGGCCGGGCACAATTCCTATGGAGACGTTCTGAGCTGGTTTGCCGACAGCAGCGACTCGGCGCTGCCTGTGGCGTCGGTGTTTTCGGCACCACTATGGATTTACAAGGCGCTGATCCTGGCCTGGGCTCTGTGGCTCAGCTTTGCGCTGCTGCGCTGGCTGCCGTGGGTGTGGCAGTGTTTCAGCAGCCAGGGTTACTGGCGATTCAAAAACAGCGATGCACTGAGAGCTGAAGGCGAGGGAAGATAAGCATGTCACGCTTGAGATTACTCTGGATTGCCGTGTTCCTTGGTGTGCTGATCTGGTCCGGCATAGGGCCGAAAGACTTCGTCACCTGGTGCCTCGAAGTCTTTCCGGCCGTGTTGGGCGCGGTAGTTCTGTGGGCCACCCGTGAGCGCTTTCCGCTGACAACGCTGATTTACGTGTTGATCCTGATTCACTGCGTGGTCCTGATGGTCGGCGGCCATTACACCTATGCGGAAGTTCCGCTCGGAGAGTGGTTCCGCGAAACGTTCGATGGATCGAGAAATAACTACGACAAGCTAGGGCATTTCGTGCAGGGATTTATTCCAGTGATGATTGCGCGTGAGCTGACGATCCGATTGAATGTATTTAACTCGACAGCGTGGCGAAATTTTTTCATCGTTTGTTTTTGTCTCGCTTTCAGCGCGTTTTATGAACTCATCGAGTGGTGGGTTGCGTTGTTGTCTGACGAAGCGGCCGACGCATTCCTTGGAACTCAAGGGTACGTGTGGGATACCCAGTCCGATATGGGTTGGGCCCTGTTCGGCGCCGTGCTTGGCCTTTTGCTTCTCGGCAAATGGCATGACAAGCAGCTCCGTGACCGGGGCTTTGTTAGCACGGGCTGAGGCATGATGCGACGTGCGGGAATCGTTTGCGTACTGCTGCTGTCGAGCAGTCCGGCCCTGGCTGCTGACTGTGTCGTTCTGCTGCACGGGCTCGCACGAACCGCGACCTCAATGAACCCGATGCAGCGCGCTTTGATTGACGAAGGATTCGAGACCGCGAACATAGGCTATGCGTCACGCGACGACACGATTGAGGCGCTCGCCGAGATTGTCATTCCGGAGGGACTGGAAGCCTGCCGTTCCAATGGCAGTGTCGGGCACATACACTTTGTAACGCATTCTCTTGGCGGCATATTGCTGCGCCAATACCTGAGCATGCACCCGATTCCGGATCTGGGCCGTGTGGTCATGCTTGGCCCGCCCAACCAGGGCAGCGTGGCCGTCGACAAACTTCGTAATGTGCCGGGATTTTACTGGCTGAATGGTCCGGCGGGACTGCAGTTGGGCAAAGGAGAGGACAGCGTGCCGCTAAAATTGGGTCCGGCCACATTTGAGCTCGGCGTAATCGCAGGTAACCGCACTATTGATCCAATAACTTCGTCGGTGCTCGAAAATCCCGATGACGGGAGAGTCTCCGTTGAAGATACCAAGCTCGATGGGATGGCTGATTTCATCGTGGTCAAACACTCACACGCCTTCATGATGCGAAAGCGTCGTTCGATTGATCTGACGATCCGGTTTCTGAACAGCGGGAGTTTTGTCGATTGAAAAGAGTCGCTTATTTGACCATGGAAGATATGGGAGATTTCGTTACCGATTTTCATCTTAGCGTCGAACCAATGGCCGCGCTTGGCTGGCAGGTCGAGACAGTCCCGTGGCGATCCAGCGCAGATTGGGATGAGTTCGATGCCGTTTATATCTGCACACCGTGGGATTACCCGGACTACCTGCCGCAGTTCCTCGACACGCTGGTGAGTATTGAGTCGTCGCAGGCGCTACTTGTCAACGATCTGTTCCTGGTTCACTGGACGATGGAAAAGACCTACCTGCGAGATATCGAGCTGCGCGGCGGCGATATCGTGCCCAGTACCTGGTACGAAGGTTTTGAGACCGTCGATCCGGCCAGTTTTTTCGTCGAACATCAGGCGAGCAGGGTGGTGATAAAGCCGACCGTGGGCGCAAACGCCAAGGACACGTTTGTGCTGGCCGACCCTGTTGATGAAGATACTCTGCAAATGTTGCGGCAGGTCTATTCCGGGCGCGCGTTTTTTGTACAGCCTTTTATCGAGGCCATACAATCGGAGGGAGAGTATTCGCTCTTCTTCTTCAACGGCGAGTACAGCCATGCGATTCTGAAGACACCGAAAGCCGGCGATTTTCGCGTCCAGGAAGAGCACGGTGCTGATATCAAGGCCGTGCAACCGCCCAAAGCATTGCTCGATACCGCACACGAGTTGTTCGCTTCGATCGAACCGCTCCCTACCTATGGCCGCGGCGACTGGGTCCGGGGGCCCAATAGCCGCTACCTGCTGATGGAGCTGGAGCTTATCGAGCCGTCGCTTTACCTACGTACCGACAGCGGCGCTGCGGCGAGGTTTGCGCGTGCGTTTGACGAGCGGTTTCAGAAATTCGCCGGTAAAAGAGCCCTTGGTTGACGCGACTTTCTCCGGCGTTCCCGTTGCGATGATCCGGCCGCCGTTATCGCCGCCCTCGGGTCCAAGATCAATAACCCAGTCGGCCGTCTTGATGACATCGAGATTGTGCTCGATCACGACGACGGTATTGCCGTGGTCACGCAAACGGTGGAGCACACCCAGCAGCTGTTCAATGTCGTGAAAGTGTAGTCCCGTCGTGGGCTCGTCGAGTATATAAAGCGTGTTACCGGTATCTCTCTTCGACAGCTCTTTAGCAAGTTTCACTCGCTGCGCCTCGCCGCCGGACAAGGTTGTCGCATTCTGGCCGAGCCGAACATAGGTCAGGCCGACATCCATCAGAGTCTGCAGTTTCCTGGGCACATTCCTGAAAAATTCCGCCGCATCCTCCACCGTCATATCCAGCACTTCGTGGATGTTCTTACCCTTGTATCGAATCTCCAGCGTTTCGCGGTTGTATCGTTTTCCTCGGCAGACATCGCAGGGCACATAGACGTCCGGAAGGAAGTGCATTTCCACTTTTATGACACCGTCACCCTGGCAGGCTTCGCATCGGCCGCCTTTGACATTAAAGCTGAAGCGTCCCGGCATGTAACCGCGTGAGCGTGCCTCCTGGGTGCCCGCGAACAATTCGCGAATGGGTGTGAACAGCCCGCTGTAGGTCGCCGGATTGGATCGCGGCGTGCGGCCGATAGGACTCTGGCTGATATCGATGACGCGATCGATCTGGTCCAGTCCCTTGATCTTCTCGTGCGGCGCCGGGTTGCGGCTTGCCCGATTCAGTTCTTCGGAGACGGCCTTGTACAAAGTGTCGTTGACGAGCGTTGACTTGCCGGACCCGGAAACACCGGTAATGCAGGTCATGAGGCCAACCGGGATTGAGGCTTCAACGTTCTTCAGGTTATTGCCGGTGGCGCCGACGATCACGATCTGGCGACCGGGGTTTGGCGGTGTGCGGACATCCGGCACGGCAATCGCACGCTTGCCCGACAGGTACTGCCCGGTGAGCGAGCGAGGCTCGTCCATGATTTCCTGGGGTGTACCTTGGGCGACAACCTGGCCGCCGTGCACGCCGGCGCCGGGACCGAGATCCACAACGTGATCGGCAGAGAGTATCGCTTCCTCGTCGTGTTCCACGACGATGACCGTGTTGCCGATGTCGCGCAGGTGAGTCAGCGTGCCGAGCAAACGCTGGTTGTCTCGCTGGTGCAGGCCGATGGAAGGTTCATCGAGGATGTACATGACGCCGACCAACCCCGAGCCGATCTGACTTGCCAGTCGAATTCGCTGTGCCTCGCCACCCGACAAGGTTTCGGCGCTGCGGTCGAGCGACAGGTAGTCGAGACCGACGTCAGACAG
>CAMYLB010000326.1 GCA_947259145.1 uncultured Woeseiaceae bacterium
CGTCGATAGCGTTTCACCAAAACTGGCCGCGAGTCAGTGGGCAGAACTCGATGCGCTGTGCGCCGATCGCGAAAAACTCGCGGCGACATCGGTTGATGATTTTATGGCACTGCTGGTTGCTTAAGAACGCGCTAGAAGAGCTGGGACATACGTACCCCGAAGGCGCTGTCGAGAAATTCGCGGCGTTGCTCGATGAACTGGAAAAATGGAATCGTCGCGTCAACCTGACGGCCATACGTGAGCGTCAGGAGATGGTAACGGCGCACATACTCGACAGCCTGGTTGCACGACCGCTGCTCGAGGGATCGACGATCCTCGATGTCGGAACGGGCGCCGGCTTTCCCGGACTGCCGCTCGCGATCGCCGAGCCCGAAAGACACTTCACGCTCCTCGACAGCAATAACAAGAAAATTATGTTCGTTCAGCACGCCGCGGGTTTGCTGGGCCTTGACAACGTAACGGCCGTCAAAGGCCGGGCCGAGGACTATGCACCCGGGCAGCGCTTTGATACCGTGATTGCACGAGCGCTGGCCGCATTGCCGCGTCTCGTGGAGATCGCGGGGCATCACGTAGGAGAGGACGGGGTGTTTGTAGCGCTCAAAGGGCGTTACCCGGCAGAAGAACTAGAACAGATGAGCAACAAACCGTGGTGTCATGCCGTAACGGAACTCAGGGTGCCGGGTCTCGAACCAGGATCACGGCACGCTGTACTGTTGCGACGGGCGTGAGCCGTGCAACCTGATAAGCTGATTTCATGACGCGAATTCTTGCAGTAGCAAACCAGAAGGGCGGGGTGGGAAAAACGACCACCTGCGTGAACCTGGCCGCATCGCTTGCCGCAACGCAGCGGCGCGTGTTGCTTGTCGACATGGATCCGCAGGGTAATGCCACGATGGGCTGCGGCATTAACAAGATGGAGGTCGAGAACTCAACCTGTGATGTTCTGCTCGGTGACGCGACGGCGGCCGACACGATTGTTTCCGCGCCCGAGGGTGGTTTTGCCGTGTTGCCGGGCAACGAAGACCTGACGCTGGCCGAGGTCAAGCTGTTACAGGAGATCCTCTATGACTTTGTTCTCATCGATTGCCCGCCGTCGATTAACATGCTGACCATAAACGCGCTGACCGCGGCCGATGGTGTGCTGATTCCGATGCAGTGTGAATATTACGCGCTGGAAGGCTTGAGCTCCTTGCTTAACACGATTGAGCAGGTTCGTGATTCGGTGAACCCCGGTCTCGAGATGTATGGCATCCTGCGTACTATGTTCGATCCCCGCATTAACCTGTCCAACGAGGTGTCGATGCAGCTCATCGAGCACTTTGACCGCAAGGTATTCCGCACGGTTGTGCCGAGAAACATACGGCTGGCCGAAGCGCCGAGTTTTGGCCGCCCCGTATTGCTGCATGATCGTTCATCACGCGGTGCAATAGCATATCTGGCCCTGGCCGGCGAGGTTCTCCGACGTGAGGACGCACGTATGGCCAAGGCCGTCTGAAGAGTTTGTAGGAGCGCGCCGCAGCGCGCGAATGAGAACCATGACACCGAAAAAAAGACTGGGCCGCGGCCTCGACGCATTACTTAGCAAACCAGCCCCAAGGGTCGCGGCGGTAACGGGCGATGATGCCGCAGGCGGCGACGCATTGAAGTTGATACCTGTCGAATTGCTGCAGCGCGGGCAGTATCAGCCGCGGGTCGACATGCGGCAGGACTCACTGGAGGATCTGGCCAGCTCGATCAAGGCACAGGGTGTGGTTCAGCCGATCGTTGCGCGGCCGATCGCAAAGACCGGCTCCACGCAGCGTTACGAGATCGTGGCCGGCGAACGCCGATGGCGGGCGGCGCAGCTGGCAGGGCTGGCGGAAATTCCGACCATCGTTCGCGAGGTGCCCGACGAGTCGGCCATCGCAATGGCGCTCATAGAGAATATCCAGCGTGAAGACCTGAATCCGCTGGAGGAAGCGCGGGCGCTGGACCGGCTGATTCGTGAATTCGACCTGACCCATGCCGAGGCCGCTGCAGCCGTCGGCCGATCACGGGCGTCTGTGAGCAACCTGCTTCGTCTGCAGGACCTGTCCGATAAAGTGAAGCCTCTGCTCGAGGGGCGGCAGATCGAAATGGGACACGCCAGGGCGCTGCTCGCGATAGCAGATGCGACCCAACAGTTCGACGCGGCCCGCCAGGTCGTCAGGAAGGGCCTCTCTGTTCGTGAAACCGAGAGACTCGTCAAGCACATGCTGGACGGCGGAGCGCGCAAACCCGCGAAGAAGGCCACCAGCGTCGACGCAGATATCCGGCGCCTTGAAATCGAGGTGTCGGAAAAGCTGGGCGCGAAAGTTCACGTTGACCACAGCAAGAACGGCGCCGGCAAGCTGGTCATCAGCTACAACAGTCTCGATGAGCTGGATGGCATCCTGAAGCACATCCGCTAGCTCGGCGGCACCGGCCCTTGCGGGGTTGACCGTAGGAGCGGCCATTGGCCGCGACCAATCGGCGAGAATTCGGGCTCGTAGACGGGGCCGCATCGGCGCCGCCTGTGTCATTTCCGCTGCGATCAAAGCGGCGCCCCGACAAGCCCTCAGAAATGACTGAAAAACGGCGTATTTAGAGGGGTTTCGTGTTGCCATGCGATGGGGGCTGACACTATAATGCGCACGCGATTTACAGGCCCGCCTGGAACGACCAAAACCACACGCGCCACAAGCCGCCGGTCAGCCCGATGGCCGTGGCGTTTTTAGTGCCGGAGGCATGCGATATCCAATCCGTGATGCTGAAGTTGCTCGTGGCACAAGTTGGCGTCGGGGCGGTCCTCGCCGTAGTTCTTTGGAGCATTTACGGGAACGTTGTCGGGTACTCGGCGCTGCTGGGAAGCCTGGTCTGCGTCATCCCGAACGCTTTCCTGGCGCTGCGGCTGGCGGTACCACGCCGGGATCCAGGGGCACATGCCCTGGTCCGGGCGGCCCATATCGGTGAATTGGGAAAGCTGGGGTTGACCGTGCTGTTTTTCAGCCTCGTGTTTACGCTGGTGAAGCCGCTCTCGGCGGCAGCGTTGTTTGCAACATTTATCGCGACGCAGTTGGTGACCCTCGCGGGTTTGTTGATGCGGAACGAACAGGAACAGGACAAGAGAAACGGCAATGGCAGCTGAAGGCGGACACGGCGCAGCGACGTCGAGCGACTACATAGCCCACCACCTCCAGAACCTGCAGGTGTGCAAGGCCGAGGCGGGTGAGTGGGTGTGGAATCAGTGTGCCGGCAACCCGATGGCGATAAACGTTGACTCCATGTTCTGGTCGGTACTGCTCGGGCTGGTATTCGTCGTCCTCTTCCGCGGCGTAGCCAAGAAGACGTCGGTAGGCAAGCCCAGCAAGTTTCAGGCACTCGTAGAGATTATTGTCGAGTTCGTCGATTCCAGCGTCAAAGACACTTTCCATGGCAGCAGTCGCCTGATCGCGCCGCTGGGCCTGACGATCTTCGTCTGGGTATTCCTGATGAACCTCATGGACCTGGTTCCGGTCGACTGGATACCGCTCTTCAGTGAGAAGGTGCTGAACATCCCTTATATGAAAGTCGTGCCTACGACCGACGTTAACGTCACGTTCGGCATGTCGATCGCGGTTTTCTTCCTGATCATTTTCTACACGATCAAGAACAAGGGCGTGACCGGCTTTATTGGCGAGCTGACGCTGCACCCGATCGCGCCGCCGACCAGGGGTCTGGGACTCATCGCGTCCCCGTTTATTATCGCGTTCAACTTTATTCTCGAGAGCGTTGCGCTGCTGGCGAAGCCCGTGTCGCTGTCGCTACGACTGTTCGGCAACATGTTTGCCGGCGAGCTGATTTTTATCCTGATCGCGTTGCTGGGTATTTACCAGCTGCCGTTGCACTTCGGATGGGCTGTGTTTCATATCCTGATTGTGACGCTGCAGGCCTTTATATTCATGATGCTGACGATCGTTTATCTAAGTCTCGCATCCGAAAAGCATTAATTTAAACGAACCTCCTTAGGAGAAACTGATGGAAACTGTTATTGGCTTGACGGCGATTGCCGTCGCACTTCTGATTGGCCTCGGCGCACTGGGCGTCGGTATCGGTATGGGCCTTCTGGGTGGCCGCTTATGGGCCTTCTGGGTGGCCGCTTTCTTGAAGGTGCCGCACGTCAGCCCGAATTGGCGCCCATGCTGCAGACGAAAATGTTTATCGTTGTTGCATTGCTCGATGCCGTTGCGATGATCGGTGTTGGCATCGCGCTGTTTTTCGCATTTGCAAACCCGTTCGTCGGCCAGTTGCAGGCTGCAACCGGCGGCTAAGAGCGGCCACGATCGTAGTGTAGGAGCGGCTATCACCCGCGATCGCGCCCAAGGGGGCGCTCCTGCAGCCACGATACGGAACATTAGGAGTATCCATTGGATATCAATCTAACTCTCATCGGCCAGACGATCGCAATGATTGTGTTTGTCTGGTTCTGTATGAAGTTCATCTGGCCACCGATTCTTGCGGCGCTCGAAGAGCGACAAAAGGAAATCGAAGAGGGCCTCGCGGCTGCCGACCTGAGCCAGGAAAAGCTGGTCGAGGCCGAAGCAAAAGCAGACGGCATCGTTGATGAGGCCCGCAAGCAGGCTACCGGGATTCTTGACCAGGCACACGCTCGCGCCAACGAGATTGTCGCTGAAGGCAAGACAGATGGCGTCAAGGAACGCGAACGTCAGCTGATGGCGGCCAAGGCCGAGATCGAGCAGGAATCAAACCGCGCACGCGAGGAGCTTCGCGGCCAGGTATCGGCCATTGCTATTGCGAGCGCCGAGAAAATCCTGAATCGCGAAATCGATGGTAAAACGCACGAAGACATCCTGGGCAAGCTTGCCCAGGAGTTATAGGCGGAGCCCAACGTGGCCGACAACAACACAATAGCGAGACCCTATGCGCGGGCTATCTTTGAGATAGCAGACAGCGCCGGGGCGCTGGCCGACTGGTCCGGGTCGCTGGCTGTTGCGGGCCAATTGCTCGGTGATCGCGGCCTTGTCGAATACCTGGGCGACCCGCATCTCAGTGATGAGCGACGCTTCGAGTTTCTGACCGGCCTGTTCGACAAGGCAGGCAGCCCGCTGCTCGCCGGAGGCGACAAGAAAGGCAGCAACTTCCTGAAGCTGCTGGTCGAGAACGGCCGTGTCGGTGTGTTGCCGGAAATCTCGACACACTTCGAGGCGCTAAAAGCGGAAGTGGAAAACAGCGTAGACGCCGTCGTTACATCGGCGGTTGCACTCAGCAAGGAACAACTTGAGGAAATCGCGGACTCGCTGAAGAAGCGTTTGGGCCGCGATGTCAGGATCACTACAGAAATAGACGAGACGCTCATCGGCGGTGCAGTAATTCGCGCTGGTGATGTCGTTATTGATGGGTCACTGCGTGCAAGGCTTGACGGCCTGGCCAACGCATTGACCAAATAAAGAGGAAAACCTAATGGCACTCAAAGCTTCTGAAATCAGCACGCTGATTAAAGAGCGCATCGAGAACTTC
>CAMYLB010000327.1 GCA_947259145.1 uncultured Woeseiaceae bacterium
CAAGACAACCATCGCACGTATTCTGGCGAAAGCGCTCAACTGCGAAAAGGGCGTCACGTCAGAGCCTTGCGGCGAATGCAGTGCCTGCCGGGAAATCGATGAAGGGCGATTCGTCGATTTGATCGAGGTCGATGCTGCTTCGAAAACCAAGGTTGACGATACGCGGGACCTGCTCGACAACGTGCAATACGCACCGGCCCGCGGGCGTTACAAGGTGTACCTCATCGACGAGGTGCACATGCTATCCAAGAGTTCCTTCAATGCGCTGTTGAAGACGCTCGAAGAACCCCCGCCGCACGTCAAGTTTCTGCTGGCCACGACGGATCCGCAAAAGCTGCCGGTAACGGTTCTGTCCCGGTGTCTGCAATTCAATTTGAAACGCATGACGCCACGCCTGATGTCAGATCGGCTCGCGCATATTTGCGATGCAGAATCGATCGAATTCGATGCGGCGGCGCTGGCTCTGCTGGCCCGGGCCGCCGACGGCAGCATGCGCGACGCCCTCAGCCTGCTCGATCAGGCGATTGCGTATTGCGGCGGCAAGATTGATGAAGCCCAGGTCGCGCTGATGCTTGGGACTATCGATCGGCAGCACGTGTTGCGCCTGTTGCGATTGTTGGCCGATGACGACGCAAAAGGCATCATTGATGCGATTCGGGAGATCGATGAGCAGTTTCCGGACTACTCGCGCCTGCTCGATGACCTGGCGCGTGATTTGCAGCGTATCGCGGTCTTCCAGGTCGTCGGTACCTGTGACAGCGATGACGATATCGGCGAACAGGAATATGCCGCGCTCGCCGAGGCGCTGCCAGCCGCGGATGTGCAGCTTTTTTATCAAATTGCCGTTATGGGTCGTCGTGATTTACACCTTGCGCCGGACCCGCGCAGCGGCGCGGAAATGACATTTCTCAGGATGCTCGCATTCCGGCCGACGTCGGTTGAATCCGCAGTGCCGTCGGGCGGTGTGGCGAACACCGCTGACAAACCGCACAAGTCTCGGCAGCGGAGACCGGCACGGGCCAAGCCGGCAGCAGCGGGTAATAGTCAACCGCAAACGTGGCAGGATCCCGACTGGAGCCAGCTGGTAGCAAAGCTTGGCCTTGCCGGCGCCGTGCGCCTGCTGGCGAGTAACTGTGCATTGCTGCGTCGTGAGGGCGACACGGTCCACCTCGGTCTGGATCCGAGATCCGAGTCCCTGCTGACCAAGCAACGCAAAGACGCGCTTGCGACGAGCCTGTCTCGACATTTCGGCGAGCGACTTGGCGTCAAGATCGCGGTCGAAGCCGCCGTCGGCGCTGAGACGCCGGAAACGCCGCTACAGGAAGAATCGCGCATGGCCGATGAGCGCTTGGAGGCCGAGAGGCAAAAGCTCGAAGCGGATCCGAACGTGCAGGCGATGAAAGATATTTTTGGCGCTGAAATAAAAACGGAATCGATTCAGCTGATCAATCCGTCGCAGTCAGATTGACCACGAGGTCGGGAGAAGAAAAATGAAAGGTGGTATCGGCCAGTTGATGAAACAGGCACAGCACCGGAATGGTGCGTATAACAATGACGTGTCAGCATCAGGTGCAAGCCGTCAAGATTGATGATTCGCTGCTTGGCGACGATAAAGAGATGCTCGAGGACCTGATAACGGCTGCATTCAATGATGCGATTCGAAGAGTCGAAACGACCGTGCAGGAAAAGTTCTCCGGGATGACGGCAGGCATGCAATTGCCGCCGGGAATGAAGCTGCCGTTCTGAGTCAATACTAACGATGTCCTATTCACCGCTACTAGTGCGTCTGATCGACGGACTCCGCTGTATGCCCGGCATCGGGCAGAAGTCGGCGCAACGCATTGCGTTTCATCTGCTCGAGCGAGATCGGAATGGAGCCAACAACCTGTCATCGGCGCTCCAGGAAGCGGTCGCCGGTATCGGGCATTGCAGTCGCTGCCGTATGTTCACCGAGCACGAGTTATGTTCTATCTGCTCAGCCAGCGGCCGGGACGGCTCGCAGTTGTGCGTGGTCGAGTCGCCCGCCGACGTAATGGCAATTGAAGATGCGACGGGATTTCGCGGCCTGTATTTTGTGCTAATGGGGCACTTGTCGCCGTTGGACGGCATCGGTCCGGACGAACTGGGCCTCAGCCAACTTGAAGACTGGCTGCAGCAGGGCGAGGTCAAGGAATTGATCATCGCTACCAATCCGACTGTCGAAGGTGACGCCACCGCGCACTACCTCGCAGAACTGGCCGCCAAACAGGCTGTACAAGCCAGCCGCATTGCACACGGCGTGCCATTGGGCGGCGAGCTCGAATATGTTGATGGCGGCACGTTGTCGCATGCGTTTTTTGGTCGTCGTGCTGTCGACTAAGAGGAGAACTGAATGGCTAACGGAGATTGTCTTTTTTGCAGGATCCTGGAGGGCGACATTCCGGCCGATATCGTTTACGAATCAGATACGGCAATCGCATTCCGCGATATCAACCCTCAGGCGCCAACGCACGTAGTCATAATTCCGCGCAAACATATTGCGACGATCAACGACATTGTCGCGGATGATCACGCGATCGTGGGCAGCCTGTATACGGCCGCCAGTGCGATCGCCCGGGACGAAGGATTTTCTGAAGAGGGCTACCGTGTTGCCATGAATTGCAACAAAGCAGCCGGTCAGACGGTGTTTCACATTCACCTGCACCTTTTGGGCGGGCGAGTTCTCACGTGGCCACCGGGCTAAGGACCTAGGTGTAGCGGCCGTCCGACAGCTGTTCGGTCAGATTGACGATGCGTTTATAGCTTTCGTATCGACGGGTTGAGATAGTCGCGTCTTCCACACCGGCCTTGACAGCACATCCCGGCTCACGCAAATGTCGGCAATTCGAAAACCTGCAGTGCTGCGCTGCGGCGGTAATCTCACGAAAACCCCGTGCCGCGACAGTCGAGGATTCCAGCGCCGGGGCGTAATCACGAACGCCGGGTGAATCGATTACCGTCCCACCGCCGGGCAACGGAATCATCACCGAATTGACGGTTGTATGGCGGCCTTCACCCGTCTTGTCGGATATGGCCGAGGTGCGCTGCGTCGCGTCGCCGACAAGATGATTGATAATGCTCGATTTGCCCACCCCGGATTGGCCGACGATGATTGCGCAGCGGTCCTTGAGCAGATGGCCGACATCGGCTGTTCCGAATCCTTCTTTGGCGCTGCACCGGACAACGTCATAGCCGATGCGTGCGTAACTGGCGAGTTCTTCGGCCGTCGATGATTCGTTAGTGTCCAGATCAATCTTGTTGAAGACGACGGCTGCCGCTATGCCCATTAGCTCCGCAGCGCAGAGATATCGATCCACAATGTACCAGTCAGCTTTAGGTTCGGCCGCGGCAACCACGACCAGGTAGTCGAGATTCGCAGCGAGCACTTCGACCTGTCCGCGCATGTTTGGCCGGGTGAGCTCGTTTTCTCGTTCCGCGATTTCCGTGATCAGCCAGTCAGACTCGTTCGCTATCGATTCAGCAATGACCCGATCGCCGCAGACAGGCTTGGTGCGCTTGCCCTTAATGCGAGCGTCAACTTCAATGCCGCTCGCAAATCGCAGTCGCATGCGGCGGCTGTAGGTGGCGATAACGGTCGCCGTTTCATTATTCATGTCAGGAGGATGATTGCCTGGGTCGTTCAGAGTATGCCGCCATGCGGGCAGCCTTGCACATCGAAGACATGTAAACTACGACGGTTCATCATTGCCGGGATAAAACGTGTATGTCGAAATCAGCTGCTGATCGCTTGAGCAACCTCATCTGGATAGATCTTGAGATGACGGGTCTCAGCCCCGAGACGGACACTATCATCGAGATTGCGACCGTTGTCACAGACAAGCATCTCAACGAACTTGCGGTAGGCCCGGTTCTTGCCATAAGGCAGTCGCCGGCAACTATGAACGCGATGGACGAGTGGAACCAGCGCCATCACGGTGAATCTGGATTGATAGCGCGTGTGCTGGCGAGCGAGGTTGATGCGCGCGACGCAGAAATCGCGACGCTGGAATTTCTGCGTGAGTGGCTCGAGGAGGGTGCGTCGCCGATGTGCGGAAACAGCATTTGTCAGGATCGGCGTTTTCTTGCGCGCGAAATGCCGGAGCTTGAGCGCTTTTTTCACTACCGCAATCTCGACGTCAGCACCCTGAAGATTCTTGCACAGCAGTGGGCACCCTCAGTCGCCAAGGGTTTCGTCAAGGAGTCCGCGCATCTCGCATTGTCCGATATTCGGGATTCCATCGAGGAACTCGCGTGGTACCGGGATAAGCTGCTAAACACCGCGGTACTGGAAGCTGTTGTTGCGGATGCCTGATAAGCCATACGCCGAGTACGCTCAACGCAATGCTGCGCCAATTCTCGAAGTCTTGCGACACGAGCTTCGGGACCATACTGATGTTCTCGAAATAGGTTCCGGCACGGGGCAGCACGCCATTCGATTCGCTGCCGACCTCGTTCACGTGCAATGGCAGACGAGCGATCTTGACGAAAATCACGAGGGCATCAGCTTCTGGATTGCCGAGGCCGGATTGCCAAATGTTCGCGTCCCGCTGTCACTCGATGTAACGACTGCCGAGGTGTCGGATGCATCTTATGATGCCGTTTACTCATCGAATACGGCGCATATCATGAGCTCAAGCGCGGTCGATGCGATGTTCGGGCTCGTGGGCAGGGTCTTGCGGCCCGATGGCCTGTTTATACTCTACGGTCCGTTCCGCCGGGCCGGCAGATTCAATACCCAAAGTAATGCGGCATTCGATGCCGATCTGCGCTCGCGGGATCCGGCGATGGGAATACGGGATCTTGATGCGCTCGACAAACTGGGCGTCGAAAACAGCTTGCGGCGCGTAAACTTGTACGCTGTTCCGTCAAACAACCTGGTGGCTGTATGGCAAAAGATGCAAGCGAGCGTTCAATGACGACGCACAAAGGTGGTTGTCACTGCGGTCGGGTTCGATTCGAGGTCGATGCAGCGGCGACTATTTGCGCCGATGACTGCAATTGCAGCATTTGCCGCAAGTCGGGTTTTCTGCACTTGCTTGTGTCCGCGGATGACTTTCGATTGCTGCAGGGCGAGGACGAGTTGAGCAGCTATACATTCAACACGGGTATCGCGAAGCACTATTTTTGCCGGCACTGTGGCATCAAGTCTTTCTATATTCCGCGCTCGCATCCGGGCGGCGTCAGCGTCAATGTGCATTGCCTCGATACGGAGACCATCGAATCCATCGTAATAACGCCGTTTGACGGTCAAAACTGGGAGCAGAATGTCTCGAAACTGTCTCCGACAAGCGACTGATTTGACTGATTTTTGGCTGGCGAGAAGAGCAGCCTTGGCTTATAGTTGCGTCCTTTGGCACGGGCTCCTGATGAGAACACAATGAAGACGATGGTACGGGTTGCATTGATAAGCAGTTTATTCGCTGCGGCGGCGGCATTCGCCGCGCCGGCGTGGGTGAGCGACCAGTTTGAAATTACGCTGCGCACCGGGCCCAGCACCAGCAACTCGATTCAGCTTATGGTCGACAGTGGATTGCGCCTCGAAGTTCTTGAGCGTGATGCCGACAGCGGATATTCACGGGTCCGCACGCCGGGCGGAACCGAGGGATGGGTGCTCAGCCGTTATCTCATGAATGAGCCGAGCGCACGCGAGCAACTTCAGAAGTTGAGCGGTCAACTGACCAACGCAACGTCGCGCGGCAGCTCGCTTGATTCCCAAATGAAGGCGGTCACTGCTGAGTACGATTCCGCCAACCGAAAAATCAAGGAACTCGAGCGCGCGAAGGCGGCCGTAGAAAAAGAGCTGACCGAAATCAAGCGCACGGCCGCTAATGTGCTGGCTATCGACAAGCAGAACAAGACGTTGATGGATCAGCTGGCGGCCGCCCAGATTCGTGCAGACACGCTCGACCAGGAAAACCGTCAGCTTGGCAGCCAGACGACTCGCTACTGGTTTATGGCCGGTGCGCTGGTGCTGCTGGTTGGCATTGTTCTCGGCATCTGGTTGCCGCGTGTGCGATGGCAGAGACGCTCGCGTTACGACCGATTCTAGAAACGTCAAATCGTATCAAACAGTTTCGCCCGCGAGAAACATCCAGGTTTCGATGACCGTGTCCGGATTCAGGGACATGCTCTCGATACCCTGATCGAGCAACCATCGAGCCAGGTCAGGGTGATCAGAAGGTCCCTGGCCACAGATTCCCACGTACTTGCCGTGTTTTTTACAGGCCGAAATGGTCATGGCGAGCAACGCTTTTACGGCGTCGTCTCGCTCGTCGAACATGTCGGCGACGAGCGCCGAGTCGCGATCGAGCCCCAACGTAAGCTGCGTCATGTCGTTCGAGCCGATCGACATGCCGTCAAAGTACTGCAGGTATTGGTCAGCGAGCAGCGCGTTGGTCGGCAGCTCCGACATCATGATGACTTTGAGATCGTCCTTGCCACGCTCGAGACCGTTCTTCGCCATCAGGTCGATAACGTCCTTGGCCTGTTTGACAGAACGTACAAACGGAATCATGACCTGCACGTTGCGCAGTCCCATGTCATTCCGCACACGACGCAATGCCCGGCATTCCAGTTCAAAACAGGGCCGGAAGCTGGCGGCGAGATAACGACCGGCGCCGCGGAATCCGATCATCGGGTTCTCTTCGTCCGGCTCATATTTTTGGCCGCCGATCAGATGCGCATACTCATTTGACTTGAAGTCCGACAAACGCACGATTACCGGTTGCGGCGCGAACGCGGCGGCGATGGTCGCAACGCCTTCGGTGAGTTTGCTGACGAAGAATTCGACCGGATCGGGATACCCGGCCATTTGTTCATCGATCGCTGCTCGTGTCGCGTCGTCCAGCGCGTCGTACTCGAGCAGAGCCTGCGGGTGTACGCCGATCATGCGATTAATGATGAACTCCAGGCGTGCGAGGCCGACGCCCTGGTTCGGAATATTTGCAAAGTCGAAGGCGCGATCGGGATTGCCGACATTCATCATGATCTTTACGGGAATATCCGGCAATGAGTCCAGTTCGATCAGGGTCTGCTCGAACTCAAGGTTGCCCCGGTAGACCATGCCTTCGTCACCTTCAGCACAACTGACCGTGACATCCATTCCGTCTGCAATTAGATCTGTGGCGTTGCCGCAACCAACCACGGCCGGGATACCAAGTTCGCGGGCGATAATTGCTGCATGGCAGGTGCGTCCACCACGGTTGGTTACGATCGCGGCAGCGCGCTTCATGACCGGTTCCCAATCGGGGTCCGTCATATCGGACACCAGCACGTCACCGGGTTGAACGCGATTCATTTCCGCCACCGAGCGAACTACCTTGGCAGTGCCTGCGCCGATCTTGTGCCCGATACTGCGGCCGGTTATGACGATGTCGGACCTGCCTTTTAGCGTAAAGCGCTGAATCGTTTGACCACTTTGGCTTTGGACTGTCTCAGGACGCGCCTGCAGGATATAGATCTTGCCGTCATTGCCGTCCTTGCCCCACTCGATGTCCATTGGGCGTGCATAGTGCTTCTCGATCGTGACCGCGATCTTCGCCAGTTCGATTATGTCGTCGTCGCTGATCGAGAAGGCGATGCTATCGCGCTCATCGACGTCAACCGTTTCTACAGTCTTGCCAGGCGTCGAATCATCGCTGTAGATCATCTTGATGGCTTTGCTGCCCAGGTTTTTGCGCAGAATCGGATGCTTGCCGGCGGCGAGGGCCGGTTTGTAGACGTAGAATTCGTCAGGATTCACAGCGCCCTGAACGATAGTTTCGCCGAGGCCGTAGGACGATGTGATAAAAACGGCGTCGCGGAAACCGGTTTCCGTGTCGAGCGTGAATACGACACCCGATGCGCCGATGTCGCTGCGGACCATCGTTTGGACACCCGCGGAAAGTGCTACCTGGCTGTGATCGAAACCCTGATGAACCCGGTACGCAATGGCGCGGTCGTTGAACAAGGAAGCGAAAACCTGGTGCATCGCCTCGACGAGGTTGTCGAGGCCACGAACGTTCAGGAACGTTTCCTGCTGTCCGGCGAATGAGGCGTCGGGAAGATCCTCTGCAGTAGCCGAAGAACGCACAGCCACCGCGATATCCCTACCGCCACTCATCTCATCCCAGGCCGAGCGGACCTCGTCCATCAAGCGCCCCGGAAGGCGCGCGTCCATGATCCAGCTACGAATATTGCTGCCCGCGCGTGTCAGCGCATCTATGTCGTCGACATCCAGCTCATTCAGAACGCCTGCTATTTTTTTGTCGAGCTCGCTGGTGGCAAGAAAGTCCCGGTAAGCGGCCGATGTCGTTGCAAACCCGCCAGGCACGCTGACGCCGAGGCTGCTGAGCTTGCTGATCATTTCTCCGAGTGATGCGTTCTTCCCGCCGACGATTTCGACATCGTCCATGCCAAGCTCGTCGAGCTTGATGACGTATGGCTCCAAGACATACTCCCTTGTGTTCCTGGGCAGGACATGGAGAATCCCACCGATGAAAGAACGCGCTGTATTTTTTCTATCGGATCAGACCGGTATCACGGCTGAGGCTCTCGGGCATAGTCTCATATCGCAATTCACCGGACAGAATTTTCGGCAGATGACTTTGCCATTTATAGATAGCGAAGACAAGGCACGGGAAGCCGTCCAGACGATCAATGCCGCGAGCAAAAAGGGCTCCCTCAAGACCATCGTCTTTTCTACGCTGGTACAGCCGGAACTCAGAGAGATCGTAAAAGACGCGAAGGGCCTGCACCTCGATATGTTTGACGCGTTCCTGGAGCCTCTGGCTGTCGAGCTGGAGGAGAAGCCAACATTTGCGCTGGGCGGCGCTCATGGAATGAGCGATATCGAAACGTACATGAGGCGTATGGAAGCGACCAATTTCGCGCTCGCTAACGACGATGGCGGCATTAGCCGCAATTACGATGCGGCGGATGTCATTCTGGTTGGCGTCTCGAGGTCCGGCAAGACACCTACTTGCCTTTACCTTGCTCTGCAATATGGCGTGTACGCGGCCAATTATCCGCTTACTGACGAAGAGCTCGAAAATGGTACCTTGCCTGACTTTCTGGTCGAGCAAAAACAAAAGCTGTATGGCCTGACAATCACGCCCGAGCGTTTGCAGCAAATACGCAAGGAACGCCGACCTTTGGGCAAGTACTCGTCAGCGCAGCAAGTGCGATTCGAATTACGCGAGGCAGCGAAGATTTTTCGCCGTTATGGCATTCCCCATGTCGACACGACGGCGTTCTCTATCGAAGAAATTTCTAGTCGAATCCTGGATAGTACCGGTGTTGAGCGTCGAGTACGACCTTGATATTGACGCAGAATTGCGTGCTATATTGACCGCATGTTACTCGATTCTCATCTGGTTCCGCAGGCCATAGTAAAGCCACGCAGCTTCATCGGCTTGATGACGCTTTACGAAAGCAACTACCTGCGTCTGCTGCGGCTCATCCCGGAAATCGCAAGGCTCGATGGCTGTTTTCGATCGCGCGTGGCTGGTGACTGTGACCTGCATATTGAAATACTGGAACGTTGTCGCTACACGGTCACGCTCTCGTTGACGTATCACCTGGAAACCGATGAGGGGCTGCTGATAGATCCGGATATGACGATCCGAGTCTACCTCGACGGTCAGCTGGCAGAAGCGATGAGCATCGATGAAACCCAGCGTCATGCCGGGCTTCGCCAACTCATCGGCGCGCACCGCCGCATACTGGACCTGCGATGGCAGCGAAATGTCGTATTGAACAAGTGGCTTGAATACCTCTCGGATCAGGGTCACCTGGTCCTCGAACGCTAAATCCCTGCTGCCAGCTCTTTGCCGAAACTGTCGATTCGGTCAGAGTTTGTCCGCCTTTCCGTTGTCATCATGTGCCTGAGTCTTAAATCGGGCAAACGTCTGCCCGGCACTCATTATGTTAAGAGGCGCTGCATTGGCGAGTTTGACGACAATTTTCAAGAGCGGAGCGAATGATACTCGGGAGACGGACAAACTCGTCGATCTCTTTCGGAATCGTTCCGAGCTGAAAAAGGAGTTTGCATCCCTTCGCAACGAAAAGTACCAACTACAGGATCGAATCAAACAGCACGAGGGGAACACGGTTCGAGTGCAAACCCAGCTGCTGCACCTGGAGAGCCTCTTGCTGGACCCGGAATGGGTCCACAACGTGGTCGCTTTCTATCAGTTACGCGGCATGGCGACACACTGCATCGTGCAGCTGAGCCGGTTTGCCGAACAGCTTAAGCAGCAACGTGAGCAGCGTGTCCATCACAAAGCACTTGTGTCATGGAATCAGGAACGCCAGCAAAAAGCAGAGCGTATTGAAGACCGAATCGCTGAGCATCGCATGGCTACGCAATTGCTGGAAGATCAGCTGCAGTCGGAGCGGCACAAGCTCATGACAATGAATGGCTTCGCTAGATTATTTCGCGGCAGGAGGCTCGCCGCACAAATAGACGACATCGTGTCACGTTTGGAGGCGGGCCAGCGGCAGGAGCAGGAGTTTCTGCACGAGCTGGAGTCAGTTCAGAGGATGGACCCGCCGGATCAGCAGGGCCTCGGCATTTGCACGAAGCGGTCCATCAATTTCATGATTCTCTCGTTCGCGCAGCACTTATACCTTCATCTTGAAGAGGACGGTCTTGTTGATTTGGCGAAAGAGGCCAGTGAAAAGAGCGTTGGTGCAATCAACTACGGCAATAAGTCGGAATGCGACGTGATCCTGAAGCTGCTGGGACGGAAAAGAAAAGAGGCCGATGCCGAGACTGACTTGGCTGAGGTCCTGCAAAAACGAGCGAAGATGATCGCTGAGAACGCACAATTTCGCCATGAACATGACGCTGTGCCGGTGCCCAACTCGGTCGCGACGGTCTTCGCGATCGATGCTAACGGCGTCGTTGAAAAACAACACGCCAACCTTCTTGGCGACAACTATTTCGGGATAGCGAAAGTCCTGAGCCGCTAGATGCGAACTCAGATATCTTTGCGGTACATTTGTCGCTTGTAGCGAGCTAACTGGTCGTCGGAAATGCCCGGCACACGGGTCGTCATCGCGGGACGCTTCGAGCTGACAGACTCGTCGATGTCGTCGAGTCGTGCCGCCGGTTCTTTAAATACTTTACGGAGTACGGCCTCGACCCTTGGCGCCAGGGAATGGCTCGGGGAGAAAGTGTCAAATTCGTTGGCAGACATCTCCACGTCGTCACCGACCACAGGAGTATTGGTCGAGGCGGTCGCCGGACCGGCGATCCACACGACTAGCAACGCGAGCACAGCGCCAGCCGCAAATGGCTTGCCTTGTCTCGACATTGGACGCCTTCCTGCCATGGTCTCTCGCATTGACGTGACGGCTTCGAAGAACCCGCCGGAAATAATTCTGATGCTCGAGCCGAGTATAGCACCCGAAATTTCGGCCGCAATGTACCCCGATCAGGGCTGAATCTGCGCTGTTTGCGCTGGTTTGGTCCCAATCTGGCGCATTGTAGCGAGGTCGGTAACGATTCCGGCCGCCTGATCGAGCAGCACGTCCGGCAGATCGTCGTCCTCGATCTCATCGAGGCTTTCTATAGGTTCGAGGCCCAGTGCCGTACGGCGTTCATTTTCACGCGTCAGGCGCCTGTCGAGGTCGTCTTTTCGTACGGCCCGACGGGCGTCGATATTCAGCGAGACCGTCTTTTGCGAACGCACTTTTTCGGCGGCGCGAATCATATCCATTTGGTACTGAAAATTCGGATCATCTTTCGAACGTTCCGTGTGGCTCGCCGTCAGGGACTGAATCGTGCTGTCGAGCGGTTTCCCCGCTCTGAAACGCGTGGTCTGAACCGTATCCCAGGGCAGGGCGCTGTCCCGGACACTCTCTCCAAACAGTTCCGCGTCGATGCCCGATGGCAGAGCAATATCCGGATCGACGCCGCGATGTTGCGTGCTCTCGCCGGTGACCCGGTAGTACTTGCCTATCGTCAGAGTTAGTTGACCAAATCCCGCGTCGTCCTCTGATCTCAGGTATTGGTCCAGGGAATAGAGGTTCTGGACCGTTCCCTTACCGAAGGTCTGTTGTCCAACGATAACGCCACGAGCATAGTCCTGGATGGCCGCCGCGAAAATTTCGGATGCTGATGCACTAAAGCGATTTACGAGCACTGCGAGGGGGCCGTTGTAGGCTACGCGGGCCACGGGATCCGGGTCATCAAGACGGCTGATTCGACCGTTCGCATTGCGCAGCTGCACAACAGGGCCGTTGTCGATAAACAGACCCGACAAAGCCGTCGCTTCCGTGAGGTGGCCGCCACCGTTGCCGCGCAGGTCGACGACCAGCCCATCGATGCCTTGCTCCTCGAGCTCGGAGATGAGGCGCTTTACGTCTTTCGTCGTACTGGTGTAGTTCTTGTCGCCGTTGCTGAGTGCGCGGTAGTCGCGGTAAAAGCTCGGCACGTCAATGACGCCAATAGACCATTCACGCCCGTCGCGCGGAATTTTGACGATCTTGCTCTTCGCTGCCTGTTCCTCGAGCTTCACCTGATCGCGGGTGAGTTTGACAACCTTCTTCGGGCTTCCCGGTGGAGCATTTGCAGGAATAATTTCGAGGCGAACAATCGATTCGGCGGGACCGCGTATCAGGTCAACGACATCATCAAGACGCCAGCCGATGACGTCTTCAACGTCTCCTTCGAGACCTTGCGCCACGCCTGTTATGCGATCATTGGGCTGCAGTTTGCCATCTATCGCCGCCGGGCCGCCCGGGATAATCCCAACGATTTTTACGAAATCATCTTCGGTCTGCAGGGATGCGCCGATGCCGAAATACGACAAACTCATCTGAATCCGATATTCCTCGGAGTTCCGCGGGGAAAGGTAGCTGGAGTGTGGATCGAGGGTGTGCGCAAAGGCGTTCATGAAGCGCTCGAAAACATCGTCGTTGTTGACTTGATTGAGGCGCTTGATGAAACCTGTATACCGCGATGTGAGGACCTTCTGGATTTTTTCCCAGGGTTCGTCTTCAAGCGCGAGATTCAACGCGTCATTGACAACCCGTTGCCGCCAGATTTCGTCAAGTTCCGCCGTGCTGGATGCCCAGGGAGATTCTGAGCGGTCAAACACGTATTCTTCCTGCAACTGGTAGTTCGGCTCCGATTCGAGTTGTGTCAGCGCGAACGTCAGCCGCTCGCGGACTCGCATTTGATAGACCTCGAACAGCTGAAACACCGGATCCATCGGTTTGCTCTTGACGATGTCGTTGCGGTCGAGGGACTCGATGAAGACGTCCATTACACGCGAAGACAATTCGTCATTCACTGCAATGTGCGAATAGTGAGATTTCTGGATGAACTGCGTAACAAGTTCGCCAATTTTCTCGTGGCGCGGCTCTGGATGGAGAATTTGATCTTCCGCGGTCGCCGTCGTGTTGCCAAAGGCCTGCGGCGCTAGCAGTGCAAGGCCTGCAGCCGCGAGCCAATGAATTCGGCGTTTCTCTGTTTTTCTCAACATTTTCTCCATTGCTGCCAGGTACAGTTTTACGACGCGGGTAATTGGGCTAGGCTAGATGTCGGGCGGCCCCGGATCAAGGGCACATTCGACACAATCCGCATTGTCTTGCAGGTTAAGTTTACCGTTATGGAAAATACTTGATGCGACCTCTGACCGCAATAAACCTGATCATCCTTGGATCTTGTTTTGCAATTTCGTTCAGTCTTGCGGCCGTTCTCATCGTCGTACTGGTCCTTGGTGATGAATACCCGCGCTTGCAAAGTGAGTTTGAGCCACTCCTCAAGAGCTTCTTTGTCTTCCTGGGTATGACAACGTTATCCGTGGCAAGTTTCTACAGTCTTGTCCGAGTGCACCGCTTGCGTTTCTGGGCGCAGGGCGCGATGTGGCTTGGCCTGATTGCTACCGGCTGGTTTTACTGGCCGTAGCGCGCCGCAGCCGTCTATTTGAGGATACCGGGACCGCCTTTGCGGCGCCGCCGCATGCGCGACTGCAATGTTTTGCGCCGATCTTGCAGCCATCCCGCCCGACTGACGTCCGCCTTTTTGCCTTGCTCCGTCAAGGTACGGTCACGAAAGTCACAAAAGTCCTGGTAGGCCTCGATTTCATGCTTGAGCTCGCGCACCACGAGTTCGATCATGATCGCGTCATCGAGGAACCCGAGGCCGGGGATATGGTCGGGAATGAGGTCCTCGGGGTCCGCAAAATAGGCAAGGGCGTTGAGAACGCGTCCGGCTTCCTGGTGCGGCAGTCGCCATTCGATATCGGAAAGCATATTGATCATCAGTCGAAGCTTGTGAATGCGATCAACGATGAATCCTGGCGCACTGGATTCTGCGACGTCCTTAAGCAGATGCTCGGCGCCAGCGACAATGTCTTCCGGGGCCATTCGGCCAGCGGTTTTGCGGGCCTCGGCCATAATCAATTGAAAGTGCTTTAGGTCGCTATCGTCCAGCTCAAAAGAGATACGCAGGGTCACGTCGGTGCCAGCTCCATGTAAAAACAGAGCCGCAGATTATCACGCTGGTGTCGATTTGGCCCACTACTTGCGAAAGCGCTGATCCCATTTTTTCGAGCGATCGAATTTGCCGGTATTGTATGGGTCCATACCAGTTTCCTCGCCAGAATCGACGATCGAGTCGTCCAGTATCTTGAGCGTTTCGTGAGTCCCGGTGTCTTCGCGGACGTAGCGATTGCGGATCAGTACGTTCTTGCCGGGCCCCTGGGTCTCGATCTTGCCTTCCACGCTTGGCTCGATTTCAACGATTTCCGGTGCAGGGTGGGGTTGCTCGACTTTCTTTTTTGGCACGCTAGTGGGGCGCGAGCCAATATAGCCTGCCGTGCTCAAGGTCTTCGACCTCTTCACTTCTCCGGAGGAAAAGTGCTCCTGCAGCCAGTTTTTGATTTTCTCAAGCGTCATTGCGTACCAATTAATGCGGCCCTTGCAGCGGGGCAAGGGCAATCGTAGTTTCACCTATTGGACAGAATGCCCCAATCAGCAGCTTTTTTCTATAGAAATTAAGCGATTAGCGACTCGCACAACGCCGAAAATGTGACGTACCTCACAGTTTTCGGCCCGGGCTTCGATATTACGTTCGGGAATCAGGTCGGGCGGCCCGTATAGCGCCAGGCCAATGCCGTCAAACGCAGACACTGCCAAACCAGGTAAGGAGCAAGGACCAAAAACCACGCGACACCGTCGCCGCGGCGAATTTTTTCACTGATAGTGCCAAAAAAATCGCCGTAGCCCTGACCGCCATAGGCACCGAAGAGGCTTTGCCCAACCCAGAAAATTGCAACAGGCATCACTACAAAGCCAACGAAGAGCAGACCGACGAACAACCCCAGTTCCTTGCGCATGGCTTTCTTGAGAAAAGACGGGTTTTCGCTCACCGGTGGCGCCTGAGTCGTCTGAGGGGGACTGCCATCCTTGCGCAGCCGTCAATTGGCGTCAAGCTTGAAAACGAAACTCGGCTACAAAGCTTCTTCAGGCTGCCGCCTCGGGCTCCTGTGACGCCGCCGATACACGATAACGCCAAGATGAACGCATACGATGGAGAACAAGAGGTAATGCGGCAAAACCCAAAACCATTCGGTGATGTAGAGCGTCGCAAAAAAGGCAGCGAGACCGGAAGCCAGGTAAAAGTAGGGGATCGCATCGTAAAGCAGTTTCGGCAGCCAGATTTTCCTCGAAATCAGGCGGTGCCTACGACGCGTATCATGCCTCGTTTCGGTGAGGCCTGTCGCTTTCCCTGCGGCTGTGCCCAACATCCTTGTGACTCAATTCCCTGTCAGTGGAGTCAAGCATAGGCCAGCTGGACAGAAAAGACCGTGAATGCCCTCACAAATTGCGAAGTATCGTGCCAGGATTCAATCAGGCGTCCCGCTTCGGGCGCTCCTCGTAACGAAATTTGACGTTGCCAATAGCGACCTTGTCTCCGTTCGACAAAATGTGCTCTTTGACGCGCTCAGAGTTGACAAAGACACCGTTCTTACTGCCCCAGTCAATGACTCGGGTGGCGTCGCCCTCTGTCATGATAACCGCGTGGCGGCGACTGACGTACGTGGTCTTTAATTCAATGTCATTGTCTTCGTTCCGGCCAATCGTCAGTCGATCCTTGAACAGAGGGAAACGCAGTTCCTGGTTACCGAAGCTCCCGATCAGGACGCGCGTGACCCGATCTCGATCGCGGGTTTCTTGTGCTACACCCGACTTTAGATTTTCATTCCTGTCCTGATCGTCAATCCGCTCGGACATTCGATTGTCGATTTCCTGGATAACGTTTTCGATTTCGCCGATCGAATCGATTTGCTCGGATTTTTTTGCCAACTCGCCAAGCAGGACATTGATAGTGCTGCTTTTCGTTTCCAGTTTTAGCTCCAGGTCTGCGGTGGATTGACTAAGTTCGCTGATTTGTTTTTCAAGTTCTTCAATACGATTCTGTGCCGCTTCTTCATTGTCATGCAGCATCTGCTCCAGCTCTTGTTTGACGCTACGCGTTTCTATGAGATCGGTCGTAAGTTCGCAGTTGAGCTCGCCCGTTTCAGTGGCGGTATTCTGTGCTTCACCCAGCTCGAAGCGCAGTGTGCGGATTTCCTGCTCGTGATCATCGTGTTGTTGTTTGAGTCCCGCCTGCAGTTCGACAATCGATGCGCCGGCGGTTTCCAGCCGCTCGGACAAAAGCCAATTGTGTTCCGTGAGCTGCTCCAGCTTTTCATTCAGGCGGTCGCGCTCTCTTGACCATTGAGATTGAGATTCAGCAAAATCCTGTAATTTATACCGCAAAGTGTCCGCGTATTTTTCGGCTCCGGCGAGCTGCGTCTTTGCGTCCTTGACGGCTGCAGCACTTGTCTGCCGTATTCCCACCAGCTCTGCGGCGCTTTGATTTTGAACGGTCAAGAGCGTGGCGTGCGTTTTCTCCAACTCCAGCTCTTTTTCTTCGAGCGACGCGCCTGTATCCGCGAGTCGGCGTTCAAGTTCAGTGCGTTCGTGCTCGAGCAGTCCCTGGACCTCGCATTGCTGCCCATTCTCTGATGTGAGTGTCGCAATTTGTTGCTGAGCAGTTTTAAGTCCAGCGCGGGCCTGCTCCAACTCGCGTTCGGTTTCCGCGAGCGCCGCGGCATTTTGGTCGATCCGCTGTTCAACTTCTGCCTGCTGCTGCTCAAGAAGTCCGTGTGTCTTGTCGCGTGCCCCAATTTCTGATTTGAGGGACGCTATTTCGTTCTGAGCCGTTTCGAGCCCCGAGCGCATTGTCTCCAACTCGCGATTGGCGTCTTCGAGTGCCGAGGCGTTATCGGCGTCGGCCGAACGCTGTGCGTCGAGTTGTCCTTTCAGTTCGCCTTGCTGTTGTTCCAGCAAAGTCTGCGTTTCGTCACGCTGCCCAATCTCTGACTTCAAGGACTTTATAGTTTTTGTGTGCTTCTTAAGCAGCTTGTCCTTGCGAGATACTTTTCCTTTTAGACTCTCAACTTCCCGCAACAGGTTAGTAGCAATTTCTTCCCGCGATTTAATCTCAGTTTCGAGGCCGAGCCACTTCGCCCGCAGCTGCTCAATATCGTATTGCAGACGGCCGATTGTCTGGGTGCGTCTCTCAAGATCCGATCTTAGTTCGGGTATTGATTGGCCGGGCGATGAGTCGTCTTCGTCATTGCCGAGTCCGTAAGTATTTGAATCGGATTCGAGCTCGACATCGTCCGCATCAAACCGCTCAAAGCTGAGGATCTCCAGCTCCGAGGTCGGGTCATCGTCATCCGAGACTAATTCGTTTATGTTTTTGTTTTCATTAGCCATAAAGATAGTCTAACACGTGCGGTGCGGCGCTCAAGCGCCGCAAATCGCATGTATCTTGAATTAAGTAAAACCGGGTCTAATCGCAGGGAACCGTTCTACCAGTTGCCCAATCACGCAGGATGGAGATCTTCTCCTGCATCACGACGGACAGGGGCTGAGTCTGGCCAATTTCTTCGAGAATATGCTGTGTCGTCAGCTGTTGATTCTGCGCATGCGCGGCATACAGTGCCGAAACCACCGCTTGTTCTACCTCGGCGCCGGAATAGCCGTCCATAGCGTCTGCCAGCGCCTTCACGTCGAAGTTGGCGAGCGGCTGCTTTCGATTGCTCAGATGAATGGCCAGGATCGAAGCACGGATCATTTTTCCCGGAAGGTCGACGAAGAATATTTCGTCGAACCGGCCCTTGCGAACCATTTCGGGCGGCAGCCTGCTGATGTCATTTGCTGTCGCTACAATGAAAACCTGGCTTTTTCGTTCGGCCATCCAGGTGAGGAAAGTGCCAAGTACACGTTGCGTTGTTCCGGTTTCTCCACCGCGACCGGCGATGCCTTTCTCGATTTCGTCAATCCAGAGAACGCAGGGTGACATCACGTCTGCAGTTTTCAAAGATTCACGCAGCTTACGCTCTGTTTCGCCGTGGTACTTGTCGTAGACCGCACCAAAATCGAGACGCAATAACGGTACGCCAAAGATTCCAGCGGTGGCCTTCGCGGCCAGGCTCTTGCCGCAACCCTGCACACCAAGAAGGAGAATGCCTTTGGGCGCGTCGAGGTGAGATGCGCTTGCTTCGCGGCGGAAGGCAGGTTTCCTTTGCGTCAGCCATTTCTTGAGTCGTGAAAGCCCGCCGACTTCGCTGAAATTCGCGGTATCGTACTCGAACTGCAGCGCGCCGCCCCGGTTGAGCAATTCGTACTTTGCCTGCATTACGTCGGGCAGGTCGTTTTTCGTGATAGCGCCGTCAAAATAGATTGCGTTTCGCGCCACTCGCTCCGTGTCGGTGTAGGTTAGCCCTGCGAGGTTTTGAATGAGCAGGCCATGTGCCTTTGGGTCGATCTCGACAAGATGACCCGGATTGTCCTTGCCGTATTCGTTGACCGTGCGGCTGACGATGCGTTCTCGTTCCTGCCTGGACGGCAAATCCATGTTGAAACGTGCACAAAACGTCTCAAGCTCCCTCGGTATTTTGATGCTGTGACTGATCAGAATCAGCTGTCGCTGCACGTCCTTATAATGGATGCAAATGTCTTTAATGAGACGCACGTTTACCGCGTCGTCGATGAATGGATGAAAGTCGAGCAACACATAAATGCCTGGCTTGGAAACCGCTCGTATGTGCTTTAGCACATCGGTCGGTGCGGAATTCAATGCTTGCGGTTCCAGCGATATGTCGAGGCGCTGTAAGCCATCGGTAAGAGTCCAGCGGAACAGGGGCAGATAGGTATCGGCTAGACTGCGGAGCGCGATTAACTGGAGTAGTTGGAGCACGCGAGCTTCGTCATGCGATTCAATTACGATGATCGGCGTGCGTGATCTCAGGATCAGTTCAAGGTCGTGACTTCCGTCCATTTTCCGTATCAGCTGCTTTGATTGCCTGACGACAGTTTAGGACAGCCGGGTAGCTTATCGATGTGAAGTACGTCGGAAGGTGCGCCGATAATATCGGCGGCGAGAGCCCGTAGACTTGTAACACCGATCGGATCTCGGCTCACGAGCACCTGCCGCAACAGCTCATCCAGATCACTGGCACCGCCCGTCTTGTCGTGTATCTCCCGGTTTAACGCGTCGAACACGCCGACGGCGAGGGCCGTGGTCGCGCCCGTTGACGATGCGCCGCACAGCGACTTCGCCTGATTTGCCCACTCCGCTTGTTCGGCGATTGCGATTCCGTATCGTCGGGTCGAAATTGCTCCGCCGCGCTCGAGCAGTTCAAGGCCGTAATATTCGGCGAGCCCTTCAGCAATCCAGTCAGCGCCGTCTTCGCTGCGTATCGACAAGGCCGTATGAACGACTTCGTGCATTAGCGGGCTTGTCCCGTTCTCACTGATTAACGGCCGGTCGGCATGGAGGTATAGAGACGCCGGCGCAGACAGACCGCCGCGCCACATCGGCTCACCGGCACTAACAATTGTAAGTCGCGGCAGCGGCCGCGGCAGCAGGGTGACCAGTTCCGGAATAGTCCAGTTAAGTAACGCCAGCATGTCCATGCGCCGCACGGCATGACCTTGTGGGCCGGCTATAGCGACCCTAACGCCAGCGATTTTTTCGCGGCGGACACCGATGTCACCCACGGCGATCCAGCCGGTCGGTTCATCGAAGCGCCTGTCAGGTCGTACGACTCTGATTGGGTCGCTAATACTTGAGTACTCTGTCACGGACGACCAGCCAGGCGGCAGATCAAGAGACAGTGTGGTATTCGATGTCGAACCCTTGAGGGCGCGGGTCTTCGCGCGCGGAATGATGTCCTCGGCGCGGAAGATGCCCCAGGCGGTCCCAAGCCACGCGTCATAGCCGTTGTTTCCTCGACGGTGGGCGACATGTACTCGCCAGCGCAGCTTGCCGCCTTTGGCCGGCGGCAACCAGCGCAAAGTGCCGTGGCTAACCTGCAGTTCACCATCGCCGCTGTAGTTGCTCAGTGTGTCGGGCAGAAACGTGAAAGTCAGTTCCCGCAACAAGCGGCGCGATTGCCGAATTTCCAGCACTACGTCGACGGCAGATTGCTCCGCAATGACTTTGACGGAGTAGTGCGCATCGTAGTCGCGGGCAATCGGGTTGACGGCCGATTCGGAGGATTCCACGTCACAGGCCGCAACGGCAATGAGGGCCACGACAAGTGCCCATCGGCGCCCACCGGCCAATGCCGCTGAAAGAGAGCGGGTCCCCAATCCTGAGATGCAGTTCATGTTGAATTAAGGCTCCATGCCGTATGGTGGAAAGGTTCCGCGAGATCAGAGTGATTGAGATGATAGCGCAGCCAGCTCGCATTATTCGTATTTTTGCCTTAGCAATCACCGTGTTGGGGCTGGCATCGGCGTGTTCCTCGACCCCGGCTTCAAGCTGGGACACAGCGCCTGCCGTTCGCTCTGCAGCGGCACACGGCGGCGTCGGTCAGAAAGCAGCAGCCATCGCGATGAATCAGGTCGGCGTGCCGTACCGCTACGGCGGCAGTAGCCCTCGTGGATTCG
>CAMYLB010000328.1:0-579 GCA_947259145.1 uncultured Woeseiaceae bacterium
TTTATTGAATAAGATGTCGGACAATGCCGCCTGAAAAACACCCTTCCGGGCAGCAACCGGGGCCGGAAATGTGACGTAATTAGCAGCCTGAGCTTGATCAGACCGACATAGTATAGCAATGCCCGGATAGCACGGGCCTAAACCAATTTGTACGGAGCACACGCGAATTATGTCTCTCAGCAAGATTTGCCTGAATAATTGTTACCGGCTGACCTTTGTCACGCTGGTCGTAACCCTCACCGGATGCTCCTCAAATCCGTCTTCCAACGATGATGCGCCACGCGCGAATGCACCCGTCGCGAGTTCGTCGCAGTCATCGGGCAGCGCATCATCGCTCGAACCATCGCAGAGCACGATGGCGGCGAAGCCTACTTATAACGAGCCGGCGCTGACGCGTATTGAGGGGCCCGTGCCGCTGGCAGAGGGCCATCCCAACGAGTATGTCGTCAAAGTTGGCGATACGCTTTGGGATATCTCCGCGACGTTCCTTAAGGACCCCTGGTTCTGGCCCGAGATCTGGTACGTCAATCCTGACATTGCAAACCCGCACCTCATTTATCCGGGTGACGTGCTTGGCCT
>CAMYLB010000328.1:631-3775 GCA_947259145.1 uncultured Woeseiaceae bacterium
ACGCCATTGACCCAGTCTGTGAACAGCATTCCATACGAGTCTGTTGCGGCCTTCCTGAGCTCAGGCGTAATTCTCGAGAAAGGCCAGGCTGATGCACTTCCGTACCTGCTCGAAACCCGCGGCGATCACCTCATCGCGGCCGCAGGCAATGAAATCTACGTGCGCGGCCTCACGGCAGACATGCCGGGCAGTCGCTTCAATGTTGTGCATGTTGACGCACCGCTGTACGACCCGGATGACAACCGCCTGATCGGTTACCAGGGAATCTTGGTCGGCGACGGCGTACTCCGACGCGGTGGCGACCCGGCTACCGTCGCATTGACCGACACGGTGCGCGAAGCCTTGAAGGGCGATCGCCTGTTGCCTGAATCGATCGACGTTCCACTAAATTTCTTCCCACGCTCACCGGATACGCTTATTGAAGGCCGCATAATTTCAGTTGCCGGTGGCGTCACGGAAATCGGCCAGCACCAGGTCGTTGTCATCAATCGTGGCTCAAATGACGGGTTGTCAGTCGGCGATGTCCTCTCGGTCTTCCAGACCGGTGCGGTTGTCAAAGATCGCATCAAGGGCGGCAGCGTGAAACTTCCGGATGAGGACGCCGGCACCGTAATGATATTCAAGATTTATGACCGCATCAGCTACGGGCTCGTGATGGAAGCGACAGAAAGCATCCATATACTTGACTCCGTGCGCAATCCAATTCGGTAACGTTGCAACAGCTTTGAGATGACGGCGCCTTAGTGGCGCCGTTTTTTTTGCGGGCCAATTTCCCTTATTGCTGCCAATTATGGGCGCCAGCCAGCAGGCTTTTGACGGTATCATTGTTGCAATGCCCGCCCTCGGATTCGGTAATGGATCGTTTAACCCGCGCATGGTTGATTCTCGCGCACGCGCATCTACGTGTCGCGGAATTCCAGGCGCTGCTGGCCAGATTCGACAACGTTGAGAGTATCGTCGCGCAAGGACGAGGCGACCTTAAAGATGTCGGCCTGTCTGATGAAAAAAGCTCGGCCGTCGTATCGCCGGATGATGACTGTCTCTCCCGTGCTCTTAAATGGCTGGATCACGACTCGCACCATGTGGTCACGTTCGGACACGACAACTATCCCGAACTACTGACGCAGATACCGGGCCGCCCACTCCTTTTATATGTCAACGGCGACATCGAGGCATTGCACCTGCCGTCACTCGCCATCATTGGTAGCCGCAACCCGACGCGAGGGGGATTGCGTAATTCAGTTGAATTTGCCCGATACCTCGCGCAGCAGGGCTTCTCGATCGTCAGTGGGCTGGCCGAAGGCATCGACACGGCGGCACACCGCGGGGCGCTCGACGTCGGCGGCAAGACCGTGGCCTTTCTCGGTCACGGCATCGACCGCGTATACCCCGCGGCAAACAGGGACCTTGCGCACGCCGTCTCGGTTGCCGGCGCGCTGGTCACTGAATACCCGCTCGGCGCGCGGCCGTTGCCCTGGCATTTTCCGGAACGCAATCGGCTGATCAGTGGCATGAGTCTCGGAACGCTGGTTGTCGAGGCCGCCAGGCGCAGTGGCTCACTGATTACAGCCAGGCTGGCGGCCGAACAGGGCCGCGAGGTATTCGCTCTGCCAGGCTCTATCCATAATCCGCTGGCGCGAGGCTGCCATGAACTCATACGACAGGGCGCGAAACTCGTCGAAACGGCAAGCGACATAATGAACGAGCTCGCGCCACTGACCGGGCACATGCTGCAAAATACAATGGAATCAGCACGCTCAGAAACTCCGACACCGGATTCCGACAATGACTACGATGAGCTGCGCGCTATTCTTAGCCATGATCCGATAACGATCAATGAACTGGAAAGCCAATCCGGTTTGACGATCGACCAGCTTTCCTCCATGCTTCTGATACTGGAGCTCCATGGAGAAGTGGAGTCATTGTCCGGCGGACGATACGCCTTATCAGGTTGAGCATTAAGTCAAAAGACAGCGCAAGGAGCCGCTCCAGGCATGAAAGAAAACGTACTCGATGTGCTCATGTACTTGTTCGAAACGTACGTCGACACCGAAGAAGAACCCGAACCCGATCAGAACGAACTTCGCGCCGAGTTGTCACGCGCCGGATTCGGTGACAGTGAAATCGAACGCGCATTGCAGTGGCTGGATGGCCTGACGGACCAGCAGCAAAGCCTCGACTACGGCGGCCAGACCGGGTCCGGCATGCGCATCTACAACGACTTCGAACATGAACGGCTGGATTCGTCATGTCGCGGCTATATGACCTATCTTGAGCAAATCGGCATTCTGTCGCCGCCGCAGCGCGAGATACTGGTAGATCGACTGCTGGCGCTGGAAACTGCGGATATCGACGTCGAACAGATCAAGTGGGTTGTTCTCATGGTGCTGTTCAGCCAGCCCGGCCAGGAACTCGCGTACGCCCGCATGGAAGACCTCGTATTCGACGAAAGTTCAGGCTCGATCCACTAGTTCGGAACTGCGACAACTTGACACGTAGCAAACAAGCCTGTAATTGAACCGCGGCACTGTCCGCGGTTTTATTCTTTTGGGACCCCAAATACACGATGTCAAAAAATCTCGTTATTGTTGAATCGCCTGCCAAGGCGAAAACGATCAGCAAATACCTGGGCAAGGACTTCGACGTCTTGGCCTCCTATGGCCATGTCCGGGATCTCGTGCCCAAAGAAGGGGCCGTCGATACCGAAAACCAGTTTTCAATGAAATACCAGGTCATTG
This sequence comes from uncultured Woeseiaceae bacterium, assembly GCA_947259145.1. Classification (GTDB taxonomy): domain Bacteria; phylum Pseudomonadota; class Gammaproteobacteria; order Steroidobacterales; family Woeseiaceae; genus UBA1847. The sequence continues at coordinate 3,370 of CAMYLB010000328.1, forward strand.
AACGCAACGAGAAACACGTCAAGGCAATTATCCGTGCCCTGAAGAAAGCCGATGCCCTGTACCTCGCGACTGACCCGGACCGCGAGGGCGAAGCCATTTCGTGGCATTTGATTGAGTTACTCAAGGAAAAGAAGGCTCTTGATTCAAAGGACGTGCACCGCGTCGTTTTTCATGAGATTACGAAACAGGCGGTGCAAGACGCTGTCGCCAACCCGCGCGAGTTGTCCGGCGACCTGATTGGTGCACAACAGGCTCGCCGCGCACTCGACTACCTCGTAGGATTCAACCTCTCGCCACTTCTGTGGAAGAAGGTCCAGCGGGGCCTTTCCGCCGGTCGCGTGCAAAGCCCCGCCCTGCGCATGATTGTCGAGCGTGAGCTCGAGATCGAAGCATTCAAGGCGCGCGA
>CAMYLB010000329.1 GCA_947259145.1 uncultured Woeseiaceae bacterium
AGCTTTCGCCCGGTCAGCTCCTCGAGCTCGGCAACGGATCCGATGCAAATATAATCACCGTCGCCGTCTGTCCAGACGGGCAGCGGCGTGCCCCAGAAACGCTCACGTGACAAGGCCCAGTCGACATTGTTCTCGAGCCAGTTGCCGAAACGGCCGTCCCTGATGTGCTGCGGCACCCAGTTGATCGTCTGGTTGAGTTCCGCCATGCGCTCGCGAAACTTTGACGTCCGTATGTACCAGGCATTTTTCGCGTAATAAAGAATCGGATCGCCCGTGCGCCAGCCAAACGGATAATTGTGTTTGTAGCGTTCCGAGCGAAACATGAGGCCGCGTTCTTTGAGAATACGGATAAGCGGCTTGTCGGCATCCTTGAAGAACAGGCCGGCGACAGGTTCGACTTCATCGACGAAGTGCCCATCGAGCCCAACGCCGTGAACGACTGGCAGGTCATTGGCCTGACCAAATGCCAGATCGTCAACGCCATAGGCCGGTGCGGTGTGCACGATGCCCGTACCGTCTTCGGTGCTGACGAAGTCTGCTGCCATTACCGTGAAAGCATTGGCCGCATCAACGTCAAAATAGTCGAACAGCTGCTCGTAGCGAGTACCCAAGAGTTCAGAACCTTTCACGGTCTTTACGACGGAGTGCTCGACGTCGCGGAACACAGCTTGGCGCAGCGCTTCTGCAACGATAAGGGTCTGGCCGTCAGATTTGCAGAAACTGTAGTCAATGTCTGCGCCGACCGCGAGCGCGAGATTGGACGGCAGCGTCCAGGGGGTCGTTGTCCAGACCAGGAAATAGGTGTCCTTCTCATCGACAACTTTGAAACGCACGGTGATCGAAGGATCTTCAACTTCCCTGTAGCCCAGAGCGAGTTCGTGCGATGACAGTGTTGCACCAATACGTGGGTCGTAGGGCACCACCTTGTAACCACGGTAGATAAGGTCTTTGTCCCAGATTTTCGACAGCAGATTCCAGACCGACTCGATGTAGTTGTTGTCGAGCGTGTAATACGCCTCGTCCAGGTTGACCCAGAAGCCCATGCGCTCGGTCATCTTCTCCCAGTCGCCGATATAGCGCATGACCGACTCGCGGCAGCGACGCGTAAACTCGGCGATGCCGACTTTGTCTTCGATTTCCTGCTTGTCAAAGATGCCGAGTTCTTTTTCGACTTCGTGCTCGACTGGCAGGCCGTGCGTATCCCAGCCGGCCTTACGCGGCACATGGTAGCCACGCATCGTTTTATAGCGCGGAAATATGTCTTTGAAACTGCGCGCCAGCACATGGTGGATACCGGGCTTGCCGTTCGCTGTTGGGGGGCCTTCGTTAAAGCTGAACTGCGGGCCGTCCTTGGTCGCTTCGATCGTCTTCGCAAACACATCGTGCTCACGCCAAAACTCCAGCACCTCTTTTTCGAGGTCTGGCCCGTTGTAACGGCCTTGAACTTCTTTAAATACGTCTTTCCTGGCTGCCAAAACTCGATCCTCAAACAAAAAACGCCCCGGGCGCATCATCTGCACCCGGGGCGATCGATATTCGTCGCGGTACCACCCGGCTTCGCGGCCAGGCCTTGTCAGACCCGCGCCGCCTCGTGGACCGTCGCCAATAAGGCGCAAAGTCCGTCGCCCGTCTCGTGAGCCAATCGGCCAGCCTTACTCAGGATGCGCACCTACGCAGCCCTTCAGGTGGCGACTCCAGGGTGATATTCGGCAGAATCAAACCCGGAGCTCTCACCATCCTCCGGTCGCTTTGGCTTGAGTGGACTGCCTGTTTGTCCCCTTCAGCGTCTTGCCGGGGAAAGTACTTTCCGCAGCCGGAAAACACAAGAGAAACCGGCAAAAAGATCCCTTTATGATGGGTCCTACCCCCGAATCAGGAACAACAGATGGCAAGAATCACGAGCATTGATCACGGGCGCATCGGCCGGACTGGGTCGCGAATTCGACTGCCTGACAGACTCACACGAATGAGGCACTCTTTGCCAAAGTTCCTGTGGTACGACGCCGACGTCGTTGTGCGAGAGGGCTTGGAAGCTATGGACAAGGGCCGGGCTGTCTACATTTCGGGCCGACTGTATCGCTACCTGGTGCCGCTGCTGCGCTCACCCATTGGAAAACTCGTATTTCTTGCGCTACGCATCAAGCTATAGACGGCAAAACTTTGCTCACTAGCTCCAAAGATTCGATATCATTCGTCGTATCGTAGTCGGCCATTTGAGCGGTTGGCTTACAAACGAAGGGGAAAAACATGAAGACGTCAATCACCACATCGGTCGCAACGTTCTTTTTGCTGTCGTCCCTTGCCCACGCGGGCGTGGTGATGGACATGGTGACGAAGAAACCGTCCGGCGACGAGGACGATCGGTCGACAATCTACGCCCAGTCGAAAATGGTTCGCATACACCGTAATGGACGAGGCCATGCTCGACGAAGTGTCGGCGCAGATCAGCGACGCCATGACGCAGATGGAGGCAGAGCTCGCGCGTATGCCACCGGAACAGCGGGCCATGGTGGAACAGATGATGAAAGGGCAAATGGGTGGAATGATGGGGCAACAAGACACGGCGCCTCCTGCCCCCAGCGTCAAGGCTGTCGGTAGCGGCAAGTGGCAGTCGCGCACGTGTCGGAAATACGCGGTCTTTGAGGGCCCTGAAAAGACTCAGGAGCTCTGTGCCGCGAAGCTGGACGACATTGATGGTGGCGATGAAGTCATGGAAGCCTTTCGCATTATGGCTGCCTACATGACGAAAATGGCGGAGACGATGCCGATGGATGTCGACGACGGCATAAACCCGGGCGAACTAATGGACCAGATCGACGGTTTCCCGGTGCATACAACCGACTACGAAAACGGCGTCGCTGTGCGGGAATCGTCGGTGGACTCGATCACCGAAAAGGACCTGGAGCCGGGGCTTTTCACGGCACCCGACGGTTACCGACGCGAGGATCCGTTTCAGCAGCCCTAGCGTTCAGTCGTTTTCCGATTGACTCGCACAGTCGACGCACAGCAGGACCGTCGGATCGAACTCCAGACGCTTGGGATTGATGGGTTCCTCGCATTTCAGGCACACGCCGTACTCGCCGTCATCGATGCGCTGCAGCGCCGCGGTGATTCGCCGCAGCATTTCCTCGCGTCGTTGACCGGAAGCCTGCGCCATGGCCTGCGCCTGCATGGCATCCATGCGCGAAAGGCGGCCGACTGCGGATTGGTCGAGCTCGACGATCGCAGCGGATCCTTCCGCCGTCTCAACAGCGGCTTCGAGCGCCGCACGCAGCTTCAGCAGCTTGTCGCGCATCGTTTTTTCACATCCTTTCCTGGTTGGCCTTGTCGTACCCTCTGCGAACCACTTTGCGGTTCTCCCTGTAATCCTGTCAAATCATGACCCATGTTTCCCGAACCGCATTTCGTCAATACAAACGGCATTCGTATGGCCGTGCACGAGCAGGGAGACGGACCACCTGTCATCTTGCTGCACGGATTTCCCGAACTGGCTTTCTCGTGGCGCCACCAAATCCCGGCGCTTGCCATGGCTGGCTACCGCGCGATCGCACCGGATCAGCGCGGCTACGGTAAGACCAGTGTGCCGCCGCGTGTATCGGACTATCGAGTCGAAGAGCTGATCGGGGATATTCACGGCCTGCTTGACGCCCTGCAAATCGATAGCGCCGTTTTTATCGGTCATGACATGGGCGCGATATTGCTTTGGCAGATGGCGATGCACGCCCCTGAGCGCATCGACAGGCTGATCATGCTCAACATTCCACACTACCCGCGCCCGCCGCAAGACCCGATCTCGATCTGGCGACGACGATTCGGCAAAGATTTCTACATCGTTAACTTTCAGGATTCGGACGAATCGGATCGCGCCTTTGCGGCCGACACGGCACATTTTTTCGACGTCACGATGCGCCGCAACCAGGTGCCGCGTGCCGTGTTCGAGAAATTGCCGCCGGAAAGAAAGGTCATCAGCCTGTTGAGGGCCCTTTCAAGAGAGGCTCAAAGCGGCGAGCCGCTGTTGTCGACGGATGAACGCAACTACTACGCGTCCGCTTTCGACGCCAGCGGATTTACGGGTGCCATCAACTGGTACCGCAACTGGAAGCACAATTGGGAGGTGCTTGAAGGTGTCGATCACACGATTGATATTCCGACCCTGTTCATTGGTGCGGTCGATGATTTGATCATCGCGCCTGGACACATTGAAGGTATGCGGCCGCTCGTGACCGATATCGAAATTCACGTGCTGGAGCACTGCGGGCACTGGAGTCAGCAGGAAAAGCCCGATGAGGTAAACCGCCTGATACTGGAGTGGCTAGTTCAGCGCCGGTGATTCCAGCGCATCGGTCCCTTCGCCAAACATCGCTCGATCAAAAGCGTTGACGATAACGTCAGTCGGCTGGGCACCGACAACCAGCAGGCGTCGGTTGACCAGGAATCCCGGGACACCGACCATGCCACTGCTGCGTACCTGGCCTTCGCGCGTCAGCACAAGTTGTTTGATTTGATCGCTATCGATCGCCCTGTTGACGTCATCGGCAGAAATACCGTGGGGGTGTGCGATATCGATCAGCTCGCCTCTGTCGCCGATGTTCCGCCCCTGTTCGAAAAAAGCAGACAACAGATCTTCGGCCACGGCTGACTGGTCTGCTCCCAGCGTTTCGGCGAGTTGCATGACCTGGTGCGCCGGAATCGTATTCGGAACCTTTCGGAGTCTGTCGAACCGAAACTCGATACTGGCCGCCTTGCCCTCCGCGGTGAGCTGTTTGAGAACGGGCTCGATATTGGCCGGACTGCCAAATCGGCGGGTAAGGAAAACATCGAACGGCTCCCCTTCGGCAGGAATCTCCGGATTGAGCTGATACGGATACCAGCTGACGTCACTGGGCCCCTGCACGGCTTTCAGAGCCTCGTCAAAACGCCGCTTGCCGATAAAACAGAACGGGCACACGAAATCGGCAATCACCTCGACATGAAGTGCTGCGTTCGGCGCCACGCGGTCATTGCTTCGGCCGATGTTGGATAGTGTCTCGCTCACTGGCTCAATCCTCCTCAACAGGTACTGAAGTTGGGGCCATTCCGTCGATCTCAAGCTTGCCCCTTTGGCGTTGAACCCAGCATGAACAGCGCCGTTCACTGAGTTGGACGCCGCAGCGACACATTAGTTTGCTTGCTTTTCTCCGACATTAACGGATATTTTCGGAAAATGGCACGAAAATTCACTAAAAGTTTCGATACTCTGGAATCGTCTCAGAATTTTCGGCTTGGGCTATCAGTAAGTTATCGTTTTCAGCTCTGGCTTTTTCGTAGACGTTTAGCGATTTTATTGGTTTTTTATAACAATTTATCCGACTTTCATGCTTTTTAGCAGTTCAGGATCGACTGAATTCCGCCAACAACAGTATTCCACAGCGCGCTTTGGGAACACAGTCTGACTTCGTGCGACATTTCCGGTAGTTAGAGGACTTTACCGGATTTTAGAACCTATTTTTGCCCTGTAGACGCATAATTCCTTTCACCCAGGCAATGTAGGCAATACCGCCGGAGATCATGAAATTAACAATCTCCGGCATCGTAACGAAGCCCGTGCCGGTTTCGAGCATGCTATCGGTCACAATCAGAATCCTCATGCCCATACCGATAATCAGTGCAGAGAGCGTCACCAGCGACTCGAATGCGCTGATCAGCACTGTCCAGGCGGGACGCCAGAGCATCAGCGCGAGACAGCTGAAACACACGCCATAGTAAGCGATTCGCGCCAGCGGAAGGGACTCGAGAAATGCCAGGCGGATGTTGAAACCCAGGGCGAAATCAAGCACCACGAACAGGGCCGTCGCCGCGTAGTAAAGGACGAGAATCCTGCTCGAATCGGGTTGGCCCGGTTTTCCCACGGCCAGGCTCCTTGGTAACAATATGTTGCAAGCATCACTTGCCGCGCTGATTTGTGCAATATTCTGGGGCCACGCCCGGTCTGATAGGGCATGCATTTCTTTTCGGAGTCCACGCGTGTTGATCAAGAAGCCAGCTGATATTCGACCATCAGAAATTACGAGTGAGCAAAACTACCTCGATCGACGCACCTTCATTCGTGCCGGGGCGCTGTTTGGCGGCTCAATTTTGGCACCGTCTGCAATGAGCGCTGTTGTTCCAGACAAGCGCGGTGCAAAACTCGCTGACATCGGCAAGAGTCCGTTTAGCACCGACGAGGCCCCGAACAGCTTCGAAGACATTACTACTTACAACAACTACTACGAGTTTGGCACTGGCAAGAGCGACCCCTACGAGAATGCGCAGGAATTTGATCCTCTGCCCTGGACAATAGCGGTGGAGGGGCACGCAGAGAAGACCGGCACTTTCGACTTCGCAGACTTCATCAAACCGTTCGATCTTGAAGAACGCATCTATCGCATGCGCTGCGTCGAAGCCTGGTCGATGGTGATCCCGTGGGTTGGCGTATCGCTGGCAGAAGTCGTCAAACATTTTAAACCGACGTCAAAAGCAAAGTACGTTGCCTTCGAAACACTGAACGATCGAACGCGCATGCCGGGTATTCGGCGGGGATCTCTTGACTGGCCGTACCGCGAAGGGTTGACCATCGCCGAAGCGACCAATCCACTGCCGATACTGGCTGTCGGTCTCTATGGCCAGGTACTGCCGAACCAAAACGGCGCACCGATCAGGCTCGTGGTTCCCTGGAAGTATGGCTTCAAGGGCATCAAGGGCATCGTCCGCATGCGCTTTACCGAAGAGCGTCCAGAGACCAGCTGGAACATGGCGCAAGCGCGCGAGTATGGTTTCTACGCCAACGTGAATCCGAATGTTGATCATCCCCGCTGGAGCCAGGCGCGGGAAAGGCGTATCGGGGCAGGCCTGTTTGCCAGCAAGCAACCAACGCTGATGTATAACGGCTACGGCGATGAAGTCGCTCACCTTTACAAGGGCCTCGATCTGCGCCGCAACTTCTAGAAGAACTTGGATACGCTCACGCAAGTTCGGCGCATCTGGAAGCCGATTGTATTCCTGCTCTGCCTGGTCCCTGCGCTTCTTATCGTGACCGACGCATTCGAGCTGACGGGCCGGCTGGGTGCGAATCCGGTTGAAGAGATTCAGGACCGCTTCGGCATCTGGGCATTGCGATTCATAATGATTACGCTGGCCGTAACGCCGCTACGACGTGTGACGGGCTGGAACTGGCTGGCCCGTTTTCGGCGGATGTTTGGTCTTTTCACGTTCTTTTATGTGCTGATGCACTTTCTTGCCTGGCTGATACTCGATCAGGGTGTTTTGCTGTCTGCAATTCTGGAAGACATTGTCGAGCGGCCGTTTATCACGATCGGATTCGTCGCGCTGCTGCTGCTGACTGCGCTGGCCGCCACCTCCACTAACGCCATGCGCCGACGCCTGGGCCGGCGATGGCAGACGCTGCATAACGCGACCTATGTGATCGCAGTGCTTGGTGTCTGGCATTACTGGTGGCAGGTCAAACAGGATATTACCGAACCGCTCATTTACGCATCTGTACTGGCTGTTCTGCTGGGCGCCCGAGTCTGGTGGCAGTGGCAGCGGCGCCGAAAGCAAGCCATCGCTTACGGCTCGTAGCGAAATACGGCGTCGAGCGGCTCACCGAATGCGGCTGCAATCTTGAACGCCGCTTCCAGGGACGGCGAGTATCTTTCCTTTTCGATCGCGACGATCGTCTGACGTGTAACACCAACCTGATCTGCAAGTTGTTGCTGAGTCATTTCGTCACACTGAAACCTGAACGCACGAATGTTGTTCTTGACATGCGTTTTGCTCATCCCGCATCTACCCGGTAATACCAGACCTGTGATGCGAGCTTCGCAAACTCAGAGACAGTCAAAGTGAACAAGATCCAGACGGCGATAAGCAATCCACCCATTGGCTCAGGCACTTCAAGAGCCGAATTGGCGACAATATGCCCAACCAACCAGAATAGCCCGATTGCCAACACCCAACCGGAATTGCGCTCCGACCGCAGATTGATCAGCGCGTCGCGTTCGTCACTCTCCGCGGAACCTGTGGCAGCGACCAACGACTGGTAAACCACCTCGATGATGATCAATCCGACGATGCAGCCAACACTTAGAAAGAAAAGTTCTGACGCGCCGTTGCTATCGTCCGCGATATCGAACGCGGCCGGAAAAAACCAGTAGGCGAACAGGCCCATCGCGATCAACGAACCCCAGGCACTTTTTTCCTGGAATGACATGTCCATGGACGTCTCCCTGCTTGATTTGAACGATAAACTAAATGTAAAGTATGTTTTACTTCATGTCTACTATTTTTTACATACTGTCGCAAATAAAAGCCGGGGCGGCCGCAGCCGTCCCGGCAATTTCACACAGTTATATCGTCAGGCGACTTTTACTGTGTGTCTTTCCGCCGCCCGGATTTTCGGAAGCGTGACGTTAAGGATTCCGTCCTTCAGCTCGGCGTGGATATTTTCGAAGTCCACTTCTTGCGGCAAAACAATCGTTCTCATGAATTTGCCGTAGCCGAGCTCGTGCCGATAAAACGTATCCTTGGTCTCTTCTTCCTCGAACTTCCTCTCGGCCTCAATCGTCAGGCGATCGCCCGAGATTGTGACTTCGACGTCGTCTTTTTCTACGCCGGGCAGTTCGCCCCGGACTACGAGCTCCTTGTCGCGGTCAATGACATCGAGGCGGAAATCCCGCTCCATGTCGACATCTCTCGGCCACTTCCGTCCAAAGGGCTCAAGCGTCTCCATCCAGCGGCGTGGTGGGAAGTTCTCAAAGAACTCCTCCATGCCCTGGGTTAGAGGCATCGTCCGTCTTACATCAATCGCCCCATTGCGAGGCTCAATTTTGCGCAGGATTGACATGTGACACACCTCCTTCCCTTGGCAACACTGGCAAACCTCTGCCAGCACATCATTTATACGCCCGGCCAGAAAAACGGCAATTCGGAGATATCCGCATTGACAGCCATTCGTGGCGTGAGCCAAAAGATTGCCCGCTTGTCGTTGCTTGTAGAACATCGCTTTCCGCCACCAAATCGAATAGACCGATACGAGTTTTCCGTTCGCAACGACACAATTCTTAACAATTGAAGCGTTCCTGGCACAGGTAAATTCCGTAATACTTTGGGTGATGAATCGTGAATCAACACGACATCCAGGAGTGTCAGATTATGAACGACATCATGAGCAAGTTAACCGGGTTCTTGGGGCCCGCAGGTTCCAGCGCGTTGGGTCACGCACTGCTCGGCCTTGCGATTCTCGTCATTGGTCTCTTCATCGTCAAGATGTTCATTGGCGTCTTGAAGCGCATGCTGAAAACGGTATCGGTGCTGCATCGCACCAATCCTGATGGCTCCATAACGGACCTGGTATCGCCGATTGCCTCTTTGGTCAAAGCGGTGCTCACGATCTTCGTGCTCATCGCCGTGTTGCAACATTTCGGATTGACGGACGTGTTGGAGCCTTTGAAGAATATGGTGAATAAATTCATGGGGGCGGTACCCAATGTCATTGGTGCCGGTGTCATCGGCTACGCTGGCTGGGTCATTGCGAAGATCGTCTCGCAGCTCGCGGGCGTCGGACTCGCCAAGATTGACGAGCAACTTGCCGAACGCCTCGGAAACAAGGACGTCAGTATTTCCAAATTCGGTAGCGCACTCATCATGGCCATCATCCTGTTGCCTATTGCAGTTTCTGCGCTGGGCGTCCTCAACATTCCGGCGATCTCGGATCCGGCGTCGGCAATGATCGAAAAACTGATGGCAGCGGTGCCTAACATCGTTGGCGCCGGCATCATTCTGCTGGTCGTGTTCTTCGCCGCCAAATTTGTCGTCTTCATACTTGGCGGTCTTCTCGAAGGTGCAAATATCAATGCACTGCCGCAGAAGATGGGCATGCAGGGCATGTTCACCGAGTCATTCACGCCCACGCGACTCGTCGGTTTCGCGATCATGTTCTTCTCGATGGTCGCCGCAGCCACTGCCGCCGTGAATATTCTGGGAATCGATATCATCTCCGAAGTGTTTGCCAGGGTGCTGGAATTCGGTGGCGGAATTCTGGTTGGTGGCGTGATTCTGATTATCGGCAACTTCTTGAGCACGATTGCCTACAACAAGTTGTCAAGCCACGGCAGCGGCGGTGTTGCGAATATCGCGAGAATCGCGATCCTCGGTCTTGTGCTGGCGATGGGTCTGAAGGCGATGGGCCTGGCAGACAATATTGTCACGATGGCCTTTGGCTTCACGCTGGGTAGCGTCGCGGTGGCGACAGCGCTCGCGTTTGGTCTGGGTGGCAGAGACGCGGCCAAAGCTATCGCCGACGGATGGGCACAAAAGATCAAGCTTTAGTAATTCACCGCCTGATGGTGAAACGATGGGCCGCTCATGCGGCCCATTTTTTTGCGCGCTGCCCGCTTTTGCTCTCGATCCGAATTCGTGCCCCCTTTCGTCGAACGACAGTTCTTTCCAAGAGTGGCCGTTCAATCGACCATGCTTACGAAAACCTGAGGGTCTGCCAACGGCCAAGACTTGCCCTTGTACTTCCGCTATGCCCCCAAAACCGGCCGCTCGAAAGGCTGCTTTCGGGGTACCATGGACTTCCGCTACTGACCCTAAGCAGACATCGCCCAACGCGCCTAATATCGACAATATTGTTGCCGTAATCCATTATCGGCAACACCACTGGTGGGATCAGTAGCATTTATGTCCTTCTTCAGCGAACTCAAGCGGCGCAAAGTGCTTCAAGGCGGCGCGGCCTATGCCATCGTGGCCTGGGTTCTCCTACAAGTGGCCGAGGTGACCTTCGAGCCGTTACATATTCCCGACTGGGCGCTGACGATGCTCGTGGTTTTGGTCATCATGGGCTTGCCCATCGCAATGGTGTTGGCCTGGTTTCTCGATCTCAGCCTTCGCGGATTCAAGATAGATACGGGCCCCCGGCTGCAATCCGCCGAGGCCGTTGCTGCCACTGATGCAGAGCCTCCACGCAGCGGGCCGTCTATCGCGGTGCTTTCCTTTGACGACATGAGTCCTGAGAAAGACCAGGAGTATCTCTGCGACGGTATCGCGGAAGAAATTCTCAACAGATTGGCGCAGATTCGAAATCTGCGTGTTGCCTCCCGCACCTCATCGTTTCGATTCAAGGGGCAACCGGCAGATGTCAGCGGCATCGCTTCACAGCTCAACGTCACAACGGTCCTCGAAGGCAGTGTGCGCAAGGCGGGCGATCATCTGCGCATCACCGCGCAGTTGATTAACGTGGAGGATGGTTACCACCTCTGGTCACGTAGCTATGACCGCACGCTGGAGCATATTTTCGAGATTCAGGATGAAATCGCGACGCAGGTGGCCGACGCCTTGGAAGTGACACTGCAGACCGGCTCCGCTGAAGAGTATTGCACGACCGAGGATGTACAAGCATACGACTATTACTTGCAGGGCATGCACTACTTCCACCGCTGGGGATTGAGAAACGTTGGCTTCTCTATCGAAATGTTTATCAAGGCGGTGGAAATCGACCCCGCTTATGCCCGCGCCTGGGCGGCGCTTGCGGACAGCTACGCCATGACCTGTATGTATTGGAGCGCCAGCGAGGAAAATCTTTCGGGTGCAAATCTTGCGAGTTTGCAAGCGCTCGAGTTGTCGCCGGGCCTGGCCGAATCGCATGTCTCTCGCGGTCTATACCACTTCGTTCGCCGCGCGAATCGCGAGGCGATCGCTGAGTTTGAGACGGCACAGCGTCTGAACCCGGAGTTATTTGAGGCCTATTACTTCTACGCTCGGGTGCGCTTCCAGCGAGGTGAACTAAACGAGGCGGCAGAATTGTTCGAAAAGGCGGAACGCATTCGTCCGGATGATTTTCAGGTGCCAATCTTCCTGCGTCAGATCTATCGGAGCCAAAGGCGGGAAAAGGATGCAAAGGCTGCGGCTCTGCGCGGACTCACACGCGCGAAGCAACAATTGGAACTCTATCCAGACGACACCCGCGCGCTTAATCTAGGGTGCGCTGGGCTCGTCGACCTAGGCGAAAAGGGACAGGCAATGCAATGGGCCAAGCGGTCACTGGCCATTGACGGCGACAATCCGGACACCTTGTACAATGTGGCGTGTAGTTACGCGCTCATGGGCGAGGCCGATCATGCGTTGGATTGTCTGGAACGAGCCAGCTTGCGTGGCATGTCTATCGCAGAGTGGGCGGAGAACGATTCGGATCTGGCTTCGCTCCACGACGATCCTCGCTTCCATGCCCTGATGGAAAGTTTCAAAGATCACGAGTCGACCAAAAAATGAAGCGGTTTCTGGCCCGCTGAATGATCAGACCGACCGGAAATCCCTGACTGCATTGGACTTCTAAACCGTCTGCAACTGTCCGGTATTTCGTTCTGAGACGGTCGCGCGGAAGATGAACGAACGACTGCATTCAGTGAGAGCGGACGCTCATTAGCAGTTAGCTCTGTTCGTCATATGTTCGGGCACAAAAAAGCCCGGCAAAAGCCGGGCTCCTTTGTCTTGCGATGGATGAAATTGCGGCTGATGCCGCTGTTACATCATTCCACCCATGCCACCCATACCGCCCATGTCAGGCATCGGCGGACCACCTGCATCCTCCTGCGGTGCGTCAGCGACCATCGCTTCGGTCGTCAACAGCAGCCCTGATACGGAGGCAGCATTCTGCAGCGCGTAACGTGTGACCTTGGTCGGATCCAGGATACCGGCCTCAATCATGTCACCGTACTCGCCGGTTGCCGCGTTGTATCCGTAATTACCCTTGCCCAGGGCAACTTCGTTCAGCACGACGCTAGCGTCACCGCCGGCATTGCGAACGATCTGACGCAGCGGCTCTTCGACCGCACGCTTCAGGATAGCAATACCGACGTTCTGGTCGTCATTGTCGCCCTTGAGCTTTGAGATCATTTTGACGGCGCGAATCAGTGCAACACCGCCACCTGGCACAACACCTTCCTCGACAGCCGCACGAGTTGCGTGCAAGGCATCTTCAACGCGTGCTTTCTTCTCTTTCATCTCGACTTCGGTCGCAGCACCAACCTTGATGACGGCAACGCCGCCAGACAGCTTGGCAACACGCTCCTGCAGCTTCTCTTTGTCGTAGTCCGACGAAGATTCTGCGATCTCAGCGTTGATTTGCTCGACACGGCCTTTGATATCGGCCGCTTTGCCGGCGCCATCGATGATCGTGGTTGCTTCCTTGGTGATCTGAACTTTCTTGGCCTGGCCAAGATCGTCGATCGTTGCCTTCTCCAGCGACAGGCCTACCTCTTCGGAGATAACCTGACCGCCCGTCAGGACTGCGATGTCCTGCAACATGGCTTTGCGACGATCGCCGAAACCCGGTGCCTTGACTGCAACGACCTTGACGATGCCACGAATGTTGTTAACCACCAGCGTAGCAAGCGCTTCACCCTCGACGTCTTCGGAGATGATCATCAGTGGGCGACCCGCTTTGGCAACGCTTTCGAGTACCGGCAGGAGATCGCGAATGTTGGAGATCTTCTTGTCGTACAGCAGGATCAACGGGTTCTCGTGCTCAACCTGCTGGCTTTGGGCGTCGTTAATGAAGTACGGCGAGAGGTAGCCGCGGTCGAACTGCATACCTTCGACAACGTCCAGCTCGTTCGCAAGACCCGAACCTTCTTCGACCGTGATAACGCCTTCCTTGCCGACCTTGCCCATAGCATCGGAGATAATCTCGCCGATCTCGACATCAGAGTTGGCTGAAATACTGCCGACCTGTGCAATCGCCTTCTCATCTTCGCAAGGCTTGGACAGGTTCTTCAACTCGTCAACGATAGCCGCCGACGCTTTGTCGATACCGCGCTTCAGGTCCATCGGGTTCATGCCCGCGGCAACCGACTTCAGACCCTCGCGCAGGATAGCCTGAGCAAGAACCGTAGCGGTTGTCGTACCGTCGCCT